>JBHENG010000142.1:0-505 GCA_046262195.1 Pyrinomonadaceae bacterium | reverse complement strand
CCCGTGTACCGCCCTTGCTCACGCGCGGGCCTTTGCAGTTGAGCGGAACGCAAATTGGTATATGACACGGCACCGCCTGACAAGGACTGGAGCGTCTTTAGCGTGATCGAGTGCTGGCTGCGTGTTCGGTCGTTGAGAACGGACGTCGGCAGCACGTAAAAGTGCCACTGATTCAAATCGAGCGGATCGATACCCTCCTGTTCCTCTCGCGCAAGCAGAGCAAAGACATAAACGTCGGCCTGACGGCGAGATTCCTTTTCCTGACGATTGGTTTCCGGACTCCAGGCGAGGGTCTTTGGAACCAGAAAGCTTATTTTCGACAGTCTCACTTGCGCCCAACTCTGAATATACGCCGCAGACTTGACCTCAATTTTTATTCCTTCCGGAGTCTCTAGATCGTACGCGCCCCACTCATCGCGGATCGCGTCCAGCGTCAGGCCGAGTGCATTCGCGACGATAAACTCGGCAAAGCGCCCGCGAGTCGCATTGCTAAGCAGATCCGAGG
>JBHENG010000141.1:0-510 GCA_046262195.1 Pyrinomonadaceae bacterium | reverse complement strand
ACCTGTTCCCACAGTTGGCGCCGTATTTCTCGGGTCATCCGTCGATCTTAAAGTTTGGGCTGACATTGACGTAATCAATGCCAACATTGTAAGCGCAACAACAAACGCTTTATTAGCGAGTTTCATCACATTCCTCCGCCGAAAATATTATTAAAATTTTGTTCAATAGCAGCCATGATTAAAACATTTAGAATTACAAAATCTCAATCACGCTACCCAATTATTGCATAAACCGAAAAACTTTCAAACATTTGATTTCAAAATTTTTCAGCTTAACTAATACAATTTAAGTCTCTTAGTTGTAATTTTATACGATTCATTCGCGCAAAAGTCAATAAAAAGTTTTAACGACCTTTTTACAACTTCGTAAAACCTTACTTTAAATTTATTGGAAAAGCAAGTATTTTTAACAAAACAGTTAATTTTATCAGGCATAAATACCGCGCATTTTCGTATCGAACGCTACGCGGTCAATAGCCAGCATATAAGCGGCAGTACGCGTGTCAACAT
>JBHENG010000140.1:0-519 GCA_046262195.1 Pyrinomonadaceae bacterium | reverse complement strand
GGGCACAATCGCGTGCGCGTACACGGCATCAAGGGACACCCGGCGACGGAGTTTTTGAAAGTCTCGATCAGTTATTCGGCGGGCTTCAAAGCCGTCGGCACGCTCGTCTATTCGTGGCCTGACGCTTACGCGAAGGCGCAGGCAGCGGACAAGATTTTGCGTGCGCGACTCGAACGCCTCGGCCTACACTTCGATCAAATCCTAACGGAGTTTGTTGGTGTGAACGCGACACACGCTCTCTCGTGGCGGCGAAGGAGTTCCGAGATCATCGCCGACTGTCGCGTTTTTCAAGTGCGCCGCGACGTGAGCGTCAGCCCGCACAGAGGAAGCGAACACGACTTCTTCGTCCTTGAATCGTCAGACTGGATCAACATCATTCCGCTCACGGCGAACGATGAAGTCGTGATGATCGAACAATACCGGCACGGCTCTAAAGAGGTGACGCTCGAAATTCCGGGCGGGATGGTTGACGCGGGCGAGTCGCCGAAAGATGCCGCCGCGCGCGAGATGCTTGAAGAG
>JBHENG010000139.1:0-521 GCA_046262195.1 Pyrinomonadaceae bacterium | reverse complement strand
AACCATTCAGCAGGCTTCGCTCAAGATTACCATTCTAGTTTTCGCTAGCGAAGGCTTCCTTGAATTCATCCCATTTTTCAATCACAGTCGCCTGTGAAAGCTGCAACTTCTGTTTACAGCCGAATGCTCTGCCATTGAGCTACTGCGGAATATCGCCCGAAGACGAACCTAAAGATTAAAAATTTCCTTTTATATTGTCAAGCCGACTTTAGATTTTTGTTTTATCTTTGCAATTAAAACAAAAAATGAATACTTGATTTCGCAGAATTTGAAAAATCTGCCTAAAGCAAGATAAACAAAAAAGAGCTGGCTTATTAATTAATGACTAATTATCAAACAAGGCTTGGAGTAACGCTATACGCTTTTCACGCATTATAAGGCTTATGTGATTATGTGGGAAATTTTCTACTTTATTAATGAACGATACTTTATCAATATAGGTAAAAAGGCTAAAGCATTTGCTTTAGCCTTTTTACTGTCTGTGTAATTATTGTAAAACTATTGTTTCGTAGCTCATTAGC
>JBHENG010000138.1:0-574 GCA_046262195.1 Pyrinomonadaceae bacterium | reverse complement strand
GCCTAATACACCTCGCCGATATTGCTTCCGGACGGATCTCGGTCGCCGGGCTTAGAGCCAGGCCTCGCCGTGCCCGCGTTACTATCGGGCAGTGAGGGATCGATAACCCGCGGCGTTCCGTCATAGCGGCAGAAGACGGGGCGCGTCAACGGTCTCAACTCGATACATTGCGGCCTCGTTTCATCTTAGATTTTCAACCACGCCTCCGATAGCGCGCTCGCCAAAGCTCGCGCGAAACTTGATACGGACTGAGTTTCATACCGCCGATAAGTCTCACGATCTATTTGAAATCCTTAATCAAAATCACGTCGCTCGTCTGCGTGCCGCGCGAAAGGGCGAGCTGGCGACCGTCGCGCGAGAAGTCGAACCAGAATATCTGGTCTGTCTGGAAGTCGGTTAGCTGTTTCGGCGCCCCGCCATCGAGAGGCAGCGACCAGATGTTCGAGACGCCATTGATCGTATCTATATAGGTCACCGCGCGCCCGTCCGGTGTCCAGCGCAGGCCGGCCAAGGCGTTGAAGCTTTGCGGGATGTCGAGCAGCTTGACGGGGTCACCGCCCACGAAGGAGATGAT
>JBHENG010000137.1:0-593 GCA_046262195.1 Pyrinomonadaceae bacterium | reverse complement strand
TCCCTGGATATGCCTTAGCTCGAATATTTGCAGCGGGCGCCCTTACTTCGTGCGGGCTTCTGCATTTGTTCGGTGCAGTGGCCCGCACGTAGAAGGGGCGCTTGTGGCGATGATCGCCGTGAAATAAAGTGAAATGATATGACTGATCTCGTTGACGATTATGGGTTCGAGGTATTCGAGGAAAATCAATTTCCGCTTGCGTATCTCCTCACCTTTCGTACATTTGGCAGCTGGCTGCATGGTGACAAGCGGGGTGCCGTAGGCCGCGACGGCCGTAACCGCTATGGTGGGCCGCGAATGAAACCCAATACGGCTCTCGAGTCGGCTCTGAAAATTGAAGCACGACAGCCGCAACTAATACTTTCAAAACCCATGCGAAGGTGTGTCGAGACGTCGATCGCGGAGCTTTGCCAACGAAGAGGCTATTTACTTCAGGCGGTAAATGCGAGGAGCAATCATGTTCATGCGGTGGTCTCGGCAGAGATGAAGCCCGAAAGACTGGCGGATGCTTTGAAAGCGAATGCAACAAAACATCTACGGGAACAGGGACTAATTCCCGCGTCGGCCATCCCGTGGTCACGCGGTCGGGCCGG
>JBHENG010000136.1:442-683 GCA_046262195.1 Pyrinomonadaceae bacterium | reverse complement strand
CTGCATAGCGGCGAAACCTTTATGAAACCATCAAGCCCTCGACTTATTAGTACCACTCGGCTAAACACGTCGCCGTGCGTACACCTGTGGCCTATCAACCTGGTGGTCTACCAGGAGTCTTACTCCCTCTAGGGGGATGGGAGACCTCATCTCGAGGCGAGCTTCCCGCTTAGATGCTTTCAGCGGTTATCCCTTACGCACATAGCTACCCGGCAGTGCCCTTGGCAGGACAACCGGTACA
>JBHENG010000136.1:0-381 GCA_046262195.1 Pyrinomonadaceae bacterium | reverse complement strand
TTTCGTCCCTGCTCGACCTGTCGGTCTCACAGTCAAGCTCCCTTGTGCGTTTACACTCTGCGCACGATTTCCGACCGTGCTGAGGGAACCTTTGGGCGCCTCCGTTACTGTTTGGGAGGCGACCGCCCCAGTCAAACTACCCGCCTGACACTGTTTCCCGCCCGGCTTACGGCGCGGGGTTAGAACACCAACACGCCAAGGGAGGTATCTCAACGATGGCTCCACCGAGACTAGCGTCCCGGCTTCTCAGCCTCCCTCCTATCCTGCACAAGGTGTGTCAGCATCCAATGCCAGGGTATAGTAAAGGTTCACGGGGTCTTTCCGTCTTTCCGCGGGTACTCGGCATCTTCACCGAGACTACAATTTCACCGAGCCTATGGT
>JBHENG010000135.1:0-702 GCA_046262195.1 Pyrinomonadaceae bacterium | reverse complement strand
GGCGAGGACGTGGAAGTGCGCCAAGTTCAGCCCTACGAGGCCAACAAGAGCTACCTGTGCCCGGGGTGCCAGCAGCAGATCGGTGTGGGGCTCGGCCACGTGGTCGTGGTGCCGCGGGAGGCGCCCGACATGCGTCGTCACTGGCACCGGCCGTGCTGGGCCCATCGAGGCCGGCGCCGTCCGGGTCGGAGCTGAAGCGTCAGGGGCGGTGCTCGCCGAAGACCCGCCTGAGGGCGTCGCTCACCTCGCCCAACGTCGCCCCCACCCGCAGGGCCTCCTTCATCGGGGGGAGCAGGTTGGCGTCGCCGAGGGCCGTCTCCCCGACCGCCTCCAGGGCCAGAGCCACGGCCTCCGATTCGCGCCCCGAGCGCCACCGGCGTACCCGCTCCATCTGGGCGCGCTGGCGTCCGGGGTCGACGGGCACCCCGCCCACCGGTGCGCGCCGCCGAGCGCGTCGATGCGCTGGAGATGGCGCCAGGCTTCGGCTTCGACCGCCTCCGTGAGCCACTCGACGTAGTACGAGCCGCCCAGCGGGTCCACCGCGTCGGGGACGTCCGACTCGTGGGCGATCACCTGCTGGGTCCGCAGCGCCAGCCTGGCCGACGCCTCGCTGGGAAGGCCGAGGGCCTCGTCGTAGGCGTTGGTGTGCAGGCTCTGGGCCCCGCCCAGGACGGCGGCGAGGGCCTGCAGGGTCACCCGAAC
>JBHENG010000134.1:514-747 GCA_046262195.1 Pyrinomonadaceae bacterium | reverse complement strand
AAGAGCTTTTACTTGAAGGTGATCGCGTTCGAGCTGGTGCCGATGGTTATTGGGGCGATTCTCGGAGCGTGGATATATAAAGACCGTGAATCGTGAATCGTAAATCGTGAATCGTGAATAGAAAGTCAACAGAAAACGCCAACCGTAATCCGCAGATTACGCAGATTGCACAGATTCAAAAACCGCAAAACCGTTAGCGAAGCTGCGAAAAATGCAAAGCGCCAGGCGGAGCG
>JBHENG010000134.1:0-281 GCA_046262195.1 Pyrinomonadaceae bacterium | reverse complement strand
CTTCGCAGTCGATCCAAACAACCCGGCGCGCTATTTCGCCGCCGCAGCGTCGGGCGGCGTTTGGAAAACAATTAACAACGGCGCCACCTGGACGCCGGTGTTCGACAGAGAAGGTTCCTATTCTATTGGCGCGATTGCGCTCGATCCGAAAAACCCGCTGACCGTTTGGGTGGGCACGGGTGAGAACAACAGCCAGCGCAGTGTGTCGTACGGCAACGGCGTTTACCGTTCCGACGATGGCGGCAAGACCTGGAGGAACGTGGGCCTCAAGACCTCTGAAC
>JBHENG010000133.1:0-748 GCA_046262195.1 Pyrinomonadaceae bacterium | reverse complement strand
CCTCTAACGCCGGGTATGAGGCATACGAGCATCCAGACCCCGCCGTTCAAGAACTGAGCCGCCTTCAGTTCGAAACGGTTACGCCGTGGGACAGCGTCCGTCACGACGTGTATACGTTCCGCTTTGCGATGGCTCACCTGAAGACCTACCAGCCCCGTGTTCTCTATGTTTCATGGGGCGAGACCGACGATTGGGCGCACGATGGGCGCTACGACCGAGTGCTGCAAGCGCTTGCGCGCACCGACGCTTACCTGCGGCAGTTGTGGGAGTTTCTGCAGAGTGATGAACGCTATCGGGACAAGACGACCATCATGATTACTGTTGATCATGGCCGCGGAAATAATGCGCGGCGGTGGAAGGATCACGGTGAGAAGATCGAGGAAGCGAAATATACTTGGCTGGCGATCGTAAGTCCCGATAGCCGGCTACGCGGCGAGTGGGCGGGCACCGGGACGGTATATCAGAACCAGGTCGCTGCGACGATGTGCCGCTTTCTGAACATAGACTACAGCGAAAACAACCCCCAGGCCGGTAAACCTATCGCGCGCTTGTTCGAAAAGTAAAAAGGCAAAAGTGAAGTCAAAAACCCGGTTCTTATTTTTGCCTTTTACCTTTTGCCTTTTTACTTTTACCTTCCGGCTAAATGTACCCTTGGCATCGGTTGCTTCCGCACGTGCAAGGGCGCTTCCCCCTGTGGTGTGACTCGTGATAGTCGCACGTCAACTCTTCACCGGGGCGTATGTCGCGC
>JBHENG010000132.1:0-752 GCA_046262195.1 Pyrinomonadaceae bacterium | reverse complement strand
CATTTGACCCACGGAGCAATAACAATAACGATTATGTGAGGGTCCGAATGCGATGATCCTGCTCTCCGCAGTTAGCTACCGAAGGCCGCTTACCTTAGAAGCAAGCGGCCTTCAATTAAATGACCGGTTTAGCATGAAACTAGCATGGACGTACCTGGAATAGAGAAGCAAATTGGTCTGCGGTCCGGATGCGACTTCTCCGAAAAATACACGGAATTCACTCTGAAGCTACAAAGTCCACGTCTGTCATGTTGTCGTTAACCGTTAGATTGCGTGCGGCAAAGCGATAACGTTTCGCCGAGACTCTGATCACATAGGTAACGCCGGTGGGGACATTGTCGAACGAGTAAAAACCAAACGAGCTGGTGGTGACTGTCCTCGGAACGCCCTGCGGATCAATAAGGGACACGAAAGCGTTCCTGATGGGGCGGCCGTCGGGCGCTGTTACCCTGCCCGAAACTTGTGCGCTGGAAGCTGCTGTGACATAGCGTGCAAGCGCAAAATCGGTACTGCCAATGAGGTTCGACGTAAACCCCGCCAGGACTATTTTGCCGTCCGACTGAAGTGCGGCGGCGTTCGCCCGGTCGGAACCATTTGCAAAGTCCGTGGTTATACGCCCGCCGGTACCAAAATCCGCGTCGAGGCTGCCGTTCGCGTTAAAACGCCAGAGAGCAAAGTCGTAAGTAGAGCCCCCCGAGAGAGAAACTTCACCGGCGACAACGATCTTACCGTCCGGCTGGATCAGTACCGCG
>JBHENG010000131.1:536-812 GCA_046262195.1 Pyrinomonadaceae bacterium | reverse complement strand
GGTATACCGTTGATGAATGGCTCTCAACGCCCAGTTTCTGGTTGACTATCGTTCATCCGGATGATCGGAACGAGGCTGGGGCGCGGGCCGCTGCGGTTTTTGAAGACGGGCGGGGCCGCGGCAGCCAGGAATTTCGATGGATAGCGAAGGACGGGCGTATAGTTTGGGTCCAGTCGAACTCTGCGGTCACCACTGACCAGGATGGTAAACCGGTTGGCATGTGCGGAGTCAACTTTGAAATTACCGAAAGCAAGCTGGCGGCACAAAAGATCATAC
>JBHENG010000131.1:0-388 GCA_046262195.1 Pyrinomonadaceae bacterium | reverse complement strand
AATGAGATCGAGCCCACGATCCCAAGCGTCGTCGAGAAATGTGTTTACATTGATGACCAGGCCCTCGTCCTTGCAACGATGCAGGGAGCAGTGGATATTCATGGATCCTTCGATTTTTGGTTTCGGGTTCGGCACCGCGATGGAAGCATTCACATCATCCACTCGCGGGGTCAGACGGAGGTGGACCCGGAAACCGGAGAAGCTGTCCGTATGTTCGGCACCGCGCAGGACGTCACGGAATACAGACTTCTCGAGCAGCAGCTGCGGGAATCTCAAAAACTTGAGTCTATCGGCCTGCTGGCCGGGGGGATAGCACACGATTTCAATAATATGTTGACGGTTATCAACGGGTACAGCGAGTTGACGCTGCGGCGTCTTGCTGCCGACG
>JBHENG010000130.1:585-820 GCA_046262195.1 Pyrinomonadaceae bacterium | reverse complement strand
GAATCTTCGATGCCAACCACAAGCGCTATGCCGAGGCCACCGAGGTCCGTGCGCTGTACGACGCCGATCCCCAGGTCAAGGAGATCATCGATACTGCCCGTGGGCTGGAAGGTCTCAAACGGCAGTGGGGCGTGCACGCGGCCGGTGTGATCATGTCCAGCGAGCCTTTGATCGACGTCATCCCTATCCAGCGCAGGGACTCCGACGGCGCGATCATCACTCAGTTCGATATGGG
>JBHENG010000130.1:0-575 GCA_046262195.1 Pyrinomonadaceae bacterium | reverse complement strand
TTCCTGGGCCTGCGCAATCTCACCGTCATCGATGACGCGCTACGGAACATGGAGCTCAACGGTAAGCCACCGTTGGACCTGGAGAACCTGGAGCTCGACGACGCGAAGGCCTATGAGCTGCTCGCCCGCGGGGACACCCTCGGGGTGTTCCAGCTCGACGGGGGCCCGATGCGGGATCTGCTGCGCCGCATGGTGCCCACCAACTTCGAGGACATCTCCGCCGTGCTGGCGCTGTATCGGCCCGGTCCGATGGGGGCTAACGCGCACAACGACTACGCCGACCGCAAGAACGGCCGCCAGGAGGTGCGGCCTATTCATCCGGAGTTGGCCGAACCGCTGGCGGACATCCTGGGTGAGACCTTTGGGCTGATCGTCTACCAGGAACAGGTCATGGCGATTGCCCAGCAGCTGGCCGGGTATTCGCTGGGTAAAGCCGATCTGCTGCGCCGGGCAATGGGTAAGAAGAAGAAGGAAATCCTCGACAAGGAATACGAGGCCTTTTCCGGTGGTATGCGCGACGCCGGTTATTCGCCGGCCGCGATCAAGACATTGTGGGACATCCTGCTCCCGTTCTC
>JBHENG010000129.1:0-850 GCA_046262195.1 Pyrinomonadaceae bacterium | reverse complement strand
ATCCTGTTCCCGCTGGAGGAGCCGAGCTCCAAGGTCTCCGAGGCGTACCGGGCACTCCGAACCTCGCTGTCCTTCCTCTCCGCCGAGCGGCCCGTGCGGATCGTGCAGATCACCAGCGCCACGACCGGTGAGGGCAAGACCACCGTGGTCGCCAACCTGGTCGTCGCCCTGGCCCACGCCGGGCAACGGGTCGCCGCCGTCTCCTGCGACCTGCGCCGCCCCTGGCTCCACCAGTTCTTCCTGGCGACGAACGAAGTCGGGCTCAGCTCCGCCCTCGCCGGCCAGCTGGCCGCCACCGACGTGCTCCAGCCGGTGGCCGCCGACGGCCGGATCTCGCTCCTGGCCAGCGGCCCGATACCGCCAAACCCTGCCGAGCTGCTGGGCACCAGGCGCGCCGAGCAGGCCATCCAGGCGATCGCCAGCCTCGTCGACGTGGTGGTGCTCGACTGTCCCCCCGTGCTGCCGGTCACCGACGCGCTGGTCCTCGCCGACGCCACGATCCTGGTGGCCGCCACCGGCGTGTCGTCCAAGCGCCAGGTGCGCCGGGCCGTGGACGTGCTCCACCAGGCCGGCGCCCCGATCGTGGGCACCGTCCTCATGGACGTCACCGGCGAGGACACCTACCACTACGAGGAGAGCTACGAGCCCCCGAGACCCCGGAGGAGGGAGGGCCGCCGCCAAGCGGCGCGTGCCTCGTCATCCGAGCCCGATCTGCGAGCTGCGTCCTCCGGTTAGGCGCTGCCGATGCGGATCGCAATGCACGACTACGGCGGGCACGCGTTCACCATGGCGCTGAGCCGCGAGCTGGCCCGGCGCGGCCATGACGTCCTGCACGTGTACAGCCCGGATG
>JBHENG010000128.1:0-857 GCA_046262195.1 Pyrinomonadaceae bacterium | reverse complement strand
AGCCCGCACGCAGTAAGGGCGCCCGCAGCTATGATCAAGTTGAGGCGACGGCGTTCACGGCTGACTCCCAGCTTTTCCAGCTTCTCGGGCTCTCTCCCAGAAAGATAAACCAAATTCCAAGCTCTTTTCGTATAATTCCTCTATGAAAAAACTTGTACTACTTACTGTGTTCACACTCTTCTGCTTACAACCTGCTATGGGACAAACGACAAAGGAGGCTGATCCCAGGGATGTGTCGTCGCTGGACGCGATCATGAAGGCCGTGTACGACGTGATCTCGGGTGACGCCGGAAAGGCGCGGGACTGGGAACGGTTTCGGCTGCTCTTTCATAAGGATGCACGGCTGATCCCGACTGGGAAGAACCCGACGACGGGCCTGGCGCAGTCGAACGCGGTTTCGCCGGAAGATTACATCAAGCGTGCGGAACCTTTCTTTGCGAAGGAGGGCTTTTACGAGAGTGAGGTGGCACGCAGGGTCGACCAATATGGAAACATCGCTCACGTCTTTTCGACCTATGAGTCACGCCGTGCTCGCCAGGATAAGAAACCTTTCCAGCGCGGCATCAACAGTTTCCAGCTTCTGAATGACGGTAAGCGCTGGTGGGTCGTAACGATCTATTGGCAGGGTGAAACCGCCGATAACCCCATCCCTAATAAGTACCTGAAGAAGCAGTAGCATTGGGCTCATGATAGTGGGAGAATGAACCGCGACAATCGCGAGCAGGCCCTGGGCTTTTCCAGATGCGTGCGACCTGTATGGTAATATGCGTCTGTGGAGGCGAAGGGATGAAGTCCTTAAAGATTTTGATCGAGAAACACCCTGACGGCTACGTAGCTTATCCGCTAGGCCTCAAAGG
>JBHENG010000127.1:0-892 GCA_046262195.1 Pyrinomonadaceae bacterium | reverse complement strand
TTGATCACGCGCTCCAGCGCCACGCGGTCCGCGGGGTTTCGCGCCAGGCGGACGTAGGCGAGCACATCCTTGACCTCGCGCCGCTCGTAGAAGCGTGTGCCGCCGACCAGCTGGTACGGGATCCCGAAGCGCATGAATGATTCTTCGAGGACCCGCGACTGCGCGTTGATGCGGTACATGACGGCGATCTCGCCGTAGCGCAGGGCGCCGTCCTCGTCATCGGCGCGTCGAGTGAGCAGCCCCGAGCGGCCCCCGCCGACGAGCTTCTCGACCTGGCGGGCGACGTACTCGGTAGTTCTGCTCCAGCTTCACCACGCGCGCATCGGAGTAGTCGCGCTCGAAGTCCAGGATGTTGCGCAGGTCGGCGCCCCGCCACGAGTAGATCGACTGGTCGTCGTCGCCCACCACGGCCAGGTTGCGGTGCTTCGCGGCGAGCAGCCGCGCCAGCTGGTACTGCGCGCGGTTGGTGTCCTGGTATTCGTCTACCAGGATGTGCTGCCAGCGGATCTGGTAGCGGGCGAGAACCTCCGGGTTGCGCTCGAAGAGCAACACCACCTTCATGAGCAGGTCGTCGAAGTCGACGGCGTTGTCGTCGGCCAGCGCCTTCTCGTACGCATGCCGCCCGGCGGGAAGCGCTTGTCGTCGAGATCGAGCTGGCGCAGAAGGCTCTTCACGAGCGCCAGCTGGTCCGCCCGATCGTAGATGTTGAAACTGCGCTCGAGGCCGATGCGGTCGCCGTCGCGTCGCAGGATGCGGGCACAGATGGCGTGGAACGTCCCGATGGTGGCTTCCTTCGCCTGGTCGGCGCCGATGAGCCCGGCGATCCGGTCGCGCATCTCGTTGGCTGCCTTGTTGGTGAAGGTGACCGCGACGATCTGCCACGGCCTCACAC
>JBHENG010000126.1:762-1076 GCA_046262195.1 Pyrinomonadaceae bacterium | reverse complement strand
GATCGAGCTCGATCCAAACTTCGGCAGAGCGTACGGATATCTGGGCCTGTCGTATCTAAAACTTGGCCGCAGCAACGAAGCCGTGAAGGCACTGGAGACGGCCGTGGAATTAACTAGCCGGCAAAATATCGTCCTCAGCGAACTCGGTTACGTTTATGGGGCCATTGGAAACCGTGCCGCAGCTACATCTGTTGTTAAGGAACTGGAAGCTAAATACGGCCGAAACCAAGCTTCTGGTCACGATGTAGCTGCAGTTTACTCAGGACTTGGGGAAAAAGATAAGACATTCGAATGGCTGGAGAAAGACTTTCAAG
>JBHENG010000126.1:433-677 GCA_046262195.1 Pyrinomonadaceae bacterium | reverse complement strand
ACTAAGACGGTATGAAAAAATGCCCGCAATGCGGCCGCGAGTATGACCTCGGCATGAGCTTCTGTCTGGATGACGGAGCCGAATTGCTGTACGGACCGGCGGCGTCAGAACCCCCTGCGTCTGCGGGGGGCCAGTTCGCCGATGAGCCGGCAACGGCCTTTCTGCATACTACTGATGCGATCGGCGATGCACCGACACGTGCTCAGATCCACACGACGGAGGCGGAACCTCAGAAGAATTCGGG
>JBHENG010000126.1:0-245 GCA_046262195.1 Pyrinomonadaceae bacterium | reverse complement strand
CCATTCGTCAACGAGAGCGGGAACGCGGACGTCGAGTACCTTTCTGATGGTATGACCGAGACACTGATCAGCAGTTTGTCGCAGTTGCCCAATCTGAGCGTAAAACCGCGCTCGTCGGTCTTTCGATACAAGGGTAAGGACACGAACACACAGGCCATCGGCAAAGAGTTGAATGTTCAGGCGATCTTGAGCGGCAGGGTCGCACAGCGGGGCGATCAAATGACCTTGAGCCTGGAGTTGGTCGA
>JBHENG010000125.1:0-1132 GCA_046262195.1 Pyrinomonadaceae bacterium | reverse complement strand
CCCGTACCTCGGTGACCGTGCCGGCCCGCTCGGCATCGACCTGGTTCTCCATCTTCATGGCCTCCAGCACACAGACGGCCTGGCCCACCTCGATCTGGTCACCCGCCGCCACCACCACCTCGACGATCGTCCCCTGCATGGGTGCGGTCACCCGTCCCGCTCCCGAGGTGCCGACCGAGCCGGCGGGCGGTCGGCGACGGGTGCGCTCGGGCGCGACCGCCACGGGCGGGCCGGCCACCTCGCCCGTGCCGGGCGCCCAGACCCGGACCTGGTAGCGCCGGCCCTCGACCTCCACGTCGACCGTCCGGGGCACTCGGGGCCCGCTGGGCGTGCGGTCGGATTCGGAGGTGGCCGCGGGAGACGGCAGGTCGGTGAAGTCGAGTCGCTCCTCCACCCACCGGGTGGAGTGCACGGCGTTGATGAAGTCGGGGTGCTCGAGGATGCGGAGGTGGGCGGGGACGTTGGTGATGACCCCCTCGATCGTCATCTCCCGCAGCACCCGCAGGATGCGCCGCCGGGCCTCCTCCCGGCTCTGGCCCCAGGCCAGGACCTTGTAGTGCTGGGAGATGGTGTCGCCCTCGCCGTAGCCGGCGTCGATGCGGACCCCGAACCCGCCCGGCCTCGAGAACCGAGTGAGCGTGCCGGGCGACGGGAGGAACCTCCCCCCGGCCGGGTCCTCGGCGTTGATGCGGCACTCGATGGCATGACCACGGGGCCGTACCTCGTCCTGCGTCAGCGACAGCCGCTCCCCCGCCGCCACCCGGAGCTGCTCGGCCACCAGGTCCATCCCGCATACCAGCTCGGTGAGGGTGTGCTCCGTAGGTGTCGCTGAACACCTGCATCTCGACGTGCCGGGGCCACTGCAGGTAGCGCTCCACGTAGACGTCGGGGCGGCCGAAGTACGCCTGGCCCTCCCGGCGGGCCGCGTCCAGGGCCGCCGCGGCCGATGCCGCGTCGGGTATCACCCGCATGCCCCGGCCCCCGCCGCCGAAGGCGGCCTTGACCGCGACCGGCCACCCGTGCTCGTCCCCGAAGGCCACGATGTCCTCGGCCCGGTCGATCGCACCGCCGCTCCCCGGCACGACGGGCACGCCAGCCCGGCCCACGGTGGAACGCGCCGACACCTTGTCGC
>JBHENG010000124.1:0-1384 GCA_046262195.1 Pyrinomonadaceae bacterium | reverse complement strand
GATCACGTCAAAGGCGATCGATATGTACGGCCGTGGGCTGCCGCCGTCAACATTAGGACAGGTTGCAAATATCGCACGGCCCATCCTGCCGGCGGTCAAGGACCGTGCAAGGTCGGAACTGCCCCGCGTCATCAGAGACCGTACGGCCAGATTTGGCTACGTGCCTTTTTTTGCGATGGTCATGGGTGCGGATCGCTATCTTGATATCGCGATCTACGGTGATCTGGCCGTGGTAAAAAGCAAAATTGCGGATCGGCCGCTCGAAATGAAAATGCGGCGAAGCGGCGATAATTGGCAGGTAGTGGGTGTCCGCGAAGAACAGCTCGCAACAGACATTGCACGAAAGATCGGGCAGGAGATCCTCGCTATCGCGGCCGCCGGCGGTCCGCGAAACACGGCTGACACCTATGGGATCGGCAATCTAAGCGATCTGCTGCGGCAGGCTGAGGAATTGGTGAGATAACATGGAAAAACCATTTGAAACGTCGCTTGCGGAGCTCGAGCAGATCGTAACACGGTTGGAGAATGGCGATCTCCCGCTGGAAGAGAGCCTGGAGCTTTTTGAACAAGGCATCAAACTATCGCGCGAATGCCGGGAGCGTTTATCGAAAGCCGAGCGGCGTATCGAGATACTGATGCGCGATGCGGACGGCAACCTCGGGGCTAAAGAGATCGACCCGCAGGACCTGCGCTAGTGGCGGCTCCTTGGAAGTTCGTGGCCTGGCACAAGAACCACCCCGGCCCACCGGCCACCCTGCTTTGTAGGGAGGGGAGTTGGCACAAGAACCACCCCGGCCTACCGGCCACCCTGCTTTGTAAGGAGGGGAGCTGTGCCTTCTTTCGGCCGCTGCGGCCGTCTCGTGTCAAAACTCGCCAGGTCGCCTCCTCACATTCCAGTTCCCCTCCTTACAAAGGAGGGGTGGCCGGTAGGCCGGGGTGGTTCTTTTCCTAGTGTTTTACAATATGCAGAAACCGGCAGCCGATGAAGCAGGGGGCCGCCCCAAATATTCGTGACTCAACACAAGAACCACCCCGGCCTACCGGCCACCCCTCCTTTGTAAGGAGGGGAACTCGAAAATTCGGGACCTGGCACAAGAACCACCCCCCGGCTACACCGCCGGACCCCTCCTTTGTAACGAGGGGAACTCGAAATTCGTGACCTGGCACAAGAACCAGCCCGGCCCTCCGGCCACCTTTCTTTATAAGGAGGGGAACTGGTAAGTTGTGAGCGCCGCACAAGAACCACCCCCGGCTACCGCCGGACCCCTCCTTTGTAAGGAGGGGAGCTCGCATGGGTATCGTTGTCTCATGGAAAATCAACACACAGGCCAGGCTCCGCACAAGAACCACCCCCCGGCTACCGCCGGACCCCTCCTTTGTAAGG
>JBHENG010000123.1:0-1818 GCA_046262195.1 Pyrinomonadaceae bacterium | reverse complement strand
TTGTAATGGAGGGTTTTCCTATCCCGGAGGGATTAACGTCAATAGCCCACCGATTCATCGGTGGGAACAGATGCCACACCCCGATTTAGTCCCGTGAGGGACGACTGAAAAACCACAAAAATAGGAGAGCAAAAATGTATGTCACATTCATACGTTAGCCAATTAATGCATTGTGTTTTCAGCACGAAAGAACGTAGACCGTATATCACACCGGAACTTCAAACACGGCTTTATGCATATATTGGCGGAATAGCTAAGAAACATGGAATGAGATTGATTTGCGCCGGCGGTATCGAGGATCATATTCATCTCTTACTTTCACTTCCAAAGACTCTAGACATCTCTAAAGCATTGCAGTTGTTAAAAGGAGGTTCTTCGAAATGGGTTCACGACACATTCGCCGAACATCGTATGTTCGAATGGCAGGAAGGATACGCTGCTTTTTCGATTGGCATTGGTGAGGTCAAACGAACCGTCGATTACATCAACCGACAAGCCGAACACCATAAGAAAAAGGACTTCAAAACTGAGTTTGTTTCCTTTCTCGATGCACATTTCATCGAATATGAACTGCGTTATGTTTTCGATTAATCGCTCGTTTCATTCTTTGCTTAATTCCCGCTGATAAATCGATGGGCTATTTCAATCGTCCCTCACGGGACTAAATACTCTGATTCGATCCGTACCCACCGATAAATCGGTGGGCTATTATCAAACGTCCGGTCCCGGACGCAAACCTAATCAGGCTTACCTTCCGGCACACTGCCGATGTACTTATTACTTTTGATAGGTTATTATATTCAATAATGTGGCGGATCGAAGAACATCGCGGCATAAATAAGATCTGCCGAAAAATGCCGTCGCAAGTGTTGAAGAAGTATGAACTTTGGAAACAGATCGTCTATATCCACGGACCGGACAAGCTCAGGGAATTCCCTGGCTTTCACGACGAGAAGCTGGAAGGGCAACTTTCGGGACAGAGGTCCTCACGACTCAGCCTTCAATATAGGGTGATATACCGAATAGATCGAGATGTTATTCGTGTGCAGGTACTTAGGATTACGCCGCACGAGTATTGACGAGATGCAACATGGCGAATCAGAAGAGTGAATTCCATCCCGCGCGGACCCGGGTACATTTAACCAGCGGCGAAGTCATCAGAATGCTTCGGGAACTTAAAGAATGGACGCAGGGCGAGCTAGCGAGCCGCACCGGGATATCGGCCACTAACTTGAGCGCTCTGGAGAACGACCGGATACAGATCGGCAAGCACAGGGCCGAGCAGCTCGCACAAGCTTTCGGCATCCATCCCGCCATCATAATGTTCCCGGAGTACGACGTCTCTGACCTCCTGAAAGCCGCATGAACATAGCGCCCTCGAACGGAAAGGTACGCCTTTCCGCTCATTAGGGCGGCAAGCTTGGGGCAGCTTATCAACGGTCGGGAAACTCCGCGAGGCAAAAATGAAACGATATATCGGACCAGTTTTGTTCCTGTTTAGTTTGGGGATTATTGCCGGCGGCTGTTTCGGGCAGAAGCCAGATGTCCCTGATCCGCGCTTGCTGGCTCAGGAGTTTGAAGATGCGGTGCGTGGTAACCATCAACCTGGTGGGTTTGTTGTTGTGAGCGACGGCTGCACCAAAGAACCCCCAGGACTGTCACATCCCGATTTAGTCCCGTGAGGGACGACTGAAAAAACCATAGAGATAGGAGCGCAAAATTGTATGCGTTTCGACGGGGCTATTTCAATCGTCCCTTACGGGACTAATATTCTGATTCGATCCGTACCCACCGATAAATCGGTGGGCTATTATCAAA
>JBHENG010000122.1:0-1879 GCA_046262195.1 Pyrinomonadaceae bacterium | reverse complement strand
GTCCGGGTCATGGGGCTTCAACCCCGGCTTGAGCAGCTGCATCACGATCTTTCGCTGGCCGTCGGCCTGGATGACGCTTGGGACCATTGTCCAGCTGATACATTTGGTCGAATTTCGCGCAAGACGTGTCCACTGGACGGGTTTGAGTTCTCGAGTAATTTTCATTTGCGCGACCGCGTATGTAATACCGTTGTAATCGATGCTCAAGGCAAGCGGTGCATAGCGTCCGCTGTCCGACGGCCATCCCGCGTGAATATAGATTTTATCGCCCAAGAAAGTATTTGGAAAACAGTATGTGTCCGCTCGTAACGAGTCAACGAAAACGCTGGGCTGGATGAAACAAGAGAATTTAATATCTCGTTCTGTTCCCTAATAGAACACTTAATTCAAACAGATGCTATTTCTTTGAAATTGTGCCGCTTCCGTAATTCATAACCCAAACGTTAGCTCCGTCAAAAGCCGCACCAAATGCACGCGAACCTGTCGCAAAGTTGCCAAGCAGTGTACCATCGCTTGACCGTAATTTAGTTACGGTACCGCTGAGTTCATTTGCTATCCATATATTAGCACCGTCAAAAGTAGCAATGCGCGGGTAAGAGCCAGTTGGATATGTGCCAATAACCGCACCATCGATTGTCCTTATTTTCATTACATTGCTGCTTAGCGTATTGGTAACCCAAATATCAGTTCCATCATAAACTATCCAGTAGGGGGTTGTGCCGGCCGGAAAAATCCCAAGTGTTGCTCCGTCCGTAGCGCGCAGCTTGGTTATAGTATTATCCAAAGCATTTGCAATCCAAATGTTTGATTAGTCAAACGCTGAGATGACGTGGGCCGAACTGCCAGAAACCCGCTAAAGTTTAACGGACGACGCGATAACAAAAGTAGTGTTTCGCCTCACGTCCATTGATTTGTTGGGCGGCGGGTTGGATTTAAGAAATTGTCCGCCATTTCGCGCAATTATAAAAATATCAGTTACGCAGGATTGTTAAATTCAATGATATTATTGACTAAAAACCACTCCTGCGTAACTCGAAGTTTCGCCTCCGAGTAGGTCTCAAAAGCCGAATTGCGTTTTTCACCTACCGCTTGAGTGAATAAAGAGTTTTTGCCTTCTGAATCGAACACCAAATAATTAGGGTTCATCCACTATACGGTTGGGTCCACAAACAGTGGTCAAACAAATGTTTCTAGACTGTTCAAAATAAGAACCGCAATGTTCAGCGCCCTTTCCAGCCTCTAAACACCGCCTATGATCTTCTGCGGCTGCCCGCATACATTCTGCACATTCAGGTCCCGAACTTACTGTTGCAGTCCGCGAGACAGATGCGGACAGAAATAGCATTGCAAGAGCAATAACAAACATCGAACCTAATAAAGTTAGATTTTTTTTCATAGTATTTCTCCCAATTTTCAATTGGACGTTTGATTTAAGCGGTAAATCGGCTAGCACGTCCAGCACCACTAGCAGCCGCCCAACGCCACGCCTACTGGATTGTTGCCGACGTTAAATGCCCCTGAGGAACTCCATCAGCGGCTCGCAGCTTGGTTACGGTATCGTTTTCCGCGCTTGTTGCCCAGACATTAACTCCGTCAAAAGCCACTCCATTTGGGTCCAAACAGGGGATTTGCATAAAGCGACTCCTTGTTTTCGTTTGCGGGGAAGTAATGTTCCTTTCGATGAGTTTTTTATTCGCGTTTCCTTCTAAAATGCTGAATTGTCGAATTTGTTTCTTGTTAAGCGAAACCTAGGGCGTGGTAACCCCGATATCAAATGAAATGTAGAACCGGCCGAGCAGGACGTCCGGGTCATGGGGCTTCAACCCCGGCTTGAGCAGCTGCATGACGATCTTTCGTTGGCCATCGGCCTGGATGACGC
>JBHENG010000121.1:0-3027 GCA_046262195.1 Pyrinomonadaceae bacterium | reverse complement strand
GCGTAGGCGAGGGCCCGCCTAATATTGTCAGCTGCACCCTCGCCTTGTACGGATGTGGGGATCAGTAAAATGCTCACGCAGGCTGCTCGGCGGGTGAGGACGTTGTGGATGTCGTGATAAGCCGCCCCGCTTGGGCTGGTAATGATGCCCACTTTGCGGGGGAAGAAAGGGATAGGGCGCTTCAACCCGGCGTCGAAGAGGCCTTCCCCCTCCAGCCTTGCCTTTATCTGTTCATAAGCTGCACGAAGAGCTCCCTCACCCGCCGGATCCAGGGTCTCGACGGTGAGTTGATACTCTCCCCGCGGCTCATAAACACTGAGCCGGCCGCGCACCCGCACCGTCATGCCGTTTTGCGGGCGAAATCGGATGCGAAAATTTGAGCTCTTAAAGCAAACCGCTTTGATCTGCGCCACTCCGTCGTTGAGATTAAAATACCAATGACCCGACCCGGCGGCGGTGAAGTTTACGATCTCGCCCTCGACCCAGACAGAATTAAAACGCCGCTCGATGACCGACCGTACCTCGGCGTTCAGTTCCGAGACGGTCATCGGACGGCGTTCTACGTCCTCAAAAAGGGCCTGAAATAGAGGCTCGTCGGACAAACTAGTTCTGTGAAACTTGCAATACTAGTATCAAAAACACGCCTGATATGGCTGGAATTTTCATATTCAATTTGTAGTTCTATTTTTCAACCGCAGCGACCGACGTGATAAAGGTGAACGCATTGTCCCGCTTCGCACGGATCTTAAGCCGAGGCGAATGCCCGCTTCCTCCCGCAACCGCTGCGTCGGAGCGGAACGTCACGTTGTATGCCGAACGCATCTGCAGGACTATGTCCTCGTATGCTTTCTGTATCTGACCGATCTGCGTTACTGGATAATAAACGCCGCCGGACACCTTGGCAAGACGTTCGCCTTCACCTTGCGATTTTGCCGTCAAGGCCATGTACTTTTTTCTGATCGGATCGATGTCAGTGTTGGGGTTCTGCGAAGCGTGGGCTATCAGTGCCGAGGGCACGTATACCGGATAGACGAGTGCTCCGCTCTCCTGGATCGAGCCCATCAGCGAGTCAAAAGGGAGAAATGACCGGTTATCGTCCCCGTCCGTGAGAATAACTATAGCGGTACGGCCCCCCTTAAGCGGCCGCAATACATCGCTGACGGCGTACCCGAGGGCATCGTAATACGCGGTCCCACCTCCCGCATCGAATGTATCGAGGCTCCCCGAGAGCTTTGCCTTGTCCGTGGTAAATGGGGAAAGCATCTTTACGTCTTCATTAAAGATCACGATCGATACCCGGTCGTCGCTGCCGACGGTCTCGACGAAATTTCGTGCGGCCTTCCGAATAAAATCTACATAATTCTCCACACTCCCGGAAACATCGAGCAAAAGCACAAGATTAAAAGGCGCTGTTGAGCGGCTGACAGATGTTACGTCGCGGGTGATCCCGTTCTCGACGACCTCAAAATCCCTGGCAGTCAGCCCGTCTATTGCCCTGTTAAAAAGATCAGTAACGCGTACAGTCGCCGTTTTGACGGCCCCCGGAGGAATGTTCAATCCCGCGGCCCTCACGGCGAATGTCGGCTGGCTCTCATATGGCGGCAGCGAACGGGCATAATCCCCAAAGTATTTTGGTGCAGCACGACGGATCGCCTCCATCAGCAGTGAATCGCCGCTGCGGATAATGGCCTTTGCGGCCTCGGTTAGCGGCCGTTCTCTGAGATCGCTCATCACCTCGCTCGGTGGCACATTTAACAGCACGATCCCACGAGCGGTGGTCAGGTCGAGAGTGACTTTATCCGCGTCCTTGGCCTTTCCATTTTTTTCCGCCGGATCCGCGTTTTGTTCCGCTCGGCGCCGTCCTTTTATCTCAAACCGACCGGCGCTCTTTTCCTTTACCTCAGCAATCTCAAAGTCCGCGACGTATCGCGGTCGCGATTCTGTCCAGAGGAATTTGTATTCGAGATTGGCATCGGGCACATCCAAAGTGATCGTTCCTGTCTCAGTTCCGGCCTCGATCGAAGCAAAATCGCCGACAGCTTCAATCGCCCCCGTACCGGTCTCGATCTTTACTGAAGTACGTGCCGGCACGATCAGCACCAGGTCTATTCGCTTTTTTTTGTCCGCTGGGTCGATCTTGATGAGTGTTTTCGAGCCCCCGCCGCTCATCTTGATGTCAGACTCGCTAACACCCAAAGGTGATGATGCCGAGAGTTGGCTGGTCAGAGGCTTATCATCCGCTACCTCCTCAGCCTTGATCGCCACGCGGCCAAACCTGTTGAGTATATCGATCACACCCCGGGGTCCAACCTTTAGTTCGCGCGTGAGGTCCTGAGACGCTCCAATGCGACCCAAAAACAAAACCAACAAGATTATTAAAAGGCTTTTTACTGCAGACGGCATGCCTAGGATTTGCTCGTTGTCCTGCCAGATTGCATAAGACGTTGGCGGACGCGCTCCTGCCATTTCTTTCTTGGACGCCCATCGTCGTCAAATCGTTCGATGAGATCTTTCATCGATTCACCCCCGGCAAGACGGGTTTTCAGGTGGAGCAAGCCACAATGATAGCAGAAAAGGAGAGAACCAGGATCTGAATGGGCAGCCATATGACCTGCATGAGGTTCTCTGTTGAATTTGTGTTTATCTTGATTTACACTTGCTCGAAATCGTTCTTAATTCCTGATGACGTCCGTTTCCACAGCCAATGCGGATGTTGCACATGTGCAACAGTGTTGCATTTCATCAGCATAAGTGTTAATCTGGCTTCTGGAACGACATTGACCTAAAGCAACGACGGAGAAAACACCACATTATGAGCTTAGATAAAGGAAAAGCGATCGAGTCTGCACTGCTGCAGATCGAGAAAAAGTTCGGCAAAGGTTCGATCATGCGTTTAGGCGAGCGTCCGCACGAGGACATCGGTGCGATCTCAACACACTGTCTAAGCCTCGACGCCGCTATCGGCGTTGGGGGATTTCCTCGCGGCCGCATCATCGAGGTCTACGGTCCGGAGAGCTCGGGTAAGAC
>JBHENG010000120.1:0-3243 GCA_046262195.1 Pyrinomonadaceae bacterium | reverse complement strand
GGCTGAGCCTTACCTGCGCGGTGTCGAATGCTCACTCGAGGGTCATCGTCATTTCGAGCCATTCCTGATCAAGACGCAGAGACGCCCGGCAAAGCTGCGCGATGAGGGCAACCTCGAGCTTGTGAGGTTGATGTCGCTGTTCGCACTAAACGGCTTTTCGATGACCACCGCGCAGATCACGGACGATTGGCTGGAAGATGAGCCGACCCCCGGGGAAATGTCGAACTGGTTAAACCAGCTTGCGACGCGTTTTGGCCGCACATTTCCAAATGTGACCAAAGATACGGCCAAACCGATAGAACTGGCGCGTGTACTGACCGGATTCCTTTACGCGCCCGGGGCCCCTGACACGCTTTTGAGCGATTCGGACGTGCTGTACCAACTCTCGGTCGATGACGCCGAAGAGATACCGAAAGATCGGCGAGCGGATTTTGCGATGCTCATGCGGGACGGATATTTTACGGTGCATCCCGATCTGACGATAAAGCCAAACAAAGCTTTCTCGCGGGCAAAAATGCTGCGGCTGATCAAGCAGATCTACGAGAAGAAAAAATGGATGCCGACCCTGCAAACCGGGACGACGAAAGCGACCGTAGACGGAAAGCTCATTCTGCGAATCGGCAAGGCCGAGCGGCAGGTGATCGTACGACCGGATGTATTTCTGTTTCGCAAATTTGGCGACGGTCTGTACCAGGTCAAAGAGGCAGCCCTCGTTGGCGGCGAGGATGTGGCTTTTCAGACCGATGCTACGGGAGCGGTCGCCTATCTTGAAATAAAGCCAACGGATATGCCGACCGTGGCAGAGAACATGTCGCCTTTTACGAACTGGACGACAACTCTTGGTGCCGGGGCAGTTCAGTCGCGATTGTCGCGATATGTCCGCGGCATCGGAACGCTCTACGACGTCAACATCAAGCAAAAAGGCTATTCCAGGCGTGCCGTCGAGCTTGAGATCATAGGCTCCAACGGCGTCAAGACGCTGAGAGGCGGCAAGATCCGCTCGGCCTTAAGACTCAACGAGCAGCTTTTTGTGATCGATAAACGGTACGGTGCCGGCAATCAGGTTGCGAGCTACACCTTTACCGGCCGCGGCTGGGGCCACGGCGTGGGCATGTGCCAGTACGGTGCTTATGGGCTTGCGAAAATGGGCGTAAAGTACGACGAGATAATCAAACATTACTACACCGGCGTAGAGCTGACACGAGCCTACTAGAGGCTATAACTTCTCGGTCCCGCCGATCTTTGCCAGGTTTCGGTCGAATGTTCCAAGTGGAGTGTGGCCTGCCTTTCGAGCGATCTCAAGAATCAGGCAGTCGGTGAATTCAAGTGAGGATTTTTTTCTGTAGTGTTCCAGGGCGGCTGATACGACTTGCGCCTCTTCGATAACTAATTGTTCTTGGTCTTGAAGCATCGTGATGGCATCGATCAGTTCGGCTCGGTTAAGGCCATAAACCGAATCGAGGACCCAAACCGTTTCTGCTAAAACAAGATGTGAAACCCATGCTCCTGGTGCGACGAATGATTCCGCTGAACTTTGCTGTGCTTTATCGTCACGAACTAAAAGTCGAACGAGCACGTTGGTGTCAACGGCGCGCATGCTTTCTTCTCATGTGCTCTCGAATACCTTCCTTGAGTTCGTCGAGAGTCTTCAGCTCGGGATCGGTCTTGAAGATCCTTCGGTGAATATCTTCAAAACTATATCGTGTCGCACGGCGAACAACGACCTTATCGCCCTCTTCATCCCACTCAAGCACAGAACCGGGGGCGAGTCCCAAACGCCGTCTTATCTCGGCCGGTACCGATATCTGTCCTTGAGACGTTAATTTCGATTGAGCAACGACCATATTAGAATGATAGGACATTACCCCGGTAATGTCAAATATTCCCGGGGGCGCCGGTATCTGACCCCGGACCGTCAACAACATCGGCCATGCCGCTAATTCGAGCAGCGAGCGTTTATGATCGTGTTTGCTTTACGAATAAATTCCGCAGTCCATGCCTCGGCGGGCTGATCGCGCTCAGCGTTTCTCGAAGCACGGAACACCCTTGTGATAGTCCCATTAGTTTTTTCAGCCTCGAGCAGACGCGAGAGCTGCTCGGCGAGCAGGGCGCGTCCGGCCTCTGATATCGACGCGTCGCCCACGCTGCCGGCGGTGGTTTCACAGCGGCCACCATTCACCTTTATAGGATCCTTTCCTTTCCAGCCATTCAGACGCGCTTTGTTCTCACTCGCAGAGGTATGGCCAAATGTCGACCCCATATCGCTCACGTAATACGCCGCCTGCTCACACGTTCGTGAGCCGTCGGCATTTCGCGTCGTTTTAAGACACGTGAATTTCTGGTTGTCGGTCTTCGTGTCGCCGTGATCGATGAATGCGAGCCACAGCTTAAATGCGTCGATCTCGGCACGGGGCGTACCGTTTCTTGCGAGTGTTTCGAGTCCCCTGGCCAGGCCGACGGCGTCTTTATTATCGCAGTTCACATCAAGCCCTCTTCCCAACGGGAGCTCGATGCCGGCGGCCGGCTGCACGGGATTCCACGGCGCGCCCTGGAAGCTATGTATGAGGCTTTTCTGACAGTCGTTGCACGTTACATCAGCCACCCAGTTTTCGTCGGCAAAGAATCCCACGGCTTTTGAGAACCGCGATGAAAGAAAATCGCCCTGTATCTCGCCATTGCGTCTGTCACGGGATTGGCCTTTGAAATGCGGCTTGACCTTAAATCGAACGAGGTCGCCGTCGTCATCCGTCATGCCCTCGACCGAGCAATGGAATTTTGGGGTCCGCCCTTCGCCCGGCCTGGGATCGGGATTCGCGCTGCAAAGGATCGCGGCGGCCAGGCCGTTGTCATCGACCTTCGGCGCTCCGCGGCGAGGGCCAGTTGACGGATTGTACCCGAGCACCGGATCGTATCCGGGATCCGGCGCCATCCATACCTTAGCAGTGCGCACGGCCTCATCACGTGCCTGTGTCCTAAAGCAGGCTCGCGCCTGCTGCTGAGCAGCGACGGGTATCAATAAAGCGAAAACAAAAAAGGAAAGAAAAACCAACCTGAGCAGGCGAGAAGTCATGCAGCGAACCCCCTTATTAGCGAACAATTGTAACTCAAAACGTAAACGTATTTGACTGTGATTCGATGACGGCCGCCCGCAGGCGGGTTGCGGGGAGATTTCAAAGGGCGTCAGTGCCAGTTTGCGTCCGGTTTCATCTTTAGTCTTTTAGCGGCGTCGATCACGTCCTGGAG
>JBHENG010000119.1:0-3494 GCA_046262195.1 Pyrinomonadaceae bacterium | reverse complement strand
GTTCACGGGGTCGATCTCAACATTTATCGTCCTGAGGTCGCAGCCCTGCTCCTCGGCTTCCGATAGGGCAATGTCGAGCGTTTGCCTCAGCGCCTTGCGGCTGACGGCCTTGATGATGATCTGCAGCCGGTACTCGTTCTTCAAACGCGAAAGGGAAGCGGGTGCCGGCCCGAGAACCCGCGCATTGCGCTCGGTGTTTGCCGCATCAAGCGTTCGGCGCAGAATGTTCGCGTTCTTTGACGCAAAGACGTGCTCGCGGTGCTTGATAATTATCGATGCCAAGACAAAAAACGGCGGATACGCCAGTCTCTGTCGAAACTTTATCTCCTCCGCGTAAAACCCCTCGTAGTCCTGTTCCTTTGCATGCCTCAACGCGTAATGCTCAGGGTAATATGTCTGGATCAGCACCTTGCCCGCACGCTTTCCACGTCCAGCCCGGCCCG
This sequence comes from Pyrinomonadaceae bacterium, assembly GCA_046262195.1. Classification (GTDB taxonomy): domain Bacteria; phylum Acidobacteriota; class Blastocatellia; order Pyrinomonadales; family Pyrinomonadaceae; genus OLB17. Next base: position 3,051 of record JBHENG010000119.1, on the reverse strand, counting down.
CGACCTGGGTGATCAGCTGAAACGTACGTTCCGCCGACCTCAGATCGGGCAGTCCCAAACCGATGTCGACCGAGATGACGCCAACCAGGGTCACATTTGGAAAGTCGTGTCCCTTGGCGATCATCTGCGTGCCGACCAGCATGTCGAGGCCCCCTGCAGCAAATTTCAGCAGCACGTCCTCCATCTCGCCTTTGTTCGCGGTCGTGTCGCGATCGACGCGTGCAATTCGCATGTCAGGAAACTTCCTGATCAGCAGGTCTTCGATCTTCTCGGTACCTTCGCCCACAAAATACAGGTACTCGCTCTCGCAATGCGGGCAAACCTTCGGCGTGTTTTCGCGATAATTGCAGTAATGGCAGAGCAGGATCCCCCCGCCGCGATGAAAAGTCAGCGTTATGTCGCAGTTTTTGCATTTGAGCGTCTCGCCGCACGTCCGGCACAGGACAAACTGCGAGAACCCTCGCCGGTTGAGCAAGATAATGACCTGCTCACCCTGCAGATATGCGGCATCGATGGCCTCGAGCAGCTCGTCCGACAGCGGCACGTCCTTGCCTTCCCGCTTAAAGACCTCGCGCATGTCGATAAGCTCAGCCACGGCCAACCCGCGTCCGCCAATACGGTCCGGCAGCCGCAGGTAGGTATATTTACCGCTCTGGGCGTTATAGAAAGTCTCCATCGCGGGCGTCGCTGATCCCAGTACCGCCACTGCACCGGCGAGGTGCGCACGCATGACGGCAACATCGCGTGCGTTGTAGAACGGAGATTCGTGCTGTCGATATGACGGGTCGTGTTCCTCGTCGACAATGACCAGCCCGATATTCTCTAGCGGTGCAAAGACAGCCGAACGCGTGCCGATGGCGATGCGCGCATCGCCGCGGCGAATACGGCGCCATTCGTCGAAGCGCTCACCGGGCGAAAGATTTGAGTGCAAAATGGCCACATCCGCGCCAAACACCGCCCGCAGCCGTCGGGAGAACACCGGCGTCAGGGCTATCTCGGGCACCAGCATCATCGCCGAGCGTCCGGTGTCGAGCGTATATCGCATTGCTCGAATATATACCTCTGTCTTGCCGCTGCCCGTCACGCCGTGCAGCAGGAAAGCCTTGAAAACATCTGCGTTTTGAAGCGCCCCGGTGATCTGCTCAAAAGCATTTTTCTGTTCGTCCGTAAGCGTAAAATCGTCCAGGGCAGGGAAGCTGGCCTTGCCGAGCGGGTCACGCATGACATCCTGAACATAAACCTCAACCACACCGCGTTTTGAAAGCGTATTAATGGGCGAGGCACCCACACCCGACCGCTCGATAACGTCGGTAAACAGCATCTCACCGCCGCACGAGCGGAGAAGATCGACGATCCGCTGCTGCGGCTCCGTCAGAGCTTGCTCAGTTTCACCGTCGAGCAGCCGTACGGCCTTGCGCCGTTTTGGACGCACCTTCTCCGAATTGATACCCGCCGGCAGCGAAGCCTTGAGCATCTCGCCCCAAAAGGAAGCGTAATAATCGGCAGTCCACTGGGTCAGCTTGAGTATCTCGGGCGTTATCAGCGGCTCATCGTCCAAAACCTCGATCACATCCTTGATCTTGGTTTCGTCGATCTCGACATCAGCAGGAATATCGGCGTGAAGCCCGACGGCGTAGCCGGTCAGGTTCCGCCGGCCAAACGGCAGCATTAATCGCGCTCCCAACTTGATCGTGCTGCGGATCTCGTCGGGGATGCGATACGTAAAGGAACGCCTCAGAGGTACCGGTAAAACGGCCTCGACGTACTGCGGTAATGGTGAGCTTTTTGCGGGCGGGGTGGACATTTTCCGCTTCTTTCCCAAAATGATAACCTATGGGAACCGTTAGCCGAAGCTTGTTGTCTAAGTACAAAAGAGATGGACGATCTATTCAAAGTCGAGGAAAAAAACCGTGGCATTAACCGGTCGTTCCTCGTCGCCGCCATCATCGGCATCGCCGTTATCGGTGTGGCCATTTGGGCACTTTCACTGAGGCCGTCCATCGAGGAACAAACCGCGCAGATACTGCGCGGCGCTCATCGTGACGGCTCGCCGGAGTATGCCGACCTTCAAAAGGACATCATCATTTCCACCGACGACAAGACCGTCCAGTCGCCCACCGGCCTCGGCACCATCTCGATGTATATCAGCGGCAAGATCCGCAATAAAGGTACACGCACCATCAAAGCTCTCGAGGTAAACGTCGCCGTCGTTACCCAGTTCAACGACGTCATTCGCGAACGCAAGATCCTGGTCGTTCCCGTCCAACAGCCTCAGCTCGCACCGGGCGACACCATTCCCATCACGCTGACGCTCGACGGTTTCACAAAGGATGACGACCGGGCGAACATCCGCTGGAAGGTAACCGCAATAAGAGCCGAGTAGTTCCTCGTTGCAGAAGCCCGCACGAAGTCAGGGCGCCCGCTGCACTGTTCGAACTAAGGCATATCCAGGGAGCACGTTCGCCGCTGGCACTTTACTAGAGTGGTCGATGAGGGCGCCCTTACTACGTGCGGGCTTCTGCACTGGTCGCCCTTACATTGTCGGTTTGCAATGCTCATCGGCACCAATCGTGGTGCGAAGTTCAGTGTCCATCCTGACGTCGAGTCTGCCGAGAAATGGCTGCTCGATGCCTAGTTGCTAAGTCCTTACCAGCGTCGTCTTTTGCCTCTAGGCGACTTCGTTATCTTGATCAATTTCTTGAATGTGAGCACCAGGACGCCTTCCTCAATGTATGGCGCGGGGAATCTCGCGGTTTTTTCGATCCTGAGGTCGTGACGCCTGCAGAAGGGCAGCGCGCGGATGATGTAATACCAGCCAGAAGCCCGCATGAAGTAACCCGCTCTCATCATCCACTGATCTGCACGCCAGCGAAAAAGGCCACTCCGTTCACCAAACGAGTATAGCGCCGTCGCCATTACACGATGTTGTCGCCGCGTTATCATCTTGATCATAGCTGCGGGCGCCCTTACTGCGTGCGGGCTTCTGCATCAGGGGCGGGTAGGCTCCGCATCAAGCGCCTACTGAACTGGCAGACCCGAACGAAGCGGATC
>JBHENG010000118.1:0-3636 GCA_046262195.1 Pyrinomonadaceae bacterium | reverse complement strand
GTAATGAGCCTAGCAAACAATCACGCCGGCGATTTCGGAGATACCGGCCGTATTACGACCCGCCGTGTACTTGATGAGCTCGGCATCAAACATGCGGGCAGCGATCGGGGGCAATACGCCACTACCGTACTCACGGTCAAAGGTAAGCGTGTAGCTTTCATAGGATTTGCTCACAACAACATCGTGCCGAACGTCAATGACCTGGCATTTGCCCGCCAGCTGATAACAGACGCCAACAGGCGCGCCGATCTTGTTGTCGTATCTTTCCACGGGGGAGCCGAGGGCACCGGCGCTCAGCGCGTCCCCGATCAGACGGAGATCTTTGCAGGTGAAGCCCGGGGCAATCTGCCTCTCTTCGCTCGCACGGTTATCGATGCCGGTGCCGACCTGGTTCTCGGTCACGGGCCGCACGTTATGCGTGGGATGGAGATCTATAAGGGCCGCTTGATCGCGTACTCATTGGGCAACTTCGCGACCTATGGATGGTTTCAGCTCGTCGGTGAGACCGCGATGACAATGATCCTCGAAGCGACGATCGATGCTGACGGTAAATTCATTCGCGGAAAGATCCACAGTGGGCGGCAGGAGGGCCGCGGCATCCCTGTTCTGGACCGCACCGGGGCCTCGATCCGTAAGGTCCGCGAGCTGTCGATCGCGGATTTCGGTCCCAACGCGCCGATCATCGCCGACGACGGTTCGATTACACTTAAATAGAACCTATTTTTTGCTTATCTGTTTGATGAGCTTTGCCGCGTGGTTCCGGGCCATGAGGGGCAGACGTTCATCGGTTGAGAGCTCCGTCAAAAAGGGAAGTATGTGAGTGGGGTCCGAGATCTCGGATCGACGCAGGTAGGAGTCTATGATATCCATCATACCTGGCGTCTGAAGCGGCTGGCTCTCGCGAGCTACCTTTATCTCAAACTGCCACGTATATTCATTACCTATCCGACGGTACTCGTCCATCAACGCTTTCGCATCCTTGTTCTCGGTCCAGTTATAGACGACGCGCCGCTCACGGCCAGCCTTTCTGATGGTTATCTGATGATTTCCCAGATTGGAAAAGTCCTTGGCGTGCTGATAGCTCTGGGTTGAGTCCAAAAAGTTCAGTGAGGTCAGCGCGCTGTTGATGTTGCCGAGAGTAACCGGAGAAAGCTCTATCGGATCAACAATAGGTTCATCGAAGCCTTCTTTAAGGAATGAGATCGTCCCTTTGCCGGTCTCGTCGTGCTCAATAATGATCTTTGAATACGTAAAGCCGGGTCGCGTGAACTCGTAAGAATAGGCCGGGGGCTTCGTCTTGTCGCTCGTTTGGATAGCGGCAGCAGCATTTGCGCTAGGTGTCGTCGGACGTCCGTTCCTTTTTCCCGGGAGAACGGCCGGTTCGGGCGTAGCCTCGGGTAGGGGAGCCTGTGCGGCCGGCAGCGTCGCAGGCTTCTTTGGTGGTTTCGCCCTACCGGTTTGTCCGGTCACGGCAAGCGAGGCAACACAAACCGAAATGGTCAATATAAAAATATTTATAATTCTTTTCACGAGAAAAATTAAGGCGCCGAATTGGGGTAAACAACTTTGATGCAGGCACGAGTTCGGCGGTTGGTCTTGGTGTGCCGGCAGCTCTAGTCGAACTTTACGGAGACTATCTTGGAAACACCAGCTTCCTGCATCGTTACGCCATAGAGGGCTCTGGCAGCTTCCATGGTGCGTTTGTTGTGGGTGATCACTATGAACTGTGTCTTTTCGGACATTTCGGCGATCTTAGCGGCAAATCTGCCGATGTTAGCATCGTCGAGTGGAGCGTCCACCTCATCGAGAAGGCAGAACGGGGAGGGGCGATATTTGAAGATCGCAAGCACCAGCGCGATAGCCGTCATCGCTTTTTCACCGCCGGATAGAAGCAGAATGTTCTGCAGCCGTTTCCCGGGCGGCTGAGCGACTACCTCGATGCCGGCCTCGAGAATGTCATCAGACTCGAGCAGCGTCATTTCCCCGCGTCCGCCGCCAAACAGCTCCTGGAAAAACTCCATAAAGTTCGCGTTGATGGCCTCAAACGCCATCTTGAACTTTTCACGCGACCGCTGTTTGATCTCGCTCAGAGCTTCTTCAGTTGAAGCAATGCTGTCGATGATGTCTCGCTGCTGGGATGTAAGAAATATGTGACGCTCCTCGGTCTCACCCAGCTCCTCAAGGGCGAGCATGTTTATAGCGCCAAAATTCTCGAGACGTTCCCTCAGGTCATCCGCCCCGCGACGGGCGTCGTCCAAAACAAATTCGTCATCCGGCTCGATGGTCTGGATCAATTCGCCCAGTCCGACGTTGAGCTCCTGTTGACAATTTTCGGCGGTATTTCTCAGCTGTGTAATGGCCTCAGCTTGGCGGATCTCTATTTGGGCTCTTTCATTACGCGCATCCGCGGCTCGTTTGTTGAGATCGGCAAGCTCGGCACTCATGGCGTCCGAAAGATCGCGCGCAGCGGCGAGGTTGGTGATGGCTGCGGTTAATTCCTGATTTTCATTGGCTATATCATCCGCCGCGGACGCTATCCGGTCGGTGATCTCAGTGATGGTGGAGTGCAGGTCCTTGATGCGGGTCTCGTTTTCAGCGAGCTCAAGCGTCTGGACCGCGTGCCGGGATTCGATCTCCTTAATCTCGTTCTCGACCCGCCGTAAAGCCGATTGAGCGGAACGCCGCCGTTCCTCCGAGGTCGCCGCGGCCATACGTTTCTCGTTGAGCGCCGCACTAGTCGTATTCGCGCGTATGCGCGCCACGCCCAGGTCGACACCGATGTCATCAAGAGAGCCCATCGTCTGCTGAAGTGCGGCTTCCGCCGTGCGTTTGCTTTCGAGGGCGTCGGCCTGCTTTTTCTTCAGTTCCTCGATCTCTGTCTCGATCTGCTGAGTCTCTTCCGTTACAACCCGATGGTGGCGGTCTGCACGTCCAATCTCTTCGCGAGCGGCGAGCACCTGTATCTGCAATCCGTGAATGCCGCGGTCTACCTTGATGATCAGGGACTGCAGGTCCACGGTTTTGCTTTCGTTCTCGACCAAGGTCTGCCGTGTGGCATCCACGGCGGCCGCCGCAGTTTTAATGTCCTTTTCCAGCCGGGTGGATTCTTTACCCAATTCGCTGAGCTCACGCTTGAAGGCCAAGAGTGACTCGTTCTTGCCGGATGACGTCTTTTTGCCTCCAACGAGTAGGCGGCCGCTGAGCAGTACATCACCGCCATGGTCTACCAGCATGGCGCTGTTCAAAGCCTTTTCCGAACCCAGGTCGGTGACCAGGCGGGCAGACATCTCACGTGGAAATATCTCGTGCAAAATGGCCGACAGCTGCTGTGATACGCCGAGCAGCCCGTCTATCGATGCTGCATCGACATCGTTTGGAGGCTTGCCCGACCCTGCCGACCTCGGCAGAACGATCATGGCCGCCCGCCCGATATTATTGTCTTTGAGCCACGCCGAAAGCCGCTGCGCATCGGCCAGCGATTCGACAATAATGGCTTGGAGAAACGTGCCGAAAAGGCTCTCTACGGCTGTTTCGGCGACTGGAGCCACATTGAGACGATCGGCAAGGACACCTGCCAGCTTTACACCTATCTTTTTCTCTTCGGCAAAGATCTTTTGCACCTGCGGAGTGTAGACG
>JBHENG010000117.1:0-3652 GCA_046262195.1 Pyrinomonadaceae bacterium | reverse complement strand
ACGCAAGAGAGCGATGCAGCGATATCTGATCGGCTCGGACCTCACGTGCCAGTGCGACAATGTGTTTCCGCCGGCGTAAAAAGTCCATTATCTGCGGTGCGAAAAGCGCCGCCGTCTGCACGTGAGGAAACAGGCAGCGGACCTCTGTGATCGCCGCTAGTTTGAAACTTTTAACGATCATTTGCGGCAGAAGCGGCGAGTGGCGTATCACGTCACACACCGTCCCAGTTAATTGCCGATAATTGCTGTCATCCGCTTTTAACTCCACATAGACCGAGCCCTCGTAACCAGTTAAAAGCTCAAGCACCTGGAGCAGAGTCGGCACGGTTTCCGCAGAAAACGACGCGTGCGCCGCCTCGGGATGTTTATCATTGAACCAGGAACCGGCATCCATTTTGCCGAGTTCCACAGAGGTGTGATCCGCTATCCTCCCTTCCCGCCGGCACGTCCTATCGAGCGTCGGGTCGTGTATCACGACAGGGACGCCATCCTTCGCGAGCTGAACGTCAAACTCGACGCCGTCAGCACCCGCGTTAACCGCCATTCGCAATGCGGCAAGCGTGTTTTCAGGGGCGTGAGCGCTGGCGCCGCGATGGCCGATAATTAGCGGCACCTTGTTCATTTTTTCTCCAGGAGGAAAATCGTTTTGGACCAGCCAATGGGTTCCGTCATGGGAAATTCGCAGTTATCGATGATGTTGAAGTAGCGCGAAGCGGCCTCACGAACATTCTCAAGCGGATGGATCTTAAAATTGTATAAGAGCTCGAGCACCGTACCGACCACGGACGGTTTGACAGGCAGCAGGACAAGACGGGCCCCCTTCTTCAGGATGCGTGCCGACTCACGCAGCCCGTCGTCGAGCGGCGTATACTCCAGCACACCGCACATCAGTACAAGGTCAAAAGTGTCGTCGGGAAACGGGAGCTTGAGGATATTCCCCTGCACCGCGTCGGTCCGCTTTGCGTATCTTTTGCGTTTTGTAAATTCTTCTCGCGCTACTTTTAAAGAGTTAAATGAGAGGTCGAGAGCGATGGCACCACGGGGGCGGAAACCAGCGTCCTGAAAAGCAAGTGTGACGATACCCGTGCCGCTGCCGGCGTCCAACACGAGCGAATCGGGTCCGACGTCCAGGTCGAGCGACTGAAAGTATTTAGCGACGGAAACGCGGTAACCATTGATCTTCATCGCCAGATTTTGAACATCTGCGATGCGATCGTACAATCCCTGGGTCTTTGTCTTCTTTCGCTTTGTGGCTTGGCCGTCCTTTGGCATCAGGTCATTTTTCAGCTAAAAGTTTCGCGATCATCTCCCGCAATTCGACGAGACGCATCGAGTTGGCGCCTGATTCGACATAACGAACCACGCCTTTTCGATCGATCAAAACCGCCGTCGGCAATGCAGTACCGCCATATAATAACTGAATCGCCTGGCCATCGCCTACGACGAAATCGTAAGGCAGCTTTTCCTTCTCACGAAATCTCTTCAATACTTGCATCTCGGCCGGACGTTCGATCGGGACCCCGCCCAGCGTTTCGTAATATCGCGTAACACCCAGGATCTCGAAGCCCTGACCTGAAAGCTGCTGGTGCCACTCGATCAGTGACGGAAAGGCCTCGAAACACGGCATACACCACATCGCCCAAAAATCCAGGAGCACGACCTTTCCGCGAAGGTCCGCCATCGTCTTTTTGGGCCCGGGAAACCACTGGTCAACCATCGGCAGGTCCGGTGCCGCCTCACCCAGGATCTTGTAATGTCGGTCGCGTCTTTTTAGCCGCGAAACAGCGTCGTTCTCGGCCGTCTTGATAACAAAACCTTTCACGCCGTTTGCCATCTCAGCCGCGTAGAAGGCGAGAGCGGCGGGCTTTCGCCCCGTCTCGATCATGTATGTGATCCTGCGATCGACCGCGAAATAATAAAAGCTCGGCGACTGGAGCACGACGGCCGTGACCCGCATATCGTCGAGCGCCTCGTCGGCCTTTTTCTGATTGCCGAGGTCCCGGTATGCCTCAAACACGAGCATGCCGGCGTCGAGGATCTCATCAAGACCGCGTGCCCTGGACGCCGACTCTTTTAGAAGGGCCTTGGCGGCCGCATAGCCTTCCTCAGCGTGAGGCGCCATGCGCGCGAAATCGCGGGCAAGCTTGTAGCCCTTTGCCATTTCGACCTCGATCCGGGCTCGCTCTGTCGGCTTGGTCGGCTCGGTCTTCAGATAAGCGGCCAGCAGAGCCTCGGCTTCCTCGAGCTTTCGCTGTTTCGCCAGAACGACCACCACCACCGAACGGGCCGTCTGCCGACGAGGCTCTGGACCCGTGTCGGCAGCGATGAATTTTTTAAGGTTGTCGGCGGTGCCGTCAAGGTTCTCGGCGATCCAGTGGAGCATGCCCAGGTAGTAAAGATCTTCGCCCGCGAGATCTTTCCTGGCCGCTGCGATAGCGGCATTTTTCGCCGCCAACTGACGCTGTTCGAGCTTGACCTTGTCGAGGAGCCGGTCGCTGAACGCCACCTTTTTTGCTTCAAACTCCGCCGCCTTTGCCCTTATATAACCGTTGGTATCTTCGAATAGCTGTTTGACCGTCGATCCCGATGCACTGCCGTCCGTGTTCTCTGCCGCGACGGGCGCCCTTCCGGACTGAGCACCGGTCAACAGAGGAAAAAGCAGGAACAAAATGAGAGCAAACAGTTTCATAGGTTTAGGCTGCGGTGACCCCGATCTTTTCATGCTCTACACGCACGGGTCCAAAATTACTGATCAATGCCGAGTCCACCCGGTCGATCATGTGATCAGCCACCGCCTGGCCCGTCAGCGGTGCCAGCAGGATCCCGTTGCGATAATGCCCGGAGGCAATGTAAAGGTCGTCGATCTCATTCAGCGGGCCGACAATGGGCATTCCGCCGGCGACGTACGGCCGCAAGCCGGACCACTGCTCCGGCTCACGAAGCGTTGAGATAGCCGGTGCGATCCTGCTTGCCATCCTTTCCAGATCGGACCTCGCCGCACCAGTAACGGCCTTTTCAAAACCGGCGTGCTCGGTGGTCGAACCGGCGAGCAAACGTCCGTTCGCCCTTGGCACGATATAGCCTCGCGAGGTGTACAACACATGCCGAAACATGTTCCCCGCACCCGCAAATGACAGCATCTGCCCCTTTACGGGCTCGACATTGACCGGCAGCGTCGTATCGCCGAGTTTGATGAGAGACGTCCATGCACCAGTTGCTAATACGATCTTGTCGGCCTGAAATGTGCCCCTGTCCGTTACCGCACCCGCAACCCGGCCATTATCGATGAGCAAACTGTCGACCCTTGTATTTTCATAGATCGCGATCTCATTCTGCGTGGCATACTGCTTTAGGGCGATGCACAGTTTTCGATTCTCGACCTGCCAGTCACACGGAAAAAACAGCCCCATTTGTACCGAGCGAGAGACAAGAGGCTCGGCATTTATTATATCTTCCGCGGACCAAAGCTCGACTGGCAGCCCCGCCTCGCTTTGCCACCGATACCGTGCGTTTAACTCCTCTGACTCCTCGTTGCTGAACGCAAGGTAAAGACTGCCGGTCTGGTCGAGCTCAATGTCCACGCCGGTCTCGCCGAGCAGCTCCGATGCGAATTGCGGATAAAGGTCACGCGACTCGCAGCAAACATCAAAGA
>JBHENG010000116.1:0-3668 GCA_046262195.1 Pyrinomonadaceae bacterium | reverse complement strand
TGATCGGAGCCATCGCCTTCCCAATGGGAACCACAATATTCGGGGTAATAAGCGTCGTTTGCGTTAAAGCGGCGTGTGAATCCCAGCAGCAAGTCATTACCACCTGCCTAAGTGGGTGGCGCGGACCAGGGAACGAAATGATCGCAGGAACATCAAACGGCGATCTACCAAACAAATGAACGAACGAACAAAGACCGGTCTTGACATCTTGAAAGTTGCCGTGATCACCGGCATTCTGGGTGACGTTTTGTTACGTGTAAAACCGTGGGGGCTCAACGTGCTGCTCTTCAACGTAGCGTTTGCCGTTGGCGTGTATGTGCTGCTTCGCCGCCGGGCACCGCAGTTTCTGACGGGCGAAACCACTGCATTGCTCGGCGCTCTAGTATTTTTCGCGTCGATGTTCGCCTGGCGCGATTCGATTCAGCTTCGTGTTGCCGACACGTTTGCGATCATCGCCATACTTTCCGTCCTCATCGTTCCCCGCATGAAAATCCCGGTGCGGCTTGCCGGCATCTTTCATTACGTGGCTGCTTTTTTCTGGTCCAGCTTTAACGCGCTTTTTATGGCGGCGGCATTGCTCTTCGTCGACATCGAGTGGAAGCTGACCCGCCGCTTCGCCATTCCGAAGGGCGTCATCGCGGCTCTTAAAGGCCTGGCGATAGTAGCGCCCCTGTTGCTCATCTTCGGCGCGTTGTTCGTCTCGGCGGATGCGGTTTATGAGGGCTGGGTAAATCGTATCTTTAATATAAATATCGATCTCGACTTTACGCACGTTGCGTTGTTCGCCGTCTTTGCATGGCTCTCGGCTGGGTACCTGAGAGGCGTCATGCTGCAGAACCCGATCGCGGGCGAAGAGCCCATTACCAAAGATGGGACAAGCGGCGCCAGCAGGGTCGACCAGGTCCGCAGCGAAGTCGTCGAAAACCCCGTAGCGCTGCATAACAACCTTTCCATTCTCGAGCACATTAACCTGTCTGATCCGCCCGCGAGCCCGGCACCGTTTTCAAAACCGGAAAAGAAACCCTGGGACTGGGCAAAGATCGATCACACTTCAATTCCGACGCCGCTTGAACTCGGAGGCGTCGAGATCGGTGTAATCCTTGGACTGACCAACCTGTTGTTCCTGAGCTTTGTGATAGTCCAGGTGCCGTATCTGTTCGGCGGCATGGAACTGGTGCAATCGACGCCCGATTTTAAACTGGCTGAATATGCCCGCCGCGGTTTTGGCGAGCTGGTTGCCGTCTCGGCCCTGGTTCTGCCGATGCTGCTGCTTGGGCACTGGCTGATCCGCGAGGGGGCAAGCCGGGTGCACACGCTTTTCCGTATTTTGGCGTGCATTCAGATCGCGCTTCTGTTCGTCATCATGGCGTCAGCGATGCAGCGGCTTGTACTGCTTACGGGGAATCTGGGCTACGGCCTGACGACCGTTCGCCTGTACCCGATGATCTTTATGACCTGGCTAGCGGTCGTTTTTGTCTGGTTCGGGTTTACGGTACTGCGGGGAGCAAGGCGGCATTTTGCATGGGGAGCCCTCTGGTCTGCATTCTTTATACTTGGAACGACACATTTTGTAAACCCCGACGAATTTATCGTCAAAACCAATGTCGCGCTTATGCAGCAGGGTCGGCCATTTGACGCGACCTACAACGCCCGTCTTAGTGACGATGCGATCCCGGCACTGCTCGAGGCCTTTCCGGCGATGAATATGACCGATCAGTGCACCGTCAGAGCATGGCTGACCCGGCGACTGGATGCCGCGGCTGCCGAGTCCGATCTACGGTCCTGGAATTTTGGCCGCTCGAAAGCGGCTAAAGCAATGCGCGGTGCTAGTCTTGACATGGCCAATTGCAGCGATATCGTCATCGATGCTGTCCCAACAGAGGATCTCTAACCAAACACCCAACACGAATTTCCTTGCTATTGTCTCGACCGGTTCCTTAGTATCTAACCACTAATGCAGCCTTCGGCCGACGAAAAACGAAACCTGATTCGCGAATATCTCTCCTACTGCCGCGTCGAAAAAGGCCTGGCGGTTAATTCGATCGAGAGCTACGAGCATGACCTTGCGCGGCTGGCAGACTGGTCCTTAAAGAACGGCCTCGACCTTTTACAGCTCAAGCGAAGCGATCTGCGCGAATGGCTGATCGATCTGAGCGCCGAAAAGCTTTCCGAGAACTCAAAACGCCGTCTGATCAGTGCGGTCAGGGGTTTTTACAAGTTCCTGATGTTCGACGGGCATGTGACCAAAAACCCGGCTGAGGACCTGGCCGCACCGCAAAAAGGCGTCTATCTGCCGCGATTTCTGAACCGTTCAGAGGTCGAGATGCTGCTTGCAGTACCTGATGTTTCCACAGAGACGGGCCTCAGGGACCGTGCCATTCTGGAGCTGATGTACGCGTCGGGTCTGCGTGTCTCAGAGGTCGTTAACCTAAAAATAGGCAATATTGATATCGATCTGGGGATAGTCACCACCACGGGCAAAGGCAGCCAGACTCGCCGTGTTCCCGTCGGTTCCAGCGCCATTGAGTGGCTAAAAACGTATCTCGCAAATCGGCGAAAAATGGACAATATTGAGATCGAGAACCTGTTTGTCACCTCGGCTGGTCTGCCGCTGACCCGCCAGGCCGTTTATCTTGCGATCACTGAATACGCGAGGAAATGCGGGTTTGAGGGCGTCTCACCGCACACGCTCCGACACTCGTTTGCCACACATCTTGTCCAGAATAGTGCCGATATTCGTTCGGTCCAGCAGATGCTCGGCCATGCCGATATCTCAACAACGCAGATCTACACGCACATAACCAATACCGAGCTCAAGAAGAACTACGACCGCTTTCACCCCCGAGCAAAGGCCGCGTTCCCGGCGTCGGCCGGCACACCCTCGTCGGACGATCCGGGTTAGCCCCTATCTCGCACCGAAAACCAGCCCGCGGGCGCTTGCAACTCGTAATTCTCTTCGTTATCATTAAGAATTTGCTAATTGGCTCAAAAAGTCGGTTATCGCAACAGGACGAGATCACGCATGGGTGGTCGAGCGGTCAAAGGCAACGGGCTGTAAACCCGTCGGATTAATTTCCTACGTAGGTTCAAATCCTACCCCATGCACCAGGGTTGAAAGGCGAAAGGATAAAGGATAAAGGATAAAGTGAAGAGATTTACTTTCGCCTTTATCCTTTCGCCTTTCTCCTTTCGGAAGCGGGAGTAGCTCAGTTGGTAGAGCGTCAGCCTTCCAAGCTGAATGTCGCGAGTTCGAGTCTCGTCTCCCGCTCCAACAGTTGTTTGCAGGCATTTGAAAGCCGGCCCAAGTAGCTCAGGGGTAGAGCGCATCCTTGGTAAGGATGAGGTCACGGGTTCAAATCCCGTCTTGGGCTCCAGTTGTTTTGATCCTACGGATACGCTGATGTTGGGTGACGTTGGCACCAAACGCATATAAAAAAGGATCTAGATATCAAATAAAGTAGTTTTTGAGGCATAAAAGATTATGAGCAAGGAAAAATTCGACCGCAGCAAGCCGCACGTGAACATTGGAACGATCGGGCACGTTGATCACGGCAAGACGACATTGACAGCAGCGATCACAAAGGTATTGCAGAAGCACAACCCGAAGATATCGTACCGGTCGTTCGATTCGATCGACAACGCGCCTGAGGAAAAGGCTCGTGGTATCA
>JBHENG010000115.1:0-3710 GCA_046262195.1 Pyrinomonadaceae bacterium | reverse complement strand
ACCTAGGGCGTGGTAACCCCGATATCAAATGAAATGTAGAACCGGCCGAGCAGGACGTCCGGGTCGTGGGGCTTCAACCCCGGCTTGAGCAGCTGCATGACGATCTTTCGTTGGCCATCGGCCTGCACCGCGCTTGGGACCATTGTCCAGCTGATACATTTGGTCGAATTTCGCGCGAGGCAAGTCCAGATGACCGGTTCGGTGCCCGGGTAGTTGGTTTGTTGTGAGCGGAGTGCGTATATCGCGCCGTCGTATTCGATAGCTCCGATGGCCAACGGGCAGAGGATCGATTGGTTCAGGGCGAGAGTGAAAATGCTTGTCGTGCATTTTGAAATGAACCTCAGCGGCACAACCGCCGCCTGGAACGGCGGGTTCGCGCCACTGCCCGGCACCGGGTCGCCAAGGTCCACACGGACGCGGCGCAGCGGCGATGGCTTTGTGTCTAACTCCCAATTGCCGATACCCTGAACGATCGACTCGACCGAATCGACGCCGTTTCGATATGTACCGAGCGAGTCGCTGCCGACCCGGTAAACAGTCCCGCTAACCGGATCGGCATCCCCTATCGTTGACGTAGCGGGGGTGTTGCCGGAGGGTTTAGCCGCCTCAGACCGGTACAAATTATGGCTAAGTGCGGCGATCACGGCCAAAGACATCAGAAGCGCAGCTTTTTTCATAGTTCTCTCCTTTGCGGCAGGTTATTTATTAACAGTAAAAACGGGAATTACACCGACCGATAAACCTATTGAAAAAACTCCTGACTTGGTTTACTTTCGTTTTGAAACGTATACGAAAGATCCTTGACGGAAAGGCGCTTCTTCGCGAGGTTGATCAGGTGCAGGGCGAGTTTCCCAGTCGGCAGGCTGAAAGTCCCTAATTAGTTACAAATTTTTTCCAAATTCAGGAGTATCCCATTGATAAACCGGGAAAAGGCCGAGGGAGGTGGCAAAGTTTTTGAGTTCGCGGGCTTTAGATTGGACGCAACGAATAACATCCTCTCCCGTGACCGCGAACCCGTCAAACTCACGTTAAAGGCCGCCGAGTTGTTGTCATTCCTTGTCAGAAACAGCAACCGGGTTGTAAGTAAGGACGAGATTCTCGAGGCAGTGTGGCCCGAATCGATCGTTGAAGAGGCTAACCTCACCGTTCATATTGCAGCTCTGCGAAAGGTCCTCGCTAACGGCAATTGGGAGCGTGACGGAGGTCAAGCAGCCAGGATAGAAACCTTTCCAAAGGTTGGCTATCGATTTGTCGGTCGAGTCAATGAGTTTCCCCACGGAGATTCCGGATCGTCGCTGGTGAGCGTCCAGGCGGAGACGCCGTCTTATCAAGATCCTGTAAACATTGAAAGGAAATCTAAAGCGCGGCGCGCCGATATTGGCCGGACGGTTTTTATGATCGCATCGGCGGCTCTTTTGATCGGGCTCGCCGGTTACTTGCTCTCGCCATGGTTTCGCGGTCGCTCAAAAACGGAGCCAATTATCACTCCTGTTCCGGGCTTGGAAAGATCCGCGGCATACGCCGTGTCACCGAATGGAGAATACGTTGCGCATGCTCCAAATATCGACGGTCAGTTCCCGCTAATAATTACGCACCTTAAGAGCGGCAGCCGGCTTCAATTAATTCCTTCGGGGCCCGATGCTTATCTTGACCTGGATTATTCTTCTGACGGTAACTGGCTTTATTTCGGCCGGCGTAATAACAGCCGAACAACTTTATACAAAGTGCCTATCCTGGGTTCGACGCCGATCAAGCTCATTGATGATGTAGGCGTCTTCTTTAAGGTCTCCCCCCTCAACGATTCTGTGTGCTTTACTCGAGTTTCGGACGCTGAGACAGCCCTCATCGTGTCTAAGATGGATGGAACCGAACAGAGAACGATCGCGTCTCGCAGTGCCTCCGATCCATACTCTGATTTCAGTTTTGATTGGTCGCCCGACGGGCGGATGATCGCAAGCGTGGCCGGCGGCAGAATCGTTCTTGTAGACGTCGCAACGGGTAAAGAAACCATTTTGGCTGAGCTCTTCCCCGGCGGCTTGGGAAACGGTCTGACGTGGTTAGCTGACGGTAGCGCCCTGATAGCGAGCGGCAGTGAAAAAGCCGGCTTGCCCCCGCAGCTTTGGTCGATCGAGTACCCTTCGGGTGCGATCTCTCGCATCACTAACGATCTAGATAGCTATGCGGGAGCTAGTATTACCTCGGACGGGAGAACTATCATATCGGCCCGCTACGAGGACCTTTCGCGACTATGGATATTACCATCTCCATTCGATTCAGCGACGCCTATTTCGACGACCTACAAGCATGACTTTATCTGGATTCGCTGGGGAGCTGACGGCCGGATCGTCTTCGGCTCAAATGCTTCCGGGCAGCGGGACGTTTGGATCATGAACCGCGATGGCAGCGATGAGCGTCAGATCACGCAGCAGGCAGGAAATAACGTCATGCCCATCACTTCCCCGGACGGCCGCTACTTGATCTTTGCGTCGAACCGCGCTGGCGAAGGTAATTTCAATCTTTGGCGTGTGAACATCGATGGTAACGATCCCAGGCGTTTGACGGCTGGCCAAGGGGCAAATCAGCCTGCTATTTCACCCGACGGTCGGTGGGTCTACTATACGTCTGGAAAACTCGACGGCCCTCCGGAGCAGCGGACCATTTGGAGGGTCTCGATCGACGGCGAGGATGAAAAGCCCATCATTGAGCTGCCGTCGTACGGGGTTGATGTATCGCCCGACGGCAAGTCTATTGCGCTCTGGTTCAACCCCGATCCGCATGACGAATCTAGATGGAAGTTAGCCATATTTCCCGCGGAAGGCGGCGATCCGATCAAGCTGTTTGATACCCCTCGAGGCCAACGCGTTAAATGGACCGCAGACGGAAAAGGGATCGCTTATGTACTGACCAAAAAAGGAGTTTCAAATGTTTGGGTCCAGCCCATCGCCGGCGGCCCGCCACGGCAAGTGACGACATTCACCTCGGATAGGATCCTTCAATTCGATTGGTCCCCAAATAACGACATCGTCTCATCCCGCACCGAGCGCAGATCCGATGTCGTCATGATACGGAACTTCCGTTGATCCAACGCATTTGGTACATCTCAAAAAAGGAGGGACGACGCTTGAGCAGGCGGAAAGCTTTTCTGATACCTATCCGTTCACAAAACAGGGTAGGTTTTGTTTTTGCCGTTGAGATGAAAGAAGCCTCGAAAACGCTTGCGCTTTTCGAGGGCATATTATATTTGGGACCTTGACCCGGTGCTGAAGCACGGGGCTATGTTCACAACTCGAGACCTACGCCCTAAGCGCGCGGCCATGTTCAGCCGTTACGTTGGCTTAGTAATGAAGCATGATCAGCCAGTCCTGGATCGCTTTCGGCTTGAGCAGTGACGGCGGGCGCCCTTACTTCGTGCGGGCTTCGGCATGCGGGCTTTGAATCGGTTTCGGCTTGAGCAGTGACGGCGGGCGCCCTTACTTCGTGCGGGCTTCTGCACTGGTATGCATTTTGCACTCGTGCATGAAACACTTGACCACGCACGCAACAGGTGATATAGTGGTGCCTGCACCGGGGAAGTGACCCGGACGATCTTTGAAAAACGAAGACAGCATTGGTATAAAAACACGACACAACCGACAACTTCCACCAGGAATAAGCACTCAAAAGTGTCAACTTTTTTCAGGACGACACACAGACCTTTCAGCATGCCTCGC
>JBHENG010000114.1:0-3773 GCA_046262195.1 Pyrinomonadaceae bacterium | reverse complement strand
GTCAAGGAGCGCATATTTGGCGACGGGTTTACCCACGTTTGCCCCGTTTCATCGAACCACATCGCCCGTGACCATCCGTCCATCTTGACGACCCGTAGGTCGGCGCCCATCTTACGTTCAGCGTTCATCATCTGGCCCAGCTCGCCGATCGTTAGGCCATATCGCACGGGTGTGGTGTGCGCAGCTATGAACGATAACTTGTCTTCATCAGCGAGCGGGCCCTCAACGGCCACGCCATTGATGGGGTTAGGACGGTCCAGCACAAAAACCGGCTTTCCGAGTTTCGCCGCCTCTTCCATCACGTTTCTGAGAGTGGCCGTGTAGGTATAAAACCTTGCTCCGATGTCCTGAATGTCGTATACGATGGCGTCGAGGTCGCGGATCTGTTCGGGTTTCGGCCGTCGCGTTTCGCCGTACAGCGAATAGATCGGAAGTCCCGTCTTTTGATCTTCCGAATCTGAAACCTTGTCGTCCAAAAGTCCGCGGATTCCGTGCTCCGGGGCAAACAAAGAGACGAGCTTTACATTTGGAGCTTCTTTTAGGATGTCGATGGTCGGCTTTCCGGCAAGGTTACGGCCGGTGTGGTTCGTGACCAGGCCGATCCTCATCCGGTCCAGCTGTTTGAATTTATCTCGCTCGAGAATGTCGATACCATTCAGGACCGTTACCGACTGGACCGCAGGCGTCCCGCCTGCAAGCGGCGGTACGCCGCTCCGCGTCGTTGCAGGCGGGGTCGCCTGCGTTCCAGTCATAGCACGCCTTGCGGCCTCGACCTGCTCTCTAAATTTCGGGATCTGTGCCGCAACGGCCGCATTATACGGGGCCTCGGCCTCATTCCACCTTTCCATCGGCAAATCCTCGATCGCGGATGCAGCGATAGTTGCGACCTTCGCCCGCAAAGGTGTTACATCACCCTTCCCATCCGGGTGGACACGGTTTGACAGGAAAACAACAAACGTTTGTGACACCCGATCTATCCAGACGCTTGTTCCGGTAAAGCCCGTGTGGCCAAATGAGCCGAGCGGAAACAACTCACCTCTATTTGAAGAGAATGACGTATTGATATCCCAGCCGAGGCCACGTGCAGAACCGTCTTCAGCAACGACGTATGGAGCCGTCATCCTGGCGATCGTCTGGGCAGACAGTATCCGCTTGCCGTCCATGACACCGTTATTGAGCATCATCTGGGAGAACCGCGCGATGTCATCCGCCGTAGAAAACAACCCGGCGTGTCCGGCCACCCCATGCATCCGGTAGGAGGTTGGATCATGAACCGTGCCGCGAAGTATCTGCTTCAATCGCTGACAGTCGGCGCTGGGTGTGCTGCCAAGGTAACTCTGCTGCCCGCATACATCTTCTGTGGGAGCAGTTCGTGAGAGCAGGTTCAGCCTCGATGCCGATGCATTAGGCACACGCGAGTCCAGGCTGTCCCGTACGATCGTGGTGTCGGACATACCCGCGAAGTGATTCTCCTTTGCAAACACATCAAGCGTTCGCCCGCTTACACGTTCGACGATCTCCCCGAGAACGACAAAGCCAATATCTGAGTAAACGAATCGCGTTCCCGGCGGGGTTCTCAGCTTCTCTTTCTTCAATGCGGTAAGCATTCCCTCACGTCCGACCCACTTCTCCTTTAGATCAAAATCCGGTGCATAACCTGAGACATGCGTAAGCAGCTGCAGCACCGTTACCCGCTGGGCCTGTTCATCCTCGATATCCGGAATGAACTTCCCTATCGTGTCATTCAGCCGGACCTTTCCCCGCTCCATCAGGATCATTATCGAGGTGGCCGTCGCGACAGGCTTCGTCAGGCTGGCCATATCAAAAATGGTGTCCACGGTCATTTTTTCAACCGTTGGCACCAATGAGCGGTTGCCATAGGCCTTGCGAAAAACGATCTTGCCTTTATGCCCAATCAGAACCACGGCACCCGGCAGTTTCTTATCCTTGATGTCCGCCTCGACAACAGCGTCGATCTGGGCCAGCTTCGCCGCATTCATGCCCAGTGTTTGCGGAGCCGCGATCGGCAAATTTTGCGCCGCCGCGGTAACCACCGCGACGCAGAGATAGCCCCAGATCAATAGGAAAATGTGCATGTTTCCGATCCTACTGTGCTTTTGCATTTTCATTCGCCTAAAAAACTCAAGTACATCATTACAATTGCTTGCTATTACTTATTAGCCCTTAGCTCTTTCTCGCGTTCGACAAAGCTTTCCTTGCATAGAGCAATAAATTCTTTAGAAATAGGCGAGAAATAACCGCCCCTCAGCCGCGCCAGACCGAGGTCCCAGTTTATCTCAGCGCCCTCGATCATCCATGCCACGAGGCGTCCTTGACGGACCTCGTCGGCGATCGTTTTTGCGCCTGCCGTCCCGACGCCGAGATTGTTCTCGACCATCTGGTTAATTGCCTCTTGGCGCGACAGCTCCATGATGATGTGCGGCCGCACGTTGGCCGCGTTGAAAAAATCGTCGATCATGCGACGTGTATTTCCGCCACGCTCACCCAGGATAAGACGCTCGCCTGCGAGCCCGGCGGCGCTTATGTATTTTTGATTTGCCCGCGGATGGCTGGGGTGCGCGATGGCAACTATTTCGTCGCTGAATAAAAGATCGGTCGTGATACTCGAGTTTTCGACCGGCAGCGACACGAATGCGATATCGATCTCGCCATGCATGATCTTGTCGACGAGCGTCTGGCTGGTACCGGCGCTTACGGCCAACTCCGCGTTTGGATACTTGTCTCTTATACGCTGCAGAATGCGCGGCAGCTGGAGGGTCAAAAATTCCGCCGATGCAGATCCGATCCGCAGCCGCCCGTGCTCGACCCCACCCAGCTCCGCGATCTCCGCGAGTGCTGAGTCATGCTCCCGCAAAATTTTGCGTGCCCGGTCGATCAGGTATTCCCCTGCCTCGGTAAGGATCACTCGCCGCGGGGTCCTTGTAAAAAGCTGAAGACCCACCTCATCTTCGAGCTGTCTGATCTGCATAGAGATGGCCGCCTGGGTGACGTTTACGCGACGAGCTCCGGCTGTGAAGGTTTTTGCCTCAGCGATCGCAAGGAAAGCCTTTAGCTGTCTTATCTCCATAGCTGACTGATCCCAAACCGTGCGATTAGATTAGCTTATCGACTACATAAAATCTGTTAAATTTGATTATATGTCAAGTTTCCCGAAGAATGGAATTGTAAATGTTTCGTCAGTAACGGATCAACGATGCCGCAATTGGACGCAAATCGACGTCGAAAACGTCAGCTTTTCAGGCTCTTTTTGGGCGTGGACGGGGGCGGTACCAAGACAAATGTCGTTCTGATGGACGAGGCACGAGAGGTCGTGGGCGAAGGGACTGGCGGCCCGTCGAACCCGCTTCGGGTAGGTATTGAGACCGCGGTGGCAAACATTGCCACAGCTGCCGACGCCGCTTGCGACGAATGTGACTTTTCCCGGGGCGATATTGTCGCGGCTACGCTTGGGCTGGCTGGTGTCCGCCGGGATGATATTCGGCAACGTGTAACGGAGAGTTTCATTTCCCGGTTCCGTACGCGCAAGACCTACGTCACAACGGATGCGGACATCGCGCTTTACGGCACGACGCTGGGAAAGGCGGGCCTGGTAGTGATCGCAGGTACTGGATCAGTTTGCCTCGGCATCGACGACGACGGGAATAAGATCATGTCGGGCGGATGGGGCCCGATCGCCGGTGACGAGGGCGGTGGCCGTGGAATTGCCGGCGAAGCACTTCACCGCGTAGCCAAAGCCTCGGACGGACGAGGAC
>JBHENG010000113.1:0-3909 GCA_046262195.1 Pyrinomonadaceae bacterium | reverse complement strand
GTGTAAAGCTGCCGCCAATGAGAAATGGCGGCAGCTTTACACCGTCCCGAACATAGAGTGCTCCGACGCCCTTTGGACCGTAAAACTTATGTCCCGAGATGGAGAAAAGGTCGATCTCCGCCGTCTTTAGATCGATCGGGATCTTTCCCACGGCATTGACCCCGTCGACGTGAAACAAAGCGTCGGAATTCTCTCTCACGATCTCGCCTATCTCATTGACCGGGAAGAGGATGCCCGTTTCGTTATTGGCAAGCATCACCGAGACGACTGCCGTCCGAGGGCTAAGCGCCGAGCGGAGCGAATCAAGATCGATCGCCCCGTCCTCATCGACATCAAGCCACGATACCGTGACGCGGGCGGTATTCTCCAGCTTTTCGCACAGCTTGCGGACAGCCTCGTGTTCGACTCGTGTCGTGATGATGTGGTCCTTTGATGGGTTCGCCTCGAGACCTCCGACAATGGCCCAGTTATCGCTCTCAGTGCCGCCTGATGTAAAGACTATCTCGTCCGCGGATGATGCTCCCAGCAGACCGGCCACCCTCTCGCGTGCGTTGTCTACGGCATTTCGGCTTTGGGCTGCCGCCGAATATGCGGCTGACGGGTTCGCAAAAGAGGCAGTCAGATGGGCCTGCATCGCATCAAAAACCCCGGCGCCCAGCTGCGTCGTAGCGTTGTTGTCGAGATATATCATCATGCCGGTCAATAGACGGAAGCGTAATTTACCATTTACGGTTTAAGAATTACAATTACGATTACCTTGAACGCGATCCTTACAATTACCGAGCCCACCGGGCGCGAGTGGCAGGCAACACTTGACGCCGGCACGAGCTGTTTCATAGGCCGCGCAAAAGAGAATGACATCGTTCTAAACGACCGCCGCGTCTCGCGCAAACACGCTTTTATCATCGGCGAAGGCAATCGGTTCAAGCTGATCGACGGGTATGTCGAGAACGGGCAGCTATTCCGCAGTGTCAATCACGTTTTCGTTAACGGCAATGCCCAGGTCGAGTATGTTCTAAACCCCGGCGATGTCATTACGATCGGTGAGAGCCGTCTGGAATTTAAGGCCGTACCGCCCACACCGACCGATGCCGACCACGATCGCTCAAAAAGCGTCAGGTTTGACGATTCACCGCTCGGCCACACCCAGGTTCAGATCTCTGTAAACGAGATCATCGGCCCTAAATCGAACCTTTCGGCCGAGTCTGTACTTGCTACGCCCGAGGAGATAAAGGATCTCAGGCGAAAGGCGAAGATACTCGAGCTGCTCTTTGAGATGAGCAAAACCCTTGGCACGGTTTTTGACTTGGAAGAGATCTTTGAAAAGGCGACCGACCTCATCTTTCGCGGGACGCCTGCCGACCGGGTTGTCGCCCTCCTGGCGGAGGAAAACGACGGCGGGCAGTTGATTGAAAATTCTTTGTACCAGGTTGCGGCCAAAACCCGCGAGGAAAGTTTTGAAAAGCTGACGGAGAAGCTGACTGTGAGCCGCACGATCACGGCAAAGGTCATGAAGGACCGCGTGGCCATCCTCTCGCAGGATGCGAAGACCGACGCCCAGTTTCAGGGAGCCGAGTCGATCGTGTCACAAGGGGTGCGTTCCACGATATGTGCACCGCTGATCACGCAGTCCAATGTTCACGGCGTTTTGTACGCCGACAGGTTGGACCCTTTTGCGGCATTTTCGCCTGATCACCTTGAGCTGATCAGCGCGGTCGCGGCGCAAACGGCGGTTACTGTTGAAACGGTAAAGGCGCATACAAGACTGGCCCGTGAAGAGGTCGCTCGGGCAAACTACAGCCGTTTCATGCCCGAGTATGTCGTGAAACAGCTGCTGGAGAACCCTGATTCGTTCCGGCTGGGCGGTGCGAACCAGACGATCACGGTTTTGTTTGCCGACATCCGAGGGTTTACTGCCTTTTCGGAGCACGAGAACCCTGAAAAGGTGGTCGGGCTGCTAAATCAATATTTCACAGCGATGTCTGAGATCATTTTTGAGCATGGGGGCACCCTGGATAAGTACATCGGCGACGGCCTGATGGCCCTCTTTGGTGCACCGACCGCGACCCCTGAGGATGCACGGAATGCCGTCAACGCGGCTGTCGCAATGCAAAGAAGGCTGCTGACCCTGCAAAACGAGTTTGCGACGCAGGGTTATTCCAAGATCGCCATCGGGATCGGACTTCACACTGGTGTCGCGACGATCGGGTACATAGGGTCGGAACGCCGATCGGAATACACCGCGATAGGCGACACGGTGAACCTGGCTTCGCGGCTCGAGTCGAACACGGTGGGGGGCCAGATATTGATCAGCGAGGCCACTGTCAGAGCAGCCGGAAACCTGTTTCCGATGGAAAAACGCGAGCCTTTGACAGTGAAAAACAGGACTCAGCCGGTGGAGCTCTACGAGGTCAGGTGGAATTAAGAGTGTTGGAAGGTCATATCGATTCAGCTTATAATTAGTGGCGGCTGGGCATTAGTAATACCCCGTATGTTGAAGATTTCGTCCCTCAAAAAATTGGTCACCGATTCGATGGCGATCGATCTCGGAACGGCCACCACTCTCATTGCCGTCAAGGGGCGCGGTGTCGTCCTCGATGAGCCTTCGCTTGTAGCCATCAACGAAACAACCGAGGAGATCGTTGCCTTTGGACAGGAAGCGGCCGAGATGACCGGCCGTGAGGGACGCGACGTTGTTGTCCGCGCTCCGCTGTCGGGCGGAGTTGTAGGCGACTTTGAGCGGACAAAAAAGATGCTCGCCCATTTTGTAAAAAAAGCAAAAACGGGCGGCTCAAACATCTCGATCCAGGCTGTGATGAGCATGGTCTCAGACGTGACGCACGTGGAGCAGCGCGCATTGTTTCACGCTGCCGAGGAGGCGCACATCGGAAAGGTTTTCATGATGGAAGAGGGCCTTGCCGCCGCATTTGGGGCCGGGGTGCAGCCCTCGGACAAGCGAGCCTCAGCCATTGTAGACATCGGGGCGGGCACCACAAACATAGCTTTCGTAGCTAAGGGATCAATAATTCACTCCACATCTGAGCGCTACGGCAGCAACGCAATAAATGAAAGCCTGGCGACGCACATTCGCCGGCATCGGGGGCTGCAGGTCGGCGAGGAAACCACCGAGCTTCTTAAGACAACATTTGCATCCACATTTCTCCCGGACGATATCTCCAAATCCATGATGATACGTGGCCGAGACGTCCAGACCGGCGGTCCGGGCGC
Organism: Pyrinomonadaceae bacterium; assembly: GCA_046262195.1. GTDB lineage: Bacteria > Acidobacteriota > Blastocatellia > Pyrinomonadales > Pyrinomonadaceae > OLB17. The sequence goes on along the minus strand of JBHENG010000113.1, from coordinate 681 downwards.
CGTAGAGATCACGGCGGGTGAGATCTTCCCGATCGTCGAGGCCATCGTCCGGCGTATCGCCGTTCGGGTAAAAGATACCCTCACTGAGCTCAGGCCAGAGGTAGCCGCAGATATCTATGATCGCGGGGTGATCCTCACCGGGGGCGGCGCTTTGCTTGAGGGCATCGACCAATTTATGCGCTCCTTTATCAACCTTCCCAGTCACGATCGCTGACGAGCCTCGTTACGCGACCGTTAATGGCCTTGTAAAGATGTTCGACGACCCAAAATTGCTCGATCGAGTCGCCCGCAACGAGCTTGGCGTCCTGCAGAATGCCGAGGTGCCTTTCGAGGCCTGATCAAAACTCCGGTTTCAAAAATAAGCCGCCGCTACTGTGATATTCTAAGGCCCATAGGTCGCAATCAGAATAAAGCTTTTGGGCGCGCTTCGCCCCCCGCAGTAAATGGACTTTATCGGTTACATACCGACGTGGGATACCTTGCGAAATGTTCTAGACATATCGCTGGTTTTCATAATCGTGTATGTGGTGCTAAAGCTGCTCCGCGGCACTCGTGCCGTACCGACAATGGTCGGAATGGTGATCCTCGCGCTTCTGTACTGGGTCGCCGTTGCCAAAGAGCTCGCCACTCTTGAATTTGTTCTGCGATACGCCGTCGCATGGATCGGAATAGCCATTATCG
>JBHENG010000112.1:3903-4023 GCA_046262195.1 Pyrinomonadaceae bacterium | reverse complement strand
TATTTCAATCGTCCCTTACGGGACTAATATTCTGATTCGATCCGTACCCACCGATAAATCGGTGGGCTATTATCAAACGTCCGGGTCCGGACGCGAACCTGAAACCTGGGCCATCGGAAG
>JBHENG010000112.1:0-3893 GCA_046262195.1 Pyrinomonadaceae bacterium | reverse complement strand
GCCGAACTTCAGATAAAAAAAATCCTTATGGCTTTAGCCGCAAACAATGTTCGACTGGAGCCAGGTGAATTCTTCAAAACTGAGTTTGGGCTAAAGCCCGAGGCTTTTCAGCCACCCCACCCCCCGGCTGAAGCCGGGGGCAATTGAAAAGAGGATTTCAGACAGGCGTCCGGTGGTTCTTCCGATATTCTGTAAAGAAATGAAAAAAATCGCCGCCGAAAACCATTATAGTTTTCGACGGCTCCTCAGTTCCCGCTATGCATTACCTAGAACGGCCATGAACGCCCATTGGAGTTCCTGTAGTTCACATTCCTTTGACGTGAAATCGCTTCCTGATAACCGCGTCTGTACCCCTGCTCGTATGCCTGTGAATTAGCGCCGTTACTGCGAACGCCCTGGCCGAAGATGGCTCCCCAGAGGCCTCCGTTGCCGGTGTCACGGCGCGAACCGCCATAATAACCGCCGCCCGAGGTGCCGTTGCGGATATCCTTTTTGGCCTGCTTCTGGCCATCCTTAAGTCCCTTGTTATACGACTTCTGGTATTGCTTATCGTTTACGTTCCCGTAGCCGCGTCGGTTGCCGAACCGGTCGTCATCATTGTGACGGCCGTTCCGGTCACGGTCGTCATAACGCCCACGATCGCTCTGCTTGCCCCTGTCGCGATTCTTCCCGCTGTTACCCTGCGCATAGCTGTCCATCGCGAACATCCCCGTGCAAACGAACGCCGCCAGGCCTAACAAAAGTGTCTTCTTCATATCTCTTATGTTCATATTCATGGAAATACTTCCCCCTAAGTGCCAGTAGAAGCGAACGGCGTGCCACAGCATATTTGCGTCTGAAACCCGATAAGATCGTCCGGCTCGTACCTATATCGTGCAAACGACGATCCATTTGCGGTAGGAACGCGGACATCCTTGTCCGCAACCCCGGTTCCCTCCGATGTCAAACCTTTGAGATTCAACGTCACCTGGCGGCGATGCCGCCATGCAGGCATGGATGCCTGCGTTCCCAGGCATCACTGGACGTGCCATCTACCCATTTAGAAAAACGTTTTATGCCCGCGACGCAGGTGTTATAATCGAACGCGGGCAGAGTCTTCTGCGCCGCCCGCATCAAAGCTTCTGGTTAGATCAAAGATTTATGGCTGATATAGACGCATATAAAGATAAGTTTAGTGAAAGCGGGCAGCGCATCCTGGAGACGGCCTTGGGCGAATCCAAGAAGCGCGATCAGAACTATGTGTCGATCGAACACATTCTGCACGCGATCGCGTTTGAAGAGGATGACCTCTTTTCCTCGACGATGCGGGACCTGTCGGTTGACCCTCGATCCGTAAAATTACTGATCGAGAAACGGATGGAAAATGGCCGCCAGCACAGCGGCAAGGGTTTCCGAATTGCCCCGGAGACAACGGAATTATTTAAACGCGCCATGGACCGCGCCCGTTCACAGGGACGGCGGGTGATCGATGGCAGCGACATTTTTTACGTTCTATCTAATGATGAACGCAGCGTCCTTAATGACGTTTTACAGAATCTGGGAGTGCCGTCGGACGAGGTGGCCCAGACCGCCCGGACACGTATAAAGAAACGTGAAAAGGAAGAGGAGCGGACCCGTCAAAAATACGAGCTGCCGTCGTTTTTGAGGCATTTCGGAGTTTCACTCAACAAACTTGCGAGGCAGGATAAGATACCGCCGACGATCGGTCGAGAGACCGAGATCCTGCAAATGATCGAGATCCTCTCGCATCGGGAACGGTCAAATTCACCCATGCTCGTCGGCGAACCCGGTGTCGGCAAAACTGCCGTCGTCGAGGGGCTGGCACGTCTTATCGAGCTCGAACCTGAAAAGGTCCCGGCCCGTCTTCGCGATGCTCACATTGTACAGCTGCAGATGGGCGGCCTTGTCGCGGGCACGATGCTCCGCGGCATGTTCGAGGAACGCATCAAGGGCATCATTGACGAGGTCAAGGAAAAGGACCACATCATATTATTCATCGACGAGGCCCACACGATCATCGGTGCTGGAGCGGCACTGGGTACAACGTCGGACGCCGCGAATATGTTCAAATCGTCGCTCGCACGTGGTGAGCTGAGGATAATCGGTGCGACCACGATCACCGAATACAAAGAGTACATCGGCGAGGATGAGGCCCTGGCACGCCGCTTTAGACTCGTAAAGGTCGCGGAGCCCAGCATTGACGAGACGAAAGAGATCCTGCTTGGGATCAGGCCGCGGCTCGAAAAGAATTATTCGGTCACCATCTCGGACGAGGCGATCAATACGGCTCTCGAGATGTCGCCCAAGTACATCCGCAACCTCCATTTACCGGACAAGGCGATCGGGTGGCTCGATACCGCGTCCGTAAAAGTGGAGATAAACGGGCCGACAGAATTGATCGTGCTGCCGGAACATATAATCGACGTCATTTCTCAGGAATCGCGTATTCCAAAGGACATGATCTATCGGGACACATCGGACCGATTTTCCGCGATGGAAGCCGATCTCGGACATCGTGTCATAGGACAAAAGGACGCGGTGCGGGCCGTCGCCGAGCGGCTGCGTCTAAACAAAGGACCGCTCAAGGAAAATCATTACGCGCCCGACGGCGTTCTGCTTTTCCTCGGACCGACGGGTGTGGGGAAAACCGAGCTCGCTAAAGCCGTGGCCGAGTTTATGTTCGGTGACGAGAGCAAGATGGTTCGCATCGACATGAGCGAATACGGTGACGGCACGATCGGCATCGAAAAGCTTATCGGGATGCCGCGCGGCATTGTCGGCTCTGAACGGGGCGGCCTGTTGACCGAGCAGCTGCGCGACAACCCCTATACTGTTCTGCTGCTGGACGAGGTCGAAAAAGCGTCGCCCTACCTGATGAATATCTTTCTTCAGGCGTTCGATGAAGGCTGGATCACGGACGGCCGCGGGAAAAAGGTTTACCTCTCGGACGCGATCGTCATCATGACCTCCAACCTGGGTTCGAGCAATTTCAAGAAATACGAGCAGCCGCTCGGTTTCGGCTCGAAATCGCTCGGTGACATGAAGCAGATCAGAAGTGATGTCATGAAGGCAGCGGAGGAACGCTTCACACCCGAGTTTAGGAACCGTATCGACGAGATAGTGATTTTTGCCCCGCTGACAATGGACGAGGTGCGCGAGATCGCACAGCTTTATCTGGCAAAGATCCAGCGCAATATGGAGCGACAGGGCAAGGTCGTCGACATTACACAGGCGGCTGTCGACCTGCTCACGGAAAAAGGCTTTAGTCAGACTTACGGAGCTCGATTCCTCAAGCGGCACATCGACCAAAAGGTCAAACTGCCGATCACCAACGAGTGGAAGGCGGGGGTCACATTTGTCGTGGACGCTGTCGACGGCGAGATAATGGTCAAGCCGGGTGAGGCCTTTAGTCTTAACTAAACCACGGGCGATATTTTCGCATCAAAGGGCTTCGGTGATAACATTCGCCGAAGCTTTTTTATTATGAGTTTTAAGATTTTCAGGGTTCTTTTATTGACGGCTGTAGTTTCGGCGTTCGTTTCGGCATATACGCAGGAGAATGACGCTTCTCCCGAGTCGAGACAAAAGGCGGCGGCGATCGTTGCTAAAGCCGTACAGAACATGGGCGGGGACAACTATTTGCGGGTCACCTCGCAGGTCGGCAAGGGAAAGTTCAGTGTTTTGCGTGAGAATGTTGTCGTGTCCTTTCAGACATTCACGGACGTGATGGTGTTCCCGGACAAGGAGCGTACCGATTTCAAAGGAAACGGCTCTCGCTTGACGCAGGTAAACACCGGCATCACCGGCTGGGTCTTCGATGGCGATCAGGACCTGATCAAGATCCAGACGGAAAATCAGGTAGCCAATTTCAAGCAAAGCATGCGGACGAGCCT
>JBHENG010000111.1:0-4073 GCA_046262195.1 Pyrinomonadaceae bacterium | reverse complement strand
GCACCGCACCGCGTTGATCGCGGAGCGAATGCGCTTTGTCGGGGGCCGACAGATGCTTGTGTGTTACATTGTCTTACACGTGTTTTTTTGGAATGGCGATGGGCACACTCACTATCCGGCTGGATGAACGCCTCGACCGCGAGCTCCTAGGTAACGTTGCTCTTCGCGTCGAGCTGACCGACGCCGCGGAACAGTTTAAGGTTTCGGGCCGCGGTGAACTGCAGTTGGCGATCCTGATCGAAATGATGCGCCGCGAGGGGTATGAACTTCAGGTATCAAAGCCCGAGGTTATTACCAAGAAACACGAAAAAACGGGCGAAATCCTTGAGCCGATAGAGCTTGTGGTCATCGACGTCCCCGAGGAATTCATAGGTGTGGTGACCGAGGCCCTCGGTCGGCGAAAAGGTCAGATGACCAAAATGATCAATAACGGCTCGGGCCGCGTGCGTCTGGAATATGAGGTGCCTTCGCGAGGTCTCATTGGCTTCAGAGGTGAGTTTTTGACTGAAACCAAAGGCACCGGCCTACTCAACACGCTTTTTCTGAAATTCGATAAGTGGCAGGGTGATATGAAATCACGCCAGACGGGCTCACTCGTCTCGGACCGGATGGGCGAAACCAACACCTACGCGCTATATAACCTGCAGGAACGTGGCGTACTGTTCGTCAAACCGCAGGTAAAGGTCTACGAAGGGATGATCGTCGGCGAAAATGCCCGAGCGGTCGACCTGGACGTTAACCCCATCAAAGAGAAAAAGCTTTCGAACATGCGTACAACGAGCGCCGACGAGGCGATGCGTCTTGTCCCGCAGCGTGAGATGTCGCTTGAGCGGGCGCTGGAGTTCATTGCCGATGATGAGCTCATCGAAGTCACGCCAAAAGCTATCAGGCTGCGTAAACGCGTACTGAAATCCAACGAACGTCCGAAGAAGTAACTTAAACTAAAAGCTAATAAAGCGGCGCGCGATGTTTAAGTCGCGGGCCGCTTGCTGTTATCGATCGTCTTTGTTTATGGAAGAGCCACAAACGGCGCCAAAAAGCTGCGTGCCGACGCAGTATCCGTTCGGTAAGTGGTATTTGTCGCCCGGCACACCGCATCGCCAGTTATCGTTATCCCGACCAGCGTACGCACACCATTGACGTTTAGAAAATTCGGCCCTCCTGAGTCTCCATAACACGTACCGCCATCGCCAGTCGATGGGTTCTGTGACAAGCGAAGAAAGGTGTTGTTGAGAGCGTCAAAAGACGAGAATGAGTACATTCGGGGAATCGGGTTCTGGTCCTGAAAGTACGGCACTCCGCCGCCGACAACCCGATTTTGCAGACCGTATCCCGCGGCGGTGTATTTGGTGCCCGTCAGACCGTTCTTTGCTGCCATCTCGTCAAGCAAGCCAAATGTCGGCAAAGCAGCCGGCGTAATGCCCCGCGTGCTCCGCCCTGACACGAGCAGCACGGCGATGTCACCGGTGTCATTCTGAGCCTGATTGTAATTTGGGTTCGTAACGACCTGGCTCACCGCAATCAGTTTCGTATTCCTCGTGGTCAAATTGCCGAATGGAATCGGGTTGTCAAAGCTAATAAAAGCCGAGAAGCCTCTCGGTGCTAAATCACGCGTATAAAAGTCCGTGCAATGGCTCGCTGTCAGAAAGACCGTCGACGAGATCAACGTACCCGAACAGATGGGGAATATGTGTCCGTCAGACGCACGCTGGACTATAAACGCGCCGGTGTTCGAATAGGTGTTCTTTTCGTCTACAAATCCGTATGTGATCGCATACGTGACCGCTCCGGTGCCGAGTAAAACGGCTGCGGCTAAACATAGCCGAAGCACAAATGTCGCTCTAATAAATGACATAACAAACCTCTCTTTTTGATCTGTGGAATCTCGGGTGAGCGCTATCCTATACGAATCAACCGACATTTTCAATCACTTTCGCTCTCGTCGTCATTTGTCTCAGGCTTATAGACCTCATATCCGTGAGCGTCGTCATAATAGTAGTCGCGTTTTCTCTGGTCCTCTTCCCACGTCTGCTCGTTTTCCGGCGGGCGCTTGTCTTTTTTCTCACCGGCTTGCTCTTTCGGCTTTCGCTGCATAAATCATTTATAATCAATAAAATTCTCTTTTCCAACCACTTATATGAAACGGAATAATGTCCTCCTGAGTTTGACCCTGGTAGTTTGCTCTGCCGCCTCGACATATTTTGTAACTTCGGCCCAGCAGCCGTCCCCGGCGGTTCAGCCGGCGGCGGATAACGAATATCAGATCGGGGCCATTCTATACATGCAAAAAGCCGCCGAGTACCGCGCTCTTGCGTACCAGGCCTTTAATCTCGCCCGCTGGGAGCTTGACGCAGACCTCGATAAGAAAAACGCAAAGAAACTGCCCAAGGCTGAGCGTAAGCGCCCCCGGGCTATCCTCGTGGATATCGACGAGACCGTGCTCGACAATTCGCCGGCCCAGGCACACTCGATCAAAAATCGCTCGGCATTTAATCTCAAGGACTGGTATGCCTGGGGCGACATGCGAAAGGCCAAGGCCATACCCGGCGCCGTTGACTTCCTTAATTATGCCGTGGCCAAGGGCGTGAAGATCTACTATGTGTCTAACCGGGATGAGGTCCAAAAACAGGCCACGATCGACAATCTTAAAAACGTGGGTTTTCGGGATGTGGCCAACGACAACGTGCTGCTCAGAACCGCGGAGTCAGGTAAGGAACCTCGCCGGCAAATGGCCGCTCAGAAATACCGAATCGTGATGTTAGTGGGCGATAACCTTGACGATTTCTCCAACGTATTTGAGAGAAAGTCCGTGGCCGACCGGTTTGCCGAAGTTGACCGTGCCCGGAATGAGTGGGGAAAACGATGGATCGTTCTGCCCAACGCGATGTACGGCACATGGGAAAGCGCGATCTATGAGTACGGTCGTCTGACCGAAGCGCAGAAGACGGAAAAGCGTGCAGCCGCCCTCGAATTGCCGTAAAATATAGGCATGAAGCGAACGCCGGAAGAAAAATTGTTGAACCCCAGGCCGGGCAGCAAGATCGCGGAAGCTCGAGAGTATGGGATCGATTTGACTCAGATTGTCGAAAATCTGCGCCTGACCCCGGCGGAGCGAATAAAGAGGAATGACCAGGCGGTCAATTCAATGCTTAAGTTCGAGGAAGCAGTGCGGCGGGCAAAGTCCATCGAGAAGAAGGCGAGATGATAGATCTGTTTGAGGTGGCTCGCCGGTTGAGTCAGGCCGAGGTCGAATTCGTAATTGTTGGCGGCATTGCGATACGGAGCCACGGCGGCAACTACATTACAGAAGATTTGGACATCTGCTATTCACGCACTCGGGAAAATCTTAAGAGACTGGCAAATGTTCTCGCACCTTTGAGCCCGCGACCCCGCGGCCTCGACAAAAATCTCCCGTTCATTTTCGACTGGTCAACGCTTCAGCAAGGGACCAATTTTACTTTCGCCACGTCGATGGGCGACGTCGACCTACTGGGCGAAGTAAAAGGAATTGGGACTTATGAAGATCTGATTACACGGAGCATTACCGTCGATCTCGACGGCTTTCCGACTAAAATACTTTCAATTCCCGCTTTAGTAGTTGCGAAGGAAGCGGCCAACCGCGAAAAGGATCAACCCGGATTAAGGGTTTTGTATGCCCTTCGCGACGCCCAACTCCAGGAGAACTAAGCCATGGTCAGAACTTCGGGGCGCAGAAGACGGAAAAGCGTGCAGCGGCGTTGGAATTGCCGTAAAATATAGGTATGAAGCGAACGCCGGAAGAAAAATTATTGGATCCCAGGGCGGGCAGTAAGATCGCGGAAGCTCAACAATTTGGTACCGACCTGTCCCTTACAGCAGCCCAGTTACGGCTGACACCTCAACAGAGGATCGATATTCTGCAGGCAAATATGAGGTCTATTGCGGAGCTTGATCGGGCACGACAGGCCCGAAAGGGGCCAGCTCAGCGATCCGGAAAATGATCGATCTCGAAAAGGCAATTACGAGCCTGGCTAGGCATAGTGTTGATTTTGTTATAGTTGGCGGTGTGGCCATCACACTGCATTCTTCAGGAT
>JBHENG010000110.1:0-4128 GCA_046262195.1 Pyrinomonadaceae bacterium | reverse complement strand
GTTTGCGACCGCCTGCTCGACCATCGGATTTGTTGCAGCATTCGCCCGGCAGTTCCCATTATTCCGCATCGTCGTAAGGCGACCCCTTGCAAGATGTCCGTACCAGTTTGCTCCGTACCGGTAGATAACTCCCTCGTAAAGAGCACACGCCTCGGCGGTCTTTCCCGCCCGCTCTGAATCACGGGCAGCCCAGTAACCGGCCTTTCCGCGGTTCGTATTGTCTTTGTCGGCGTACCGTGCGAGATGCTCGATGAACATCTGCGACGAGAGTGCATAGGATCCGCTTTCATGGTTTAGCCACGCCAGCTCAAACTGTGCCTGTGCGACCTCGACCGCTTTTGGATAGCCGGCGACGGCGGCACCAAAGTAGTAACTTTCTTCTGCTTTGTTCTTAGCATCACGAGCGGCGAGGCCTGCGTCCACCATTGTCCTTGGCACCAGGGCCCCCGCGGGGTATTTCTTCCTCATGTCGTCCATGGCGGCGCGTGCCTGTGGCCACATCCGCGACTTGGCGTAGCCTAGCACCATCTGCCGGTGGCCCTCTTCGCGTTCGCGAGCAGCCTCCGGCAACGCGTTGAAAGAGTTTATCGCCTCCGTCATTCGCCCGGCGTTTGCGAGTGCAGTCAGCCGCTGCAGCTGAACCTGTGGCGTGATCGCTGCCGAAAATCTCGCCGCAGCATCGTTGTATGCCGAGCCCGCTGCGGCGTAGCTCTTGGCGGCTAAAAGCCTCTCCGCCCTGGCCAACTGCTCTTCTGCATTCTGTGGGATCAGCGGCTGCGCAAACGCGGTCAGCTTTGCCTCGGCCTCTTTTGCGGCCGTCGAACCCGCGCCAAAGAAAAATGTCCGACGATAAAAGTTTACCGCCAGTGCCTGCGAGCCCGTGGTCTCATATGCCTCGGCTACAGCAAGCAATGCGTCCGCGTCGTTGGCGTTGGTCAGGTCAGCCATAGCCGAAGGGACTTCGCCGCCTCTTCCTGCCGCGATTGCAGATGCCGCCCATAACAGCTTTGCGTCACGAGATCGCACCGAGTGGCGATGATCGTCTTCAATGTCTGCAAATACCGTCATTGCCTCGGCGTGGTTTCCAGCCTGCTGCAATGCGCGTCCCCGCAGCCAAAGTGCATGGTCGGCAACCTTCGTTTTTTTGCCGAAAACATCCGAGTTCAGCAGTGCAGCGGCCCCGACAAAATCGTTGTTCTCAAATCGGATGCGTGCATGCAGCAGCTTTGCGAGCGCTCCCGTACGTTTCCCGGCGAACCTCGACTCGATATTCGTTACAAATTCCTCGGGCGGCAGCTTGCCTGTGCTCGTCATCTGACGCAGAGACTGCAGCGCCTGTTCCTCAGTCTGTTGCGCAGAGCAGCCAGCGATGAATAAAACTATGGAGAGTATTGACGAAACGCTTAATTTAACTGATTTTTGGAACATAGATGGCAGGATTTACTTCTTTTATGATGACTAACCGGTCAATGCGCTTTGCCCGGGCGACAAAACGCTTTCAAAATGGCCGTTACAGTAATATGATAGCAAAGAATTTTGCGGCTCCCGGAGTAAAAATATGAAGAAGTGCTGCTCGATCGTTAGTCTCATGTTCGCTGCGGCCGTTGTCGCCCGCGCTCAAACGACAAGCCCCGCTCCTGTTCGGACTCCGCCCCCCGAAAATGATGTGGTTCGCATCTCGACAAACCTGATCCAGGTCGACGTGACCGTCACCGATCGAAAGGGCGACATCGTCCGGGATCTGCGAGCGGACGAGATCGAAATCTTTGAGAACGGCAAGCGTCAGAAGATATCAAATTTCTCGTTTATTTCGAATGTCCGCGCCGCATCCGAGGTCGAGAGAAAGAGCGGGCAGGCGGCACTTCCGCTGCCTACAGGCCCTCCGCGGCCCGAACGGGTCCGGCGGACCATCGCGCTTGTGGTCGACGATCTGGGCCTTTCGTTCGAAAGCACTTACTATGTTCGCCGGGCTTTAAAGAAATTCGTCGACGAGCAGATGCAGGATGGCGACCTCGTGGGAATTATCCGAACAGCCGGTGGAATTGGGGCCCTGCAGCAATTCACCACCGACCGCCGACAGCTTCACGCTGCGATAGAAAAGGTACGGTGGAATATGGCCGGGACAGGCAGGGTCGGGGCGTTTGAACCGCTGCGGGCCTTGCATAACTTGGGGACTGACGGGCTTGCTCCGGCAGGCGGCCGAACGCCTGAGGAGATGGAACGCGACCTCAACGAATTTCGTAACAGCGTTTTTGCGACGGGAACAATGGGGGCCGTCAACTTCGTGATCCGGGGGATGCAGGAATTGCCCGGCCGAAAATCAATAATGCTGCTTTCCGACGGCTTCAAGTTATTTACGCAGGACCGCGACGGCCTTCGTGAATCGAGCCGGGTTATGGAATCGCTTCGCAGGCTGATCGATCAGGCCCATCGTGCTTCGGTTGTCATATACACGCTCGACCCGAGAGGCCTGCAAACCGCAGGGCTGACAGCGGCAGATAATACAGGCGATCGGACACCGGCACAGATCGAATCGGAAATGGCCTTGCGGACCGGGGAACTGCGTGAAACGCAGGACGGGTTGGTCTATCTGGCACGACAAACGGGCGGATATGCGATCATAAACAATAACGACATCTCGGGCAGTATCCGCCGCATTCTTGATGATCAAAGTTTTTATTTGATCGGCTACACGCCCGATGATGAGACTTTCGATCCGAGGACGCGCCGGTTCAACCGCCTTGAAGTAAAGGTGTCGCGGCCCGGCACACTCGTGCGCTACCGCAGCGGGTTTTTCGCCGTAAGCGATGAAACCAGGCTGCCCACCGCCGCCACCGGCAATCAACGCCTTCTTTCAGCCCTCATCTCACCTTTTGCGGTTAATGATATCTCACTGCGGATCAACGCTTTATTTGGACGTAACACTGCCAAAGCATCGATCATCCGCTCGCTTTTGCATGTTAGCGCCAAAGATCTGACTTTTACGGACGGTCCCAACAACACCAAGTTGCTGAAATTTGACATTTTGGCCATAGGATTTGGCGATAACGGCGTGCCGGTCGACCAGATCGCCTATACCCATACGGTCACCTTAAATAATGATCAGTACCAAACCTTCCTGCGGCGCGGCTTTGTTTACGATTTTGCCTTCCCCATTAAAAAGGCGGGGGCCTATCAATTGAGGGTCGCGATTCGCGATCATGCAACTGGAAGGGTCGGATCGGCCAACCAGTTCATTGAGGTGCCGGATCTCAAGAACAACCGCCTCACGCTCTCCGGCGCCGGCCTAGAAAACACGACGTTCGAGGAGTGGGAAAAACGCAACAACAGCAGTACGGGCATAGGGTCAGGCGGCACCGATCCTCTCACGGATACTTCATTGCGTCAATTCAAGAACGGCACGGTGCTGAACTACGGATTCGTTATTTTTAACGCAAAAACCGACTCGGCCAAACAACCGAATCTGAGCTTCAGAACCCGTCTATTCAGGGACGGGAAGCCGATCTTCGAGGGCAAGCTACAGCCAGTCGTCTTCGCGGGGCAGACCGATCCTAAAGCGGTGAATTTTATGAGCTCGCTTAGCCTCGGGACCGCGCTCGGCGTGGGCGAGTACGTCCTCGAGGTTGCAATAACTGATAATCTGGCCAAAGGCAAAAACGCGACAGCGGCCAATTATATTCAGTTTGAGATCGTAGATTAATCCGGGATTCTAAGTAGCACTTTTTGCGGGCAACCAATATACTCCCTATTTCTCAACGCGCCTCGGTTTTATGCAGATCAACTCCGTCGAACTCATCGAGATAAACCTCCCGCTCGTTCATTTTTTTGAGACCAGCTTTGGCCGCACCTACGAGAGGCAGATCATTCTCGTGCGTGTCGAGGATCAGGACGGGGCCGAGGGCTGGGGTGAAGTGACGTGCGGCGAGGCGCCCGGCTATTCAGACGAGTGGACCGACTCGGCGTGGGTAACGATCGAAAAGATACTTGCACCGATGGTCGTCGGCCGCGAGTTTGGATCTGCCGCCGACGTGTGGGATGGCATGGTCTGGGCGCGAGGCCATCGGATGTCCAAGGCGTCTATTGAGACCGCCTGCTGGGACCTGGAAGCGAAAAAGCTCGGCGTCCCGC
>JBHENG010000109.1:0-4470 GCA_046262195.1 Pyrinomonadaceae bacterium | reverse complement strand
CGGTATTAGCATCGGTTTCCCGATGTTATTCCCCACTCAAAGGTAGATTACTTACGTGTTACTCACCCGTGCGCCACTTTATATCTTGCCCGAAGGCAAGTTTAATCGTTCGACTTGCATGTCTGAGGCACGCCGCCAGCGTTGATTCTGAGCCAGGATCAAACTCTCGTTAGTTTCCTAGTTCATCATTTTGACAACCAAGCCTAAGCTTGGCCCGCCAACAGATGGAGATCTGTTGGACTTTTTGTTGTTCATACGAATTAACACATGGACACGCATATTCAGTTTTCAAATATCAACTTCACGACCTCGACCACTCCGTCGAGGCGAAACTACCGATTATACAGAAGCGACTCTGCATGTCAACCCCGTTCGCCCAGGTCTCGCAACCTGGTAAATCAGCGGACTGATCCTCTTCGAGGCAATTAATGATTCTGTACCTCCGACGGGATTTTGTCAAGCAGGCTGGGGATGTTTTGTAATCTTATATACAGAACCTACATCGTGCCGTTTTAGACCTCGGAGGCAGATTTGAATCAAAAGATCAAAGAACTATTTACCGTGATCTGCCGAAAAGAAATTCCCTCCAATCACTTGAAGAGAATCAGTATCTGCAAACACTGGCTCGTTTTCACTCGAGCTAGGTAAGATGTTATCACCTTACGCAGCGTCGCTCAAAACTTTTTGAGCTTTTTCCTTTTCAAACCGGCTCCCGTTTTAACGGAGCAAGATAAGATGAAAGCTCTTTTAGGCAGGTTGCCAGCTCTCAAAAAATTTTTGGCCGCATTTCGTCCGCCAGATTCGAGGTCAAAAAGTATCATTGCAATGATCCCGGGGCATGATTTTGCTGGCCGCTTCGAGGCGTGCGTTGCGGCAAAACAGCCTTGACCTCTCCTTCAGAATATCGCCTCGGTATCGGCGGCCCCGAAGACAAGTCATCCAAGATACAAAAGGCCCGAGCCCTCGCGGAACACGTTGTCGGCCGCCTCTAACGAAATTGCGCGCTTAGTGCTTCGTAGCCACATTCTGCTTGCCCCTTTGCAGTTCCTTCATCAGCTCTTCTACGGCGACTTCCAGTTGCCGGTCGCGACCGGCAAGGTTGTCCGCCGGTGAATTATCGACGAGGATATCGGGCTGAACGCCGAAGTTCTCCATGTTTGTGAGCTTTGCGTCGGCCAGGAAAACTCCGACACCGGGCGTACGGACCGTCGAACCATCGATCAGCGAGTAGCTGCCAGTGCCGATGACTGCGCCCATCGTTGGTGTCCCCACGACCTTACCTAAACCCAGTGCGCGAAATCCCGCCGGAAACATCTCTGCATTCGAGCCAGACCGCCAGTTTTGAAGAACTATCTTAGGTCCAAAAAATCCGGCAAACGGCCTTCCGCTGGGTTCCGTCCCACGCGGCTGCCAGACCTGATATTGCCGCTGGACCAGGATGGCAAGCAGCTCCTGCTCGATGTTGCCGCCGCCATTCCAACGCTGGTCAATAACGAGGGCCTCTTTGTTGCGAAACTCGCGTATTTCTTTTTCAAATTTTCGCAGGCTTGGCTGGTTCATCGCCTGGATGTGTAGATAGCCTATACGGCCGCCTGAGAGCTTATCCACCTTTTTTCGCCGGTCCTTTACCCATCTTTCATAACGCAGTTGGCTGTATGCACCGGGCGTTATGGTTTCGATCCGTGTCGACCACGCTCCATCCTCTGACGGCTTATTGTTGAACGTGACCTCTGCCTTACGGTTGAGGCGGTTATTTAGCAGCTGCCAGTAATTATCGCCTGCTTTGATCTGCTTGCCGTTGATCGCGATCAGGTAATCGCCCGTGCCGACGCGCACCCAATCTTTATCGGCGGGACCGTCTTCGTAAACGTGTGTCACTTGATAACGCCCGGCGGCGCCGTCCGCCTGCAGCTCCACGCCGAGATGTCCCGTTGAAACTCCACCCTGCCCGCCTCCGGGCGGAGGTGCTGCCCCCGTGTGCGAAGCATTCAGCTCACCGATCATCTCGTTGATCACATTTAACAGCTCCTGGCGATCGCCAACGTATTCTACGAGCGGCCTGTATTTCGCACGTGCGGCGTCCCAGTCCACCCCGTGCATTTTTGGGTCATAGAATCGGTATTTCATTGTCCGCCAGGCGTCGTCAAACATCTCTGCCCACTCCGCGGGATGGTCTATCGCAACCCTGACAGTGAAATTGACGCGCTTTCGTGGGGCATCGGTGCGCCCCGCCGCTCCTGATGCGGCTGGAGCCGGCACGGCAACGGAGTAGATGCCACCCCGTTCCAAAAAGAATAATGTTTTGCCGTCCCGTGAAAGATTCAAGGTCCCGATCCCACCGCCGGCTCCCCCGCCTTGCTGGGCAGCGTCTTCGCCGGCCGCCTGACCCGTCACTATTCTAGTGAGTCGTTTACCATCATCCTGGATCGAATATACGACGCCGACGTTCTGGAGACCCGCGGGTTCGCTTGTCTGGAAGATCAGTGTTTTGCTGTCCGGGGCCGGGATGAAATCGTCAACATCGAACGGCATTCTCGTGATCTGCCGCGTTCGCCGCTTGGTTCCTGACCAATCGATCTTCACCTCAGCCGGCGGTTTCGCGCCCTGCTGGCGACGAGGTCCCGCATCACCCTCGGGCTGGCCGGCGCCCGGCTGCTCCGGGTCAGTCTTGGTTTCCGGATCATCCGGGTCACGGTCCAACTTCTCCAGACCGACGGAAAACAACTGGCTGATCGTCGAGTTGGAACCGGAAGGCAGCTCCCTTTCGAAGTAGATCTTCCGTCCGTCGTTCGAAAAATGCGGATCGTAATCCTCACCCGCATCGAATGTGATCTTGTGCGGAACCTTGTCCGCGCCGGAAGATGCTATGAGGTAAATATCACTCGTCCTGGAAACTTCGTCCTTTGAGTATGCGATCCATTTACCGTCAGGCGACCAGCGTGGACCGCTTAGCCCTCCGTACGGAGCCGTATCAAGCTGAACGAGAGCCCTGCTGGCGATATCGATCTTATTCACCTTTTGGTCGGAAGTGATGAATGCGATCTCCTTGCTGTCCGGAGACCAGGCAATCGCAAATTTCAGTACATCAATATCCGTAATCTGTCGGGGCTCACCCGAGCCGTCACTTGCGCTTACAAAGATCTCTTCACGGCCGCTTCGATCCGACACGAACGCGATCGACTTACCGTCGGGAGAGTAGGAGACAAAGCGGTCGCGCGCAGTAGTGCTCGTGATCTGCCGCAGGTCGCCCTCTTCCACCGGGGCGGTGAAGATCTCGCCATGGGTTGCAAAAGCGACACGGGTACCCGAAGGGGCCAAAGCATACTCGTCGGCCTGCGAATTGAACGTCCGCACCTCGGTAAAGTTGTCCTGCGTCTCGGCAGCGATGTTCAACGATACCGGTGTCGCCTTTCGACTGCTCAGGTCGAGCTTCCAGATGCCGAAATCATGCTCAAAAACGATCACACGTCCGTCGCCGCTGATCGCCGGCCATCGGACGTCGCCTGTCTTAAATGTCGTGATCTTATCTGCCTTGCCGCCGTTGTCAGAGACACGCCAGATATTGGTCAGCCCGTTGCCATCGCGGTCGCTGACGAAGTATATACCCCCGTCGCTTCCCCACATCGGCCACGAATCCATGCCGTTAAAATCTGTCGCCTGAGTGAACCGCTTTGATGCGACGTCCATTATGACAACATCGGTTTGATTCGACCCCCGGTAATACTTGCGCCAATACACCTGTCCTTTCGGGTTATAAGCCAGCCGCCGCCCATCGGGAGAAAAAGCAGCCTGCACACCCATGTCGGTCCCGGCTTTGGTCGGCATACTGCCGTCGAGGGCCGCGATGTAGAGCTGAGGGGTAAAGTCTTCGCCCCGGTTGCTGCTGAAAAGCACACCACTCGAGTCGGGTTTCCAGCCAAGCACAGTGTCGTCAGCCGAATGAAACGTTATCTGCTTTGCCGTCCCCCCACCAGATGGGATGATGAACACGTCCAGATTGCCGTTTCGCTCACTCGAGAACGCTATCCACTTGCCGTCGGGCGAAAAACGCGGGTAAACATCGCGGGCGCGGTTTACCGTCAGCCTTTGAATATTCTGTCCGTTTTCGTTCGCGGACCAGACATCGCCCAGATAGCTGAATACTATGCGTCCATCGTGGTAATGCGGATAACGGACGAGCCGGGCCTCGGCCGCCATGGACGAAATGGAACTAAACAGGAAAAGAACGACGACGAAGCAGAGTCTAATCACGGTGTACCTCACAGGAGAAAGAAGTGGAGCGGGTGACGAGGCTCGAACTCGCAACTTTCAGCTTGGGAAGCTGACACTCTACCATTGAGTTACACCCGCTTGCGGAAAGATTCTAGCATGAAACCGATCTTTGTAAAGTCTACTTTCGGGCCGTAAGAAGCAGATCGATCACTTCCCTTACCGCGCCTCGACCGCCCGCGGCACCGGTAACAAAATGAG
>JBHENG010000108.1:0-4569 GCA_046262195.1 Pyrinomonadaceae bacterium | reverse complement strand
CGCCATCCACCGGAGGCATAGCCTCCCATCGATAAGCTCCGTAGGAGCGGCCTGTTGGTAGCGCCGCATCCATTCTTATACATCGTTAAGCTCCGTAGGAGCGGCGTGTACCCATGCCCCCGTGCCGGCACTTACCGAAATCATTACTTCCCACCTGATTTTCCATTCACCTCTGTCCGGCGAGAAGCACTCGTGCGAGCACTTTTTCCAGGTTCTCGCCTTCGAGGTCGTAGTGAGTTGCAATCACGACACCTTTTGAATCGACAAGGAACGCCGAAGGCAGTTCACGAACCTTGAATTGAGAGGGGACCTCACCTCTGAGCTCCTGAAACTTGGGATCATAGCCGTGCACCCACGGCATCGACATCCCCTTTTGCTTTCGAAACTTCTCGACCACATCCCAGCTCTTGTCCACCGAGTAGCTGATTATCTCAAAGCCTCGGGCCGAGTACTTTTCGTAGGCTCGGTGAAGGTAAGGCATTTGGCTTATGCACGGTACACACCAGGTCGCCCAAAAATCGAACAGATACACTCTTGCCTTGCTATTTTTGTTTGTGTAGATCTCGGCAGGGTTGTTTGCGGCGGCAATCGAAAACGCAGGGACCGGCCGGCCCACCCAATCGTCAGGGGGCATGGCCCTTAGGACGGCTTCGAGATAGTCGGCGTATTTATCGGGCTGACCGGCAGCAGTCACAGCTGCCTTGGGCAGGTCGGCAAAGCTAAGTATCCATAGCCCGGGCGTCGATGCGAGAGCGTCGAGTGCTTCCGCAGTGTACGTGGCGTGTGGCTGCTGGGCGTAGATGCTGAGGTCAAGAAAGCTGAGCCAAAGAGCATTCTTCAACAGGGGATGTCGCTCTTTCCGGGCGCGGGTTACGATGTGGTTGATCTCTTCATCTGTCGTTGTCCGCTGTTTCGGCTGAAACTCTTGTGAATTGCGGCCTTGGATTTCTTTATAGATAGAAAAAAGTCTTTCGTCGGCGGAGTTCCTCACTCGGAACCGCACCTCGGGCGGACCGGACGGCCGTGGCAGCTTCGTAGGGTCCAAGACTATCCTGATCTTACCGTCCACTGGAGTCGCTTCCTTAAAGATAAGCACACCACTGCGGTCTAGTTTATAAGAACCAGGAGCGGTGCCCTGAATAGCACCGCGGATCTTGAATGCTCGTCCGATCGCGTATGTTTCTGTCGCTTTGTCAGACCTCATTTCAGCAACATACGTACCGTCCGGCTGCCGGTTAAATCCTACGTCGCGACCGATACGTGCCTCGCTGAGATCCTCTTTATACTCGGGTACGTGCAGCCTGACGTCGATTGCCAGAGTTCGCGGCTTATCGATGACGATCGGGACCGTCTGGGCGAGATGATTGACGCCAGTATATAGGAGCAGGTATATGCCCGGCTTATCTGTTGTGAGCTTATATTCGCCGTTCGCCCCGACCTCCGCCACTGTTTCCGTGCGGGCATAATTGTACCCCCTGCTCAACGCTACAAAGGCGCGTTCCATGGGTTTGCCATCGCCGCCGAGCAGCTTTCCATGAACAACGGTCAGCCCCACGCCCCCGGCAGACGGCGACCTTCGGGAGGCCTGAGCATATGCCTGCGAAACAGACAGGCAGAAAAGTGACAGAGCTAATATTAGTGTCTTCATTGTTAGCTTTCGGATAGAACGAGTAGAAAAACAATGCATTTTCATCCTCTTCGCCAACACAGTCAAGCCACCCTCGAGCATCGGGTACACCGCGGACAAAAGAACTCTTCGTGATCGCCGGCCAGTCAATACCGCCTGCGGTAGCGGAGTGTCTCGAGGCGGTCGATATGACACGCATCGACGCCCAAAACGACGGCAAGATCGTCGCCGAGTACGCCCGCGGCTACAGGTTCGGCGACAAACTCCTGCGCCCCGCCCGCGTACAAGTCGGAAAAGCAAAGGCCGGGTCCGCGGCTGAGTGAGCTAGCGCCACAGAGTTAGGAGAATCGCGGGATTGTAGACCTAACCCCAGTCCTTCTTTTAGTCAACCTCCAGCACACTCAGCTGACTGCTGTAGAAAGCTCATCGAACTTGTCCATCATCCAGGCTATTCTACATCCAGGACCGGAGTGTAGTAGTTTCTAGGACTGCTCGCTTTAATCCCGCCATTCGAATGGCTCTGGTGCCAAAAGCATCCGCTGCACGCGCCAGCCGGCCTTCTGAACCAAACGACTAAAGTTCAGCCTAACGCGAAACTCCTCTCCAAGTGTCGGAGCATTCCTCCCCGCTAAAAATATTGTGTCCTCAGCCATGGGGTTGTACCGGTCCTGCAACATTCCATTAGGAAGTGCAGCAACTGTTATGCTGGACAGAAGGTTGTTACCTTCGACGGTCGCATAATTGTACTTAACAAAGATCGTGGTCGTGAGAAATGAATGCTCACCGACTTGAAAAATAGGCGGTAGTCTTCCGGGTACAGCGACTCCAATGCCTGCTCGGATTTGTCGAACCTCCATTGACAGCTGGGAAGTCTGTAATGTGGCAGTCCCCTGACCCTCAATTTTCTCGGCTTTGGAATCCACGAATAGAGCTTGTTTAACTGCGTAGTCTGGATGGAACAGGTATCGCGCTCGTTTGTAGTCGATCTTGCCAAATAGCCGCTGATCTATTCTTGAGACGCCGAGTCGGTCCAGAGCTTCTCTAGTCAAATCCTCACCAATATCTTGGACGAGGTCGCTTTCCTGCGGAAGATTTCTTCTATTTGGTTCCGGAAGTCAAGAATCGCTTGAACGACCAACCGGAGGGAGGCTTTTTCAATTTCTTCAAGACGATCTAAATCGTGTCTGAGAACCTCGGGATCAATGAGCATTGAACAAACCTGGATTCTCCAATTCCCTTCGAATGAGATTTTTGGCTAGGCTCACCGCGTCCGGGTCAATCTCGATGCCAATAAACTTTCTTTGTTCGCGAATGGCAGCTATAGCCGACGACCCGCTTCCCAAAAAGCAGTCGAGGATGAGCTCGCCAGGATCCGAGAAAAGCCTGATGATTCGAACTGGAAGTTCAACAGGAAACTTGGCTTCATGATCATCGTTTGCGCGAACAGAATTGAAATGCCAGACGGCCCTTGATCCCCAATTCTTCCATTCGTCACTTGACAGTCGGGAACGATCGTATTTGGTTATGCCGGGTTTCCAGAAAATATAGATATATTCAAATTCGTCCACCGCTCTATACGACAGGCTCGCCCAGCGTGAGTTTTCCCACGCCGCGTCTTTCACCCAGATCCTACGATCATACGGATAGAAGCCGCCAGCAAGTGCCCAATCCTCTACTAGCCCTCCCACGATTTTCACGCGCGTTTGTGTCTGGTGTTTTCCCCCTCGGATGTTGTTGCCGTGCAATCGCCTATCAATGGTCTGTTCGCTACAGCCAAAATGAGCGGCCAGGTCATAGCGAGTCAGGCCCGGATTTTTCTTTAGTACGCTGAGTATCTCTTCACGGGTGAGCGCAACTTTTTTTCGGTGGATGACATCCGCTTGAACGCGCGGCATTTCGATATCTTTAAAACAGAGAATGTCTGCAATATTGATCACAAGAAAACCACCAGGCTTTATGACTCTAAAATGTTCAGCGATCACCGTGCTTAGAAGTTCCTGCCAATCGTCGAAACTTAAGTTTTCTTCATAACTCTTCCCAACCCAGTATGGGGGCGACCACACGCTGACCGCGACGCTATTTGCCGCTACGAGCTTGAGGAGGTGACGAGCGTCGCCTTGATAAACATCGTCAGCATTTAGGGTTGTTCTTAGGACCGTTTCCTTGTCGCTGTAGAGGTCGTTGAACTTGCCTTGAAGATCTTTAGGCAAACGGTCCAAGCGGAAGTCGAGGTATTGTCTAGACATAGAATCTTCACACATTGTATTACGGTTTCAAAAGCATCGCCATCAATAAGAGTTACGCTATCATCCGGTTGTTGCCAATAAATGAGCGAAACGCCTCGATCATGCGGCCGACCTCGTCACCGTGCATGATCAGCTCCTCGTAGGTGCGTTCGGCACTAGCATTCCAATGCCAGGTATCTTCGAAAGCGGTTATCAGCGCGTCCCCCTCAACACCGCTCTCGTCTTTGAAAAGCACGTTGTCATTGCGGTTCGAATTAAAAGGCGGGTCGAGATAGATCAGATCGACAGACTCGTCCTTGATGTACTCGCGAAGTATCTTTAGATTATCGCCGTAGTAGAGAGTGTTCATCGGGAGTTTGACGGGAAATGTAGCATTAAAGTGCAGTGGCCGCAAGACCTGGGCCATCGGAAGCGGCGGCCGAGCCTCCTGGCTATTTTAAGCAGAACGTACGGAAAGGCAAGCCTTGTAATGGAGGGTTTTCGTTGTCCCGGAGGGACGAACGTCAATAGCCCACCGATTCATCGGTGGGAACAGATGGCACATCCCGATTTAGTCCCGGCAAGGGACGACTGAAAAACCCGAGATAGGAGCGCAAAATTGTATGCGTTTTGACGGGGTTATTTCAATCGTCCCTTACGGGACTAATATTCTGATTCGATCCGTACCCACCGATAAATCGGTGGGCTATTATCAAA
>JBHENG010000107.1:0-4634 GCA_046262195.1 Pyrinomonadaceae bacterium | reverse complement strand
TCCTTGGTGTAGTAGTCGCGGTTCGGCAGAGTAAGCCCCGCCTGTCCGGCGTTCACAATAACGATGTTGCTGTTCTTCAGGTCGGGGCCGCCGTTTAGGCGAAACAGAGCCGGGATGCCCAGGTTGTGCAGCTCGGCGATCTCACTTCTTAGATCGCCGATGGAGCGCATCTTTTGTATCTCGGCAAGGAACGGCTGGATCGGCCGAGCTCCGGCCCTTTCGATCGCCGCCTCGTCCATACACGATGCATAGAAATCGCCGATGAGCTGAAGATTGGTGCCCGCGCGTGCCTTTTGCCGGACCGCCTTGTCCAGTATTTCGTGCAGAACGTCCCTGTTGCTTTCAGACAGAATGTTGAAACTGCCCCATCGCGATTGCGACGGCGGTATTTCAGTGTTCTTTATCCAGGTGCCGTTAGCGAATTGAAAGAAATCGTCGCAAGCCTCGGCCGAGCGGTCCATGCGGGTCGTGTCAAAGCCAGAGCTTTGCGCCAGAACTGTGCTCCAGACCGACAGCACCATAACTGCGGCCACAACAGAACGGAAGAATGGTGAAATCATTTGCTGCTCCTAAGTGTGATCATCTAACTGTAAAGCGCCCGGGCGGGCAAAAGGAATTCACCTCGGCCCGTGTGCACTTAAAAAACAGGAATAAACCTTTCGACGACCAACTGCCTCAATTCGTTCGCCAGTAATTTTCTGTCCGGGTTTTTGACCGGCTGCTCGCCAAAAAAAATGGTCGCCGTATACTCGCGTACCTGGAAAAGCCGCCAGAGATGCGCAAAAAAGCTGATATCCTCCCACCAGCACGCCGCAATACTGGCCGGCGGCTCGCCCTCGGGTGTACGGTACGAGATCGACGCATACGAAACCGGTATTTCGCGCCTCGCTGCAAACTCCAGAAATGAAGAGTTGAAGGGCAGCACCTCGTCGCCTTTTGTACTCGTCCCCTCAGGAAAGACAATGACGCCCTCACCCGCATCCAGCCTCTCGACGATCAGGCTGCCGGCGCGTGGAATGTCGCGCCTGTTCGCCCGGTCAATAAATATCGTACCCATATCACGCACTATTCTGCCCCCGAGAAACCACTGCTCAACTTCGCGCTTTGCGACAAATACGCCTTTGGCCACTGCGCGAAGCGCCGCGATGTCTGTATAGCTGAGGTGATTGCTGACGAGAAAAAACGGCGGCTGCGGCGGCGTCCCCACCACTTCTATCTTCATGCCCGAGATATATACAAAACTCTTGGTCCACAAGCCAAAGATCACCTGCCGCCAATAGATCTTATTCGGGATAACGAAATGCGCGACGAACCATATCGCGTAGAGCCCCAAAGTTGAAGCAACAAAAAGCACGATGCGTATGCTTGCTCTGACGGTTCTCATTTAGGGGAGATTTTTGTCCTTGTCAATCTTTTTGAAATTGTATCGCAGCAAAAACCTCACCGGCAAAGGCTTGCCGCCCCGTTCCGCAGGGCGCCAGTTCATGCTTCGCACGGTTTTCTCCACGGATTCGTGGAGACCGTATCCGGCCCATCTTACGACCTCAGTTCTAAGGATCGAGCCATCAACACTAAGGTCGACGACGAGGTCGACGGTTGCGGTAACGTCGTATAACGCGGCCTGTGCGGTATATTCCGGCTTGATACGTCGGTATGGGACCGGGGAGCGGAAATTCCTGGCTGCCGGAGAATCGGGATCAGGTACCTCCTCGATGTCCGCCGCGACTTGTTCCTGTATCTCTTTTTTCGACACAGAGCCCACGACATCCATTATGTCCTCGGCCGTTTTGTCCATGGATCGCCGGAGAGCAAGGCTCGCTTTCTCGGATTTGGCCTCTTCCTCGCTGACCAGTTTCCACGAGATCAGCCGTCCCGTGCGTGCGCTCACAACATAGATAGCCGCGTAAGCTTCATAGTATTCGGGTCGTTTAAATGAGCTTCGCCTCTGGTTCGCGGCACGAAGCAATATAAAAAAATTGCAGCCCATTGCCGCGCCGAGTTTCTTGGCTTCTTCGTTTGTGAGATTAAAGGGTGTTGCCGGGGAAAATGATGCAAACGCCGATTGAGCCACGGCGCCGT
The DNA here is from genome assembly GCA_046262195.1 of Pyrinomonadaceae bacterium. GTDB lineage: Bacteria > Acidobacteriota > Blastocatellia > Pyrinomonadales > Pyrinomonadaceae > OLB17. Next base: position 2,555 of record JBHENG010000107.1, on the reverse strand, counting down.
CGACCAGCTTGAACCGGCGGGACAGGTAAGTCTCGAGCCCTTCTGCAAACTCAGTACTTTCGGGCTCGTTTCCGGGTGTAAGTACGGCGATCCTCTGAGCCGCGGCCGCGATTGAGAGCAAAAGCAGAAGGATCCCGCCGATCGCAAGAGATCTATACCTGAGCACCGCCATGTTTAATGTTTATGGTAAAGCTCGCCGATCTTGTCTTTTAACTCGGCCGGAAAACATATCCTGTGAATCCGGTATCCCTCCTGCAGCCCGCGAACTGCAGAGCTGACGGCCGATATCTCGCGTATCACGGGGCGCGAAAAGCCCTCTTCGACGAAGATCAGGTTTTTTGGATCGGACGTGTCCTTGGAATAGAACGAATACGGGGCATTGCCGGCAGTATCTTCGACAAAATAGTAATCAGGATCGTAACCCTCGCGCTTTACTATCTTTTTTGCGTGGTCCACAAATTCCGCTCGCGAGTCTTCGGGCATATCGAGATCAAATGCCTTAAAAAGGTTGCGATTGAGAAAACGCCGAGCGAGGTCCGCGAGCATCGGGTCTGACGAGTGACGCCAACGCTTTATGTTGAACATCACGTCCGTGTCGTCCATTTCCAGATGTTCCTCGAGACTCAGGTGGTCGCCCGCTAGTATCTTCTCCATCGGTGTCCCAAGAGGATGCCACACCGGCTCACCCGCTCTAAACAGATGCAGTGCGCGGTTCAAAAGCACCTTTAACACCGCCTCGGCGGAACGCAGTGTCCGGTGAAAATACACCTGGCGGTACATATAATACCGGGCCTGCAGATAGTCCTCGACCGCGTAGATCCCGCCCGCGGACACATAAAGGTGGTCGTCACCTTCGTTGATCTCGATCGACTTGATTATCCATTCCAGATCATAGATGCCGTACTTGGCACCCGACATCAGGGAGTCGCGGAGCAGGTAATCCATCCTGTCCACATCAAGCTGCGACGACACTATTTGTGCCAGGGCGCGGAACTGATAGGTTCCACGGATGATATCCGCCACATCGGTCGCAAGCTGGGGCGAGTAGTCGTAAAGGAGTCTGCCCACAGCGGTGTCACAGCTTGTCACCGCCTCCATCATGAACTCCTCATGATGAAAATCCAGGATCGATTCGATCACATGCGAAAACGGCCCGTGGCCAATATCATGGAGCAGCGCGGCGACTCGAACTGCAGTCTGTGCTTCTTCGGAGATCGTGTAACCGAGTCGCAGCTTAGCGATCATCCTGGTCGCCAGGTGATATGTCCCGAGTGAATGTGTGAACCGCGAGTGCTCCGCTGACTGATAGGCGAAATAGGCAAGTCCGAGCTGTCGGATGCGGCGCAGCCGCTGAAACTCCGGCGTATCGATCAGTGCTACGACGAGCCGCCCTTCGGTTGAGTCCGTATTGACGCGAATGATGTTGTGAACGGAATCGCGATAGATCCTTTCCGACATTATTCCTCGTCCTCGCGAAGCTTTTCCAGGACGGAAAGGTCTTCAAGCGTGGTCACATCGCCCGCGATCTTGCTCCCCGACGCGATCTCTCTTAGCAGCCGGCGCATTATCTTGCCCGAGCGCGTTTTTGGCAGGGCATCGGTAAATCTGATCTCATCCGGCTTTGCCAGGGCCCCGATCTCTTTTGCAACATGTGCTCTCAGGACCTGTTTTAGCTCGTCATTGCCGGTGCGCCCGCCCTCAAGCGTCACAAAAGCTGAGATCGCCTGGCCCTTTATCTCGTCCGGTCGTCCCACAACGGCGGCCTCGGCAACAAACTCATGCGAAACGAGGGCCGACTCGACCTCCGCCGTACCGAGGCGGTGACCGCTGACGTTGATGACGTCGTCCACGCGGCCCATTATCCAGAAATATCCGCGCTCATCCCGCCGGGCACCGTCGCCGGCGAAATAAAACCCGGGTATTTCCGACCAATATGCCTGTTTGTAGCGCTCATCGTCGCCCCACAGAGTTCTGAGCATCGATGGCCACGGATGGCGTGCAACGAGGTAGCCTCCCTCATTCGTGCCGACTGACTCGCCTTTTTTCGTGACAACGTCGAGCACGATGCCCGGCAGTGGACGAGTTGCCGTCCCGGGGATGGTAGGCGTTACTCCAGGCAGCGGCGAGATCATGATCGCACCGGTTTCGGTCTGCCACCACGTGTCCACGATAGGGCATTTTTCCTTGCCGACGACCGTGTGGTACCACATCCAGGCCTCGGGGTTTATTGGCTCGCCCACGGTTCCCAGCAGCCGCAGCGATGAGAGGTCATGCTTCAACGGGAACTGTTCGCCCCACTTTATGAATGCCCGTATTGCCGTCGGTGCGGTATAAAAGATCGTTACCTTATGACGCTCGATAATGTTCCAGAAACGATCGTTCTCAGGGTAGTTGGGCGCGCCCTCGTACATGAAAACCGTCGCCCCATTTGCAAGCGGCCCGTATACAACATAGCTGTGTCCCGTGACCCAGCCGATATCTGCCGTACACCAGTAAATGTCATCATCTTTCAGATCAAAGACGACCTTCGTTGTGTATGCAACCTGGGTCAGATA
>JBHENG010000106.1:0-4654 GCA_046262195.1 Pyrinomonadaceae bacterium | reverse complement strand
TCCTGCAGGTATTCTGCAAAGTCGTAACTCTGGCGGTTACGCAGCGTGATCCTCTCAAAATTGAGGGTCACGTTCGACCGCCCCGTTACCTTGCCTGAGCGGCCTACACCTGAAATATAGCCCTCGATGATCGCTCCCCGAAACTCTGCCGGCGACTGCACCAGCAAACGAAAGCGGTCGTTGTTCTGCGAAACCTTCGTATTGATCTCGTTCTCGAGGAGCGTCGTCAGGATCACACCATTTGGAACCACAAAGGTGAATGTGATCGTATAGTCGGTGTCGCCGCCGAGGCTCGATACTGTGAGCACCTGACCGTTCATCGTTGCTCGCAGCCGAAGTGTTTTTCCCGCCGCAGTACGTTCGGTCTTGTCTCGCCCGTCAGCGATAAAGGTGACCGGTGCCGCATTTGTGGTAGCGAGCGTGATTTGATTACCTCGAACATGGATGGCGATCTGTTCCGGTGCTACAAGCTTGTCCTTTAGATCTTCCCGCTGTTCACTGACGAGGCGCGTATCCGAGATGATGTCGTCGACATTCTCGCTGCGTGCCATGTCGAGCTGATAAGTGCCCGAGAGTCCCACGCTCACCGCATTTGTCGGCGGGTTGGGCGGATAGTCGTTGACGCGCTGCGGCGCCTGACCGGCCATATTCCAGTTCGGTATGACGCCATAATTTGCGCCGAGACGTTCTATCTGTCGCCTCACGCCCGTCCAGTCGTCCTGCACACGTCGATTTTGAGGATTTGCCTGTAGAAAAGAATCCACCTGCCTTGCCGCCGCGACTATATTGTTGACGTCGTCGCGATTTTCACGCCGACGGTCCAGGTTTTCTTCAAAACGCTGGACGCTGTCGCGCAGATTCCTGATGTCGTCGGTCGCTGCTGCGATCTGGCCGTCCGGGGCCGAAATGCTGCGCATCTGGTCGCGAAGATTGTACTCAAAATCGTCGAGCCGGGAGTTTAGGCTGCGCACGGCGTCACGCACGTCCCTCTCATTTCGCCGTTGCGCGTCGGCAGAACCCACGAACCCCAGCATCATTGACGCCGTGACGACGCTCAGCAGAAACCTATTTCTTATCTTGTTCATTTTTTCTCACTCGCTACCACACAAGCGCGACACTACCCGCCCTTTAGGAAGCATTTTCCGTGCCAATGGTTGTTCACCAACCCCATCACTAGTGGAGCGATCTGTGTTAAAATCGCGGCGGCTAAATTAAGAGGTTATGACAGCAAATAGTTATGTCGCCACCATCGACTATGCGGGTGACGAATTCTTTATCGGCACCACGCCGAGCGGTCATGCACAAGTCATTGACGTTAAAGGCGATAGGAAATCGGCGGCAACCCCGCTTGAGATGCTTTTAGTTTCCGTTGCAGCATGTACCGCCGCGGATGTAATATCGATCCTGCTTAAAAAAAGACAGGCGGTCACTGGCTATAAAGTAGTGATCGAGGGTAGCCGAAAGGACGATCATCCGCGGGCCTTTATCAAGTTTCACATCAACCATATAGTGCATGGGCGCGGCGTTTCGAAAAAGGCGGTGGCCGATGCCGTTGAGCTCTCAGATACGAAATATTGTTCCGTGGCCGCAACCGTACGGCCGACCGCTCAAATAACCACAAGTTTCGAGATCATAGACGTTCCTTAGACGAGGCGACATGAAGAAACACACACATTTCATTTTACTTTTAACAATCATCCTGTCAGCCGTGATTTCGGCACAGGACATTGATGTTGCGGCGCGCAACGCCCGCTGGAAACAGTTCAATAATTACGGTTTTCATGCTCTAAACTTCGCCAAAACCCGGCTTACAAAAGTCCGGCTCGCGAAGCTCAAAGAGGATGAGAATGCGGATGATTTTGCTCTGCTTCGCGGTGTGGTGTTTGGCAAGCATGGCCGTATTTTTAAGGAGCGTTCGATTCAGGATTACCTTGAGAAGCAGCCGTGGTACAAGCCCAATAAGAATTTCAGTAACGCGCTTTTGACCCCGACCGAGCGTGCGAACCTCGACCTCATACGCATTGCCGAGGCTGAAAAACATCCTTTTGTAGAGCCCGGCGATATGCGCATATGGAAGGCTAAGCTCATCACGGACGACAACCTGCGTGATTATACCGGCGCCGAGTTGACCATTCTGGCTGCCGAGATCGAGGCGATCCACGGCAAGGCCTTTAGCGAAGAGTGGCTGCAGAAATATTTTGACGAGCGATACTGGTATAAGCGAAATCCGGCGTACGACGCTGCGGTTCTAACCAACATCGAGCGAAAAAATATCGGCCGGCTTATCGAGGAAAAAGAAAAGAACCGTAAAACAGCAATATCGATCGGGGACATGGATAATTTCCAGACCGTCGCACTGACCGAGGACAAGCTGACCGGCCTCAGCCTTCTTGAGCTTCGCATGCTTCGGGAGGAGTTTTATGCCCGCCGGGGCAAGAAGTTCGACGCCCCGGGCATTCGCGATTACTTTGCATGGCGCGACTGGTATAAACCCGCAAAGAACCAAAAGACCATCCAGCTTAACGCCGTCGAACAGAAAAATGTCGACCTGCTCTCGGCCTATGAGGCAAAGGTCCGCGAGTGGTTCGCAACTACTCTGGTGACGGACGACACGTTAGGGCCGCTTTTTGCAGAAGATCTGCGTCTGCTGCGAAACGAGATCTACGCCCGGCGCGGCCGGATCTTTAAGGACAAGGATCTTCAAAAATATTTTGAATCCCAGGCGTGGTACAAGCCAAATCCGGATTTCAAGGACGATCAGCTTACGGAGATCGAGGTCAAGAACCTGGCGAAAATAAGAGAAGCGGAGGAAACGGCTACGAGCAAATTCTCGGAAGCCGAAGGCTGATAAAGCCCACCTTTGGCTTCGCGTGTCGAGGCCTTTATCAAGACAATTCGATCCGACTCGTCAGGCCACAGGCCAGTGTCACATTGCTTTCAGATTGAAAAAGCTCGTTATGAGTGTTCCAATCTGAGGGACAGTTGATATTGGCCCGTTTGCGCATAGCGCCCCCTGAAATTATGAAGACGCCATCCTTTCTATTGCTGGTCGCTGCCCTAGTATGTGTACTGCATGCGCGGACGCATGCACAGGTCCCTGTTGCTATAGGGATCCAGTTCCTCAAAGCCGAGGACGCACGCGACTATAACCCCGCGCTTGAAAAGCTGCTTCAGTCTCCAAATGCCGCGGTCCGCGTAAGGGCTGCCCTCGCAGCCGGCCGGATCGGTGACGAGGCGGCGGTGCCTGCCCTGACGTCACTGATCGCCAGGCACAGCGATATAGACACTCAGGCCATGGCCGCGTTTGCCCTGGGCGAGATCGAGTCAATATCTGGTGCGGATGCGATCCGAAAGTTGTTGGCATCGGCGAATACACCCGAAGCGGTTCGCGCGCGTGCCGTCGAGGCGGCGGGCAAGATCGCGGCTGCGCATCCGACGCTGCCCATTGCAAAAGAGCTTGGCTTCGCCATCGTTCAGGCGCTCAACGATTCTCGAGGCGAACGGCTGACGGTCTTGATGGGCCTCACGGCAGCTCTGCGTGCCCGTCCGGATAAGGGCGACGAAGCGGCGGCAAAATATCTCACGAACATGGACGCGCGCGTCCGGGCGGACGCCGCTAACACGCTCGCACGCCTGCGAGCAAAAAATGCGAATGACAGGCTGCGTGAGATGGTCAAAACGGATCCCGATCCTGTTGCGAGGGCCAACGCTGCGCGCGCCCTCGGCGCAGCCGACGACAAGGCGGCCTATGACGTGCTCTTGAACGCGGCCATCGCGGACAGAGACCCGCGGGTCCGTGTTTCCGCTATCGGCTCGCTCGCTCAGATCAGAGATGTACGGGCTGCTGACAAACTGCTCGAAAGGGGCCGTTTGCTGCTGGACGCGTATAAGCGGGAGTCTATGCCCGGCTTTATTCCGAGTGTTCAAAGCGAGTTCATCACGGTTGCCTCGGCGGTCGGTCGGCTTATGGCAAACAGTTATGATCAGCGGGCGGTGGAGCTGTTCCGCGAATTCGGCCAGTTAGACAAGGGGCGAACGCCTGAGGTCTATCTCTCTCGCATGCGTGTGGCTCCCGGCCGCGGTGACGATTCCAAGACAGAGCTGACGCATTGGCGCCAATACAGCACGATGGCTCAGATCATCGGCGAATTTGCCGTGCTGGAACCCACCAGAGACGACGCAAAGAAAATGAAAGGCGAGGCGCCGGACATCCTGCGTCCACTAGTGATGGCCTACGCTGCCGCGGACCCTAAAACCGAGGCGGCGACGATAATGGCCGCGCCCGATGTGCTGCAGGCTTATTCTCGGTTTAAACCCGGGGACCTGGCGTCGGTCCTCAGGCTGGCGCTCCAAAACAAGGACGTCCATGTCCGTGCGACGGCCGCAGGCTTGCTGGATGACCTGCCAGTCGCTCACGAGAATACAGATGCGGTCAGGACGGCCTTCCTGAACTCGCTCGTATCGGACAAACAGGAAAATGATGCGCAGCTGGCGATGCTCGATGCTTTAAACAAGATGGACAAAAATGCCCTCGCCTCCGTTTTGGATGAGGCTCTAGTGGCTCCTGACTATCTTGTGCGGAAAAGAGCCCTTGACCTTTTGAAAGCGAAGGACGCATGGAAAGATGTTCCCGATTCGGTCATGCAGCCGCTCC
>JBHENG010000105.1:580-4879 GCA_046262195.1 Pyrinomonadaceae bacterium | reverse complement strand
TCTTTGTCCTCGGCGGCCAGGATACGATCAGCCATTTCAACGATGGTCACGTGGGATCCAAGCCTCACAAATGCCTGTCCGATCTCTATTCCGATGGGGCCCGCGCCCAGGATAATTAGCCGCTTCGGTAATTCTGTCAGACGAAAAACCTCTTCGTTCGTGATAAAACCCGCTTGCTCCAATCCTTCGATCGGCGGTATCACGGGGCGCGAACCTGTCGAAATACAAAATCGCTTTGATTTCATGACCCGCTTTTCACCTGAACAGCTCAGCGATACCTCAATCTCGTATGGATTCTTGAATGTTGGCGAGCCGAACACTACTTCGAGACCCATGGCCTCAAACACTTCCGGCGCGTCATGATGTTCGATCACTTCGATGACATTCCGAATTCGGGTCGAGATCGATGAGAAGGAGTTTTCCAAAAACCTGGGTTCGAGATTTTGAAAGCCGAATCGATCCGCGTGGCGCACCTGGTGCGCAAACCTCGCCGACTTGATAAGTGTTTTCGAAGGAACACAACCCGTGTAGAGGCAATCACCGCCGAGTAGATTTTTCTCAATGAGAGCAACCTTTGCCCCCAAAAGTGCGGCCCCGCCGGCCGCTACCAAACCAGCAGAACCGCCGCCTATTACGATCAGGTCGTAAGTCATGGGATCAGTTTCCATCGTAGAAGATATTATTGGACTGATTTAACTCGATTCTTTCGCGGGTCCCAAAGCTGTTTTCTACTATAGTCGACATCACAAGCCGGGGAAGGGCGAAATCCTCTTATAGAAAGTCGCTTTATGGGTTATTTATTCCGACACTCAGAAGCGAAGCGTAATCTAATCTGTACATACTTACGCGGACAATCGCTTCCGTCACATGCTTATCTCCGCAAGACTCTGCTAATGTTTGAGGCCTCGACCTGGTCATCATCGATCAGCACGAGGTCCGATACCCCAAACACGGGCCATTTGTTCAGCCACGAGGGAGCCAATACCTCCAAGGCCGATGATGCCGACTTCAGTAGTTCTATCAAATGCTGGCCTTCACCACCGAACGCCCGTATCTGTCTATCGTATTTAGCATCAAGGTCTGTCCTCATTGGTTGACTGAAGCGACAGATCCGGCTATTGGGGCCGACAATTTTCAATCGCGAAAGGTTCTCAAAATTACCCTCCGCCCATCGCCGACCTGTCACATCGTTATAGGAGATCAGTAGACTCGCGGGACGTGTTCCAGGCAAAAGGTCGTTCAGTACGGGCAGCAGTCTGGACTCACCATAGTAGTCGGACGGGGAATGTTCAATGGTTGAGCAGGAAGCAGGGAGAGCTGCAGCATAGCCATATCAAACTCAAGGGAAGGGTGAAAACATGCTTTCCTTTTTCTATGGCGTTGAAGAGCGGTAGTCCGACGCCAAGTTTGCCTTGTGGAATTTGATATCGATGGGCAGCCGGGCTCCACTGCGTTCTTGGATGCCAAGCAGGGGAACGCGCTTTTCATCCGCTGACAACGGAGCAGCATAAGTCAAAGCTTACGCGGCGAGGGCTCCGCGTAGCTGCTCGACCGTGATGTTGCCACCGCTCAAAACCAGAGCCACGATTTCTCGCGCGAGGCGCTTGCGTGATTTGAGCGCGGCGGCCAGCGATGCGGCACCTGCGGCCTCTGCCAGGGTGTGCGCGTTTTCGATGTAAAGACTGATCGAGCGCGTGATCTCGTCCTCGGTGACCAAAATAAAATCGTCGAGAGATTGCCACAGGACCTGCTGCGTCAACTCAAAAGCGACGCGGGTTGCGAGCCCCTCGGCGGCGGTTTCCATTTTGTCTTCCCGCAACTCTCGGGCTTTCCAGGATCTGTAAGCCGCCGGGGCCCGCTCGGCCTGGACGCCGATGATTTTTATTTTCGGGTTAAGAGTTTTGGCCGCCACGCAGGCACCCGACGCGCCGCTGCCACCGCCGATCGGCACTATGATTGTCGTTACATCTGGAGCGACCTCGAGGATCTCGAGGGCGATTGTGGCGACCCCGGCGATCAACATCGGCTCATTGGCCGAATGAATATATCGCAGTTTTTCACGGGCTGCGAGCATTGCGCAATGCTCACGAGCGGCGTCGAAATCAGCGCCGTGAAAAACGACCTCTGCTCCGAGGTCCTTCATCGACGCGACCTTCAAAGGATTTGCATTCGCAGGAACGACGATCACCGCGCGCGTGCCGAAAAGTTGCGCGGCGTAAGCAATCGACTGGCCATGATTGCCGGTAGATGCACTGATAACACCGTGCGAGCGTTCCTCGGCGGAAAGCCGGGACATCAGGTTAATGCCGCCACGCACCTTAAAGGCGCCCGTCAATTGATGGTTCTCATGCTTGACGAGAATGCGCGTGCCGCAGAGCTTATCGAGCCGGGGATAGCTGACGAGCGGCGTCCGCGGCAGATAGCGCGAGATCGTCCGTTTGGCCTGTAGAATGTCGGTAAAAGTCGGCGGCTGCATAATGGTCGTTTTTTCGGTCCAGCTTGACTACTAGGGGGCTTTGAAAAACCACCTGAATTATCCAAAATGCGCAAGCCCGCGTCGTAAGCAAGGGCGAAACACTCAGGCTGGATGTTACGCCCTTGCTTACGCGCGGGCTTGTGCACCACTGAGAGAGGTTTTTCAAAGAACTCTACTATTTGACCTTCCCCGGTCCCCACAGAGCGCGGCCGGGTTTTGCGCCCGTATGTTCTCCGTCTTTGAGAACGTGCACGCCGTTCACAAAAACCTGTCTCATGCCCACCGAATATTGGTGCGGGTTTGCGAACGTGGCGCGGTCGGCGATGGTTTTCGGGTCGAATACGACGACATCGGCAAACATTCCGGGTTTGAGAAATCCGCGCCTGTCGAGGCCGAGGTTGGTGGCGGGCAGTCCACTCAAACGGCGTACGGCCTCCGTGAGCTCGACCACTTTTTCGTCGCGCACGTACTTGCCCAAGAGACGGGCAAAGTTGCCGTAAGCCCGCGGATGCGTCGAGGATTTAAGAAAAACACCTTCTGGCGCCATTGACGCGCCGTCCGAGCCGAACGAAACCCACGGCAGGCGAATCTGCTTTTTGATATTTTCTTCCGACATCTGGAAATATATCGCATCGACCCGCGAGCGGTCCTCCAGCATCAGGTCCATGATCGTTTCGACCGGATCCGTACCCCTCATTTTCGCCACCTCGCCCAGCGTCTTACCGGTCAGCGGTTTCAGCTTTTCCGACTTAAAGCCAGCCAGAAGCACGCGATCAGGCGAGCCGGCATTGAGATAAAGATTTTCCCACTCGTCGGTCGGCGTGCGAACGGCCTCGGCAATCTTTTTTCTCATCTCGGGGTTCTGCAGCCGTTTATATAGCTCTTCATACCCGCCGTCGAGCGCCCATGGCGGCAGTGAGGCGTTTAGACCCGTCGAACCGGCGGGATATGTGTACATGTCGGCGGTGATCTTCATTCCCTGGCGGCGGGCCGCCTCGACCATAGCGATCACCTTGTCCATTTTTGGCCAGTTTGTTGTGCCGGCCGCCTTGAGATGATAAATCTCGGCCGGTATTCCGGCCTCCCGGCTAATTCGGATCAGCTCCTCAACGGCCTCGGGCAGTTTGTTTGCCTCGTTGCGTATATGCGAGATGTATTTTCCCTTGTATTTTGCCGCCACCTTGCACAGTTCGATCAGCTCTTCGGTTTTGGCATAGAACGCGGGTGCATAGATCAAGGACGAGCCGATGCCGAGCGCTCCGGCCTCCATCTCGCGCCGCACAAGCTCGCGCATCTCGTCGAGCTGCTTTGGCGTCGGCTGGATATCATTTTCACCAAGGACATGCATCCTTACGGTCGTGGCTCCGACGAACGAGGCGACATTTTGCGAAACGCCGCGTTTGTCCAGATATTTGAGGTACTCGGCGAGCGTCGTCCACTCGACATTGAACTTGACGTCGCCCTGCTCGTCCACCATCTGGCGTTTCATTCGCTCATTGAGGGGTCCCATCGACCATCCCTCGCCCATGATCTGCGTGGTTACGCCCTGCCGGACCTCACCCTGCGACTTTCCATCGACTATCAAAGATTCGGTCGACCACGAGAGCATATTGATAAAGCCGGGGGCGACGGCCATTCCGCGGGCATCGATCACCTGACTTGCAGCGGCGGCCTTGAGGTTTCCGATCGCGGCGATCTTGTCGCCCTGAATGGCAACCGCGACGTCGTTTTGAACAGTATCGGCATTTACAACTGTGGTATGCGAGAAGACCACGGTGGTGATTGGCGTTTGCGCGTCGGCGTTGCCGCGTTTGATAAGCAGG
>JBHENG010000105.1:0-570 GCA_046262195.1 Pyrinomonadaceae bacterium | reverse complement strand
TGATAGTGTCATATGGATTTGCCGCCCGGTTCCTCGACCGTCCGGCCGCAATCCGGCGGAAATCGACCTCCGGATAGCTTGCCGATGGCCCGCCGAGCAGCGGGGCCGGCTTGCCCTTTAAATACTTATCAAAAAAGGCCAGGACGTAATCGTTGACGATCTTTTCCATCCGCCCGCCATCGATGGTGCCAAGAATTCCCGCCTTCTGATAATCCGGCGAAAAAAGCGAGAAATCCGAGTAGTTAAAGTGCTTCGTGCCCTTTACCGTCACGTAATAGGCGTCATTTTTCGACCGGTCGAAGAAAAGGCGATTGATCGTGCCACCGGGCTCGCTCTGCATAAACATAAAGGGCCGTTCCATTGGCCGATCGAGCAAAGCGCCGATCTGTAGGCCGTCTAGATTGATCCCCGCTCTGCAGCGCCTGTCAACCGCGCAAAACTCAGCCGCCGTCGTGCCGCCAAACGACATGCCAAATACGCCGGTCCGCGAAAGGTGCAGTTTTCCTTTAAATATGCTTTTTCGAACTCCACGGTTGAGCCGCTCAAGCTCGTCGATCGCAAGTCCTGTGT
>JBHENG010000104.1:0-5074 GCA_046262195.1 Pyrinomonadaceae bacterium | reverse complement strand
GCCCCACGCGGTTCGGGCCGATGCGACCCTGGATCCAGCCCAGCACCTTTCTTTCCGCCAGGACCGTATACGCGACGATCATCAGGACGCCCTGAAAGGCCGCGAGAATGCCGACACTGATCACGGCGTACGGAAATGCAGTTTTTAGAACGGATTCCATATCAAGAGCTGCTTCCTGTCGAACGATCCCGGAGCCCAACTGCCGCGGCCTCAACCAATTCCTGTCGAGGCGATCCGTCCAGATCGAACTGGGCCAGCGGCGACACCAGCAAATTATCCGGCTTTGGATTACCGTTGGCCAGCAGGTGAAACTGCGCCGTTTTGCTGGTCATGGTGGTCAAACGATGCAGCTTGTGGCCGACCTTGGGGGTCACGGTATTTTTGCTGCCGTTGTCGGGCATCGATTCGAGACGCTTTTTCAGGACGGCGGTTTCGGTCGACGGGTCTTTTACTATTTGTACCTGATGTGCGGCCTGCACTGGAGCAGACTCATCCTTCAAAGACGGGTAGCGGAGGCCGGCATAAGGTTTTGTGCTGTCGGCAAGCGCCTTAAAGATCATGGACGCCGAGAAGTCATAGCTGATCTCGGCTCCCATCTCGCGGGCGATCAGACTCGTGATCGTCCAGTCCGGCTTTGACTGGTGTATAGGCTCGATCGCCTTGCGTACCCGCTGAACATTGCCCGCGTTATTGGTAAACGACCCGTCAACCTCCGCAAAGCTCGCGGCCGGGAACACAACATCTGCATAATCGGTTGTTTCAGTCTGAAACAGCTCCTGAACAACGATGAAGTCTTTCCCCTGGAGCACACTCGGGTCCTGCAGGCTGCCGGCGATCAGCAGTGCCCGTGAACCGGCCGCAACGACCTCCACCGACTGGGCATCTGGCATGATGTCTATCGCACCAACCGAGTTGTTATAGAGCGGCAGTGGATGGAGCAAGACCCGCCGGGCTTCAGAGGCGAAGTTCCCGGCGGATGCAGCGATCAAAGACTGGGCCTCAGATGAAAGATCGTTGCCGACCATGATGATCAGATCGCCCTCGGTCTCACCGATGGTTTGCAAAGCAGTTTCAAATTCTTTTGACTCGATACCCAATTTCCCGGCGACGGTCGAGTCCATCGAATCTGCAAACGCTAACGCGACCGCGTCGATCGAGCCTGCATTCACATGAATAAACTGCCGGGCCTGCCCCATAATGCGGATCGGCGTCTCGTTTATGACGATAAGATTGGCACCACCGTTATTTATTGCCTGCCTTATCTGCTTACCGGTAAAAGTCTGCTCTTCCTCGGGTTCACCGCCGATCAGGACGATGGTTTTGGCGTACCGGATATCACGGTGCGTAGCCAACGGGGCGCTCATATTCGCGAAAAATGCTGCCATCGACGCCCGATCAGAGATCGCGTATGCCTTTCTGCCTGCCGCCTCTGTTGCAAATCTTTTCAGGGTAAAGATCGCCTCATTGGTGAGTCGAGGGCTGGCGACGACGCCAATAGAACCTTCGCTGGCCTTCAATCTCTCCGCTGTCAGCTTTAGTGCGGCATCCCACGTTGCGGGAATCAGTTTTCCGTCCTTCGAATAGCGGATAAGCGGTGTCTTGATGCGGTCGCCGTGATTTATAAACTCGTGGGCAAATCGGGCCTTAATATCGAGAAACTCGCCGTTCAGACCATTCACGTACCGGTCGCGGGCCACGATCCGGTGGACCATATCGCCTCGCGCTCCAATGCTTAACTGCATCCCGTCGGAACTGTACGGATCGGTGGATATGATCTGGTTCAGCTCCCACGGCCGGGTCTCGTGTCGGTAAACACCATCGAGCAGCGTACCTGTCGGACAGACCTCGATGCAATTCCCACATTGCGAACAGTTGAGCCACCCGCCGTAGGTCCCGATAACGGTATTTGAACCGCGATTACCCGCCTCGATGGCGTCCTCACCCATCCATTCGCTGCAGACGCGCGTGCAGCGCTTGCACAATATGCATCTTTGCGGGTCGTTCGCCACGATGGGCGAAAGGTATTTCTCAGGTTGGGCGTTCTTTTTCTCTGTAAACCGCTCTTCAACATCGCCCCAATCGAAAATGACCTCCTGCAGCTCGCATTCGCCGCCACGGTCGCAGACAGGACAATCAAGAGGATGATTTGCCAGCAAAAACTCGCCCATCGCACGCTGCGCTTTTTCGACCTCTTCGCTCTGGGTTGTGACGACCATTCCGTCTGTGCAGATGATCGTGCAGGACGTCTGCAGCTTTGGCATTTTTTCGATCCGCACAAGGCACATGCGGCACGACGCCTGCAGCTCAAGGTCCTGGTAGTAGCAAAACGATGGAATGCCGAAACCTTTTTCGCGGCACACATCGATAAGGCGCGCGCCCTTGTCGACGGAGAATTCCTGCTCGTTTATCGTTACTCTTATCTGTTCTATCGACATCAAACTTTTCTTAAATAACGCGTTTCCGTGGCCTTGGCCTCCTCGCCCTCAGGAGTAATGTTGTAAGCCGTCAGCAATATTCGTGGCAAATGAACCGACCATCGAGTATCGATGTATCTTGCCCGTCATTGGCGATTCGTCGGCCAGAACACCCGGCTCGAACCAGGTTTTAGTAGCGCCCGACCATTCACCGACCAGCCGGGCTAGTTTCGCGTTCCAGCCGCCTGTCTTTGATTCGTCAAAGTTCATGCTGCGGGCCGGGCCTTGCCCGCGCGTTTCTTCACGGGCTTTTCCTCCACCGGCTGCACAGTGACCTTTTTCTTCTTAGGCCTGGTTTTCCCATAGCTGCCGGCAAAGATCTTGCCTCGTCTTGATCGTTTATCTCCTTTTCCCATATTTATTCCTATACCTGTACTTTACTTACCCACAGCCGCTGCATTGTTCGCGATGACAGTTTTACCGCGAAGCAGCCCGATAATATAGTCCTGGACCTGCACGTTTGCGGCCAGCTTGTTGTGATCGCCACAGATGTATTTGCCCGGGCCGCTGTCCAGCATCGATGCTACCTTCGCCGTTGCCGACTGGGTTGCTGTTTCCAGCGACCGTCGGGTCACAACGCCGTCGCCGGGCGTCATCATGATCTTTCTTAGCTCACCGTCAGTTATTCTTTCACCGTCAGAGCGCGTGAAACCTTTCGGGCGAAATAGTGTCTTCCAGCTATCTCGCTCGCTGTCTCGGCGGATTACGATCGAATCAGGAGCCATGCCGCAATCAGAACCCAGGACCTGAAATGAAATACCCGTAACCTTGCCGTTTGAGGCGGCCAGGGCCTCATGCAACCGCTTCGCTCGAGCTAACATGGTCTCAAAATATGCATCGGCGATCTTTCGCTCGGCGGCGCTGAAGTTTGAAACGAAGTCACGATCATTCGTTACATTCCATCCATACTGGTTCCAGGTTTTGACGTCATAAAGGTCGACCTCGAGCGGCTCGAGCCGATCGTCGAAAGCTCGCAGGGTTCCCGGAGCCGGTAAAAGCTCGTAAGCCGCCGGTATCGTGAATACCATAAACTTTGACGTGTCGTGAACAAACGGTAGATCAAGGTGGATGCCGCTGATAGTAAAGCCGTTGAGCAGAGAGCTCAGCGACGACACGGACCCCTCGTTGGGAGTCCCCATCAGTATGATCTTGTTGAAATGAGCGGCCCCCGCCCACGTCGGCTGAGGTTTGGCCGTTCCCGATGGTACGTCCGAGTCGCCGTACATCGCGGCGTACCGTGAAATGAGTCCTCCGAGTGAATGGCCGACAATATCAAATTTCAGGTCGGGTCGTTTTAGCTTCAGCTTCAACGCTTGAGTTTGTGTGACCAGCCGGCGAGCGTTTGTCACAACATCCAGGCGCCAGTCATATGGGAAAACATATATTGCGTTTTCCGACCCCTTCTCCGATGGTGAGTCCCATTTCTCCTCGTGATACCCGGCCCGCAGCTTCATCGCCTCTATAAAGCCGCCGTATACATCCGTCACGGGAACGGGCCCAACCTTGACGACTCTGAGGACATCACCGGGTACGAGCGAATCATGGATAGAGGCAATGTCGGTGGAGATCGGCAGACGCAGGTCTTCGAGTTTCGACTTTGTCGCCCGGAACCACACGGCTTCGCCCGTTTCCTTATGACGAAGTTCCGACCCCGCCAATCCAGGCACCAATATCATTGGCCGTCCGCCTTGGGCGTATAGCGATATACCGAGGCTGACTCCTAATAACGCAGTCAGTGTCGCGAAACGTATCAATTTTCGAAAGATCGCTGCCATTAAGTTCAAACGTTCGCTTCTACTTCATTACTCCTCGTGTTTTCCACGAGCCAACGCCGAAAATCGCCGGGAAACTGTTTGATGGCGCTCTGTATCGGCCATGCGGCTGCGTCTCCGAGCGGACAAAATGATTTCCCCTCAATGTTGTCGCAGATGTCGAGCATCAGTTGAGCGTCCTCGGGCCGCCCGCCGCCCGATGCGATCCGGTCAAAGATCTTTACGAGCCAGTCGGTGCCCTCACGGCAGGGTGTGCACCAGCCGCATGACTCATGTTTATAAAACTCGGTAAGGTTGCGGGTCGATTCCATAATATCGACAGTCTCATCCATGACCATCATGCCGCCCGTGCCGAGCATCGAGCCTGCGGCGACGAGGCCCTCGTAGTCGAGTGTCACATTCTTGCCCAGTATCTGTCCCGCGTTCATTATGTAAACACTCGACCCGCCCGGGATAACGGCTTTTAACTTCTTATCATCCCTGAGCATGCCGCCGCAGTCCTCAAAAATGAACTTTTCCATGTCAGCATATCCCAATGGCAACTCATAAACTCCGGGTTTTTTGACATGGCCGCTAATCGACCAGAGCTTGGTTCCGCCGCTTTTTTCAGTACCCAGATCACGCCAGGCGATGCCGCCCATTTCGACGATCTGAGGGATCGAAGTGAACGTCTCAACGTTATTGACTACGGTGGGACATGCGTACAGCCCCTCGACTGCGGGGAATGGAGGCTTCATACGCGGATGGCCGCGGTATCCTTCCAGAGAACTGAGCAAAGCAGTCTCTTCGCCGCAGATGTACGCCCCCGCACCCGTGTGGGTATGGATG
>JBHENG010000103.1:0-5197 GCA_046262195.1 Pyrinomonadaceae bacterium | reverse complement strand
GACAAAAGACCGCTCCCGGGGCACTGTTTCTCAACGCCCCGACTTTCAACTCCGCAGTAGTGCTCTCGGGCCGCCAGTCGTTGATGCGTTACAGCGGCCATTTGTCGTCACACGGCATCGATTACCTGCCGCGTGAGGGCGAGGTCAAGCGAGTGTACGAGGGCGGTGGAGTAGCGGATATTCTGCTGAAAAAATACAATATCGAGTATGTTCTGGTCTCGCCCGAAGAGCGAAATACGCTGAACGCTAACGAAGAATTTTTCAGAAGATTTGAGACGGTCGCTGAGGTGGGACAGTATCGCGTTTACAAGGTCAAATAATCTTACATGAGTGAAGAGGATCGAGGCGAGATCTCGCCGGCAGAGGGACCAAAAAGGGAGATAGACGTCGTCTGGCTGGCCTGCTCGGCGCTGGTGACGATCCTTGCCGTGTTCCTGCGTTTTTTTGCGCTCGGACTCAAGCCGCTGCACCACGACGAAGGCGTGAACGGCTTTTTCCTGACCACGCTTTTTCGCGAGGGCGCGTATAAATACGATCCAGCGAACTACCACGGGCCCACGCTTTATTACATCTCGCTCGCATTTACCAAACTATTTGGGCTGGAAACCATACCGATCCGCGCCAGTGTAGCCATTTTTGGTGTGCTGATGGTTGTGCTTGCGTTGTTCCTGCGCCGGTACATAGGGACGATCGGCAGCCTCATGACCGCCCTATTCCTCGCTCTGTCGCCGGGCATGGTCTATATCTCGAGGTACTTTATTCACGAGATATTCTTTGTCTTTTTGAGCCTGGCCGTCGTTGTCGCGGTTCTGTTTTTTATCGAGAAGCGCAAGGCGGGCCCGTTTGCTGTGTTCTGGATGGGGCTTATTCTCGTGGTATGTTTTTTGCCATCGGCCCTGAATTTGGCGTCATTTCTAGGCGGCACAAACAGCACGGCAGTATGGGCATTTCGTGCGGCCTTCCTGCTGGTCGAGGCAGCGCTCGCTTATTACGTACTGCGTATGCTGCTCGCATGGGACGGCGGACGCCCGATATACCTTTTGCTTGCGTCCGCATCGGTCGCTCTGATGTTCGCGACCAAAGAAACGGCATTCATAACGCTTGGCACCATGCTGATCGCCTGTTTCTGCATATGGATCTGGCGCGGTATCAGGTTTGGCGACGCAGTTGAGAAGAACTGGTTTCGGGTGCTCGTTGGGATTCACGCCGTGTTGATCCTCGCCGCTCTTTGGTTTAGCGATCGTATCGTTGAAGGAATCAAGTGGCTATACAGTACATTCAGCGGCACGACGAGACCCGCTGAACCGTTCGTATTTTATTCGATAGTCTTTTTGTTTCTCGGAACGATCGCGGCGTGGGTATTGTTTCTGGTTGACTTAAAAGGGAATGACCAGTCGGACACTGCTGAGCCCGTAGACCTGACTTGGAATAATTTCCGTAAGGGCCTGGACAGCCGCACCGACCTGCTGCTCATCAGCGCCGCGGCCGCCACGGTATTTATCTACCTCAGCGTCCTTTTCTTTTCATCATTCTTTACCTATGCCGAGGGCGTGTCAAAGGCCTTTGAGGCCTATGCGATCTGGACCAAGACGGGCAGCAAGGACCACACGCAAAACGGCCTTTATGCCTACCTAAAATGGGGAATGAAGGTCGAGGCACCGATAATGATATTGTCGGCTCTCGGGGCAATGATCGCGTTGATCACGGCGAGGCACAGGTTCGCGATGTTTGCCGGGCTATGGGCGTTTGGCTTGTTCGCGGCCTACTCGTTCATTCCTTACAAAACACCCTGGCTGACTCTCAGCTTTCTGCTGCCGATGTGCATTTCTGCGGGCTACGCTATCAATGAGTTGGCGCTGTCTAAAAAGATCGCACCGAGACTCGTCGGCGGGGCTCTGGCGCTCAGCGCATCGGCGCTGTTGGCTTATCAGAGCTATCAACACAACTTTGTCCGATACGACGACGAACAGATGAGCTACGTGTACGCCCACACGCGGAGGGGATTTCTTGACCTGGTGCGCGAGATCGAGTGGTATGCCGAAAAGAGCGGCAAGGGCAAAGACGCTACGGTCGAGATCGTGTCACCCGATTACTGGCCGCTGACCTGGTATCTGAATGATTTTACGCACGCCAATTTTCATGGTGCCATGATCGACGCAAACACCTCGGAGATCATCATCGCGAAAAAGGACGCACAGGACGCCGCGATGATACAAAAGTTTGCGACACACTATAAGTATGTCGGTGTCTATCCGCTCAGGCCCGGGGTCAATCTCGTCCTATTGGTCAGAAAGGATCTGGCGGATTCCGACGCCCAGGATGTATACAAGGTCCTCGAATACCGCCCAATTCCCGGAAGCACGAACTAGCCGCGGTGGTCACGTCCTTGCATCTTCATAACTTTTCCCGGTCGCAAGCGTATTAGCCAATGGTCAGTGGGCAGTGGGCAGTGGTCGGTGGTCGGCAGTCGGCAGAAGTAATAAGCAATCAGCAAACGATTCACTATTTACGATTCACTATTCACTATTTACGATTCACGATTCACTGATCCGCAGATATCTGTGCGCTGTCGCGTTGCTGATATTTAGCTCGACGGCGATCTGACGCTCCGAACGCCCGGCTTTGCGAAGCTCAGCGGCGGCGTTGACGAGTCTCTCGCGTTCCTCATCGGTAATGGTGCCGCCGTGATGGATAAACTCGCTCTCGAAACAAAATCGTTCGAAACGAAACCGCGGAAAGTTAAACTCCTTTTCCAAACGGCACACGATGACGTTGTCCGCGCCAAACTTGACTGCCGAACTCCGCTGCTTGATGTGCTTTATGTAACGCAGGTCAGCGTCGTCGCGGCAGCGTCCGATCGCAAAGACGTTATCGGCAAAATTGGAGAGCATCTTGGACCCCTGCAGATCGTTTACCGTCAGCTCGCGGTGAAATGCGCGTTTTGGCGTGTGGGCGAGCACCAGAACCGATACCTCTTCGGTACGCTTGAGCTCTTTTAGCGCTTTCATCAGCCTCAGGGCGGCGTGCGGCGAGTGGGTCGAGTCGTTGAGATACGAGATGTTGTCGACGATCATTATCCGTGCATCCGACTTTTCGAGCCAGTCCAGCATCGACCTGTACATAAAGTGGCTCGTGCTCTCATAACCGAGCGGCGGCGGCCCGTCCCACGTGATCTGTGCCCTCACGATGTTGTCTGAAAATTTGTATTCGTCGCTGATGACGCGCTCGCTCCCCGTCACGCGGGCGTAACGCTCGGCAAACTGTTCCTGCGACAACTCAAAATCAAAATAAAGGACCTTTTGCGCCGCCGCAGTCATTTCAAAAGGTTCTATCGCATGGCCGCGGGCAATAGCCTCGGCTATTTGCACCGCCAGGATGCTCTTGCCGATGCCCGTGTCCGCAAACAATATCGAAAGCTCGCCCGCAAGCCAGAGATCGTCAAACAGCTTGGACATTGCCGGTTTGCCGGCCGTAGCTGCCACCCACTCCGACGCCGGCCGGGCTTCGAACATGTTGATCTCACCATTCGGGAGCATCATATGTTCGTTCGCCTGCACCCTCAACAGCCGCGCCCGCACATCACGAGATTTCCCGTGATCTCGGCACCATCTCTCCAATTCTCTTCGATTCTCAATAAGGCGTTTGTCCATAGCTCGTCCGTTGGATATTTTACAACAGATGTGCCGTACTTTGCAAGATGTATTGTAGATGAGACAAAAGTGAGCGGTGAGCTGTGAGCAGTGAGCAGTGAGCTGTGAGCTGTGAGCTGTGGTCAGTGGTCAGGGGTCAGAGGTCAGCGGTGCGGAAAGTGAAAAAGTGAAAAAGTGAAAAGGATAGTAAATAGATAGTAAATAGTAAATAGTGAATAGTAATACTACTTTCTGCTCGCCGATTGCTTACTGCTCACGGCTCACTGCTCACTTTTCACCATTCACGATTCACGATTCACGATTTACGATTTACGACTTCACCATTTACTATTTACTATTCAATAATGAAATTTCTCTCCGACATCAGACTGCTGCTTCTGGGGCTTTGGCTTGGAGCGGCGGTGTTTTTTATCGGTGTCGCGGCGTCGGCGTTTACGGTACTGCCGCAGCGCGAGTTGGCTGGCGCGATGGTTGGCCGCACGCTTTTGCTGCTGAATTTTGCCGGCATCGGCATTTCCACGATCCTTTTACTGACCTCGCTGATCGGGCGGCACACGATAAATAAGTTTTGGCTGTGGACCGAGCGGTTTATGCTCCTCATTCTCGGGGCGGCCTGCGCCGTGGGGCAGTTTGGGATCGGGCTCTGGCTCGCGTCGCTGCGGGCGCAGATGGGCAGACCCATCGACGAGGTCGCGGTCGACGACCCGCTGCGGATACAATTTAATACCCTGCACGAATGGTCGGTCTGGGTGCTGGTTGCAGGTATGGTCGCGGCGCTCGTAGCGTTCTTTATCATCGCCAACCGCAAATTCGGGACGGCAAAAACGGCCAAATCGGACGTTTACGATTTTTCAAAGGAATTTAAGAAGAGCTGACTTTATGGAAATTATCGAGAACCGCGGCGAGTTTGCGGGCAGGTTTTCCCGCTGGCGTGCAAACGACGCTCTTGCGGGCTACCCCTGGGTGCGGAACATTCGCGCGCCGCTGACACCGCTCCGGCGGGCGCTGCCAATGCTCAATCTCGCGCTTATCTCCTCCGCCGGTGCATATATCGATGGCACTGAGCCCTTTGACACCACTTCAAAAGATGGCGATCTGAGCTTTCGCGAGTTTCCGGTCGAGATCGAGGCGTCGGACCTCAGATATGACGTCAGGGGTTACGATCCCACGGCTGTGACCGACGACCGAAATTCGCTCATCCCCATCGACCGCCTGCTCGAGTACCAGGGAAGTGCCGTCATCGGGCAGCTTAACAATGTCTGGTGGAGCGTGAGCAGCCACATTCCAAACGCCGCACGCGTCGCCTCCGAGCTCGGTCCGCAGCTTGCGGAAAGGCTGAACCGGTACGAGGTCCACGCAGCGCTGTTTGTGCCCGCGTCACGGCTTTGCCATCAAACGCTCGGCATCGTCGCCCGTGCCGTCGAGGCCGCGGGCATCCCAACAATGCTGCTCTCGGTCGATACCTCCATTACAGACCAGGTCCGACCGCCCCGCGCCGCTTATTACAACGGCGAGCTGGGTGCGACCGCGGGCCGTCCCAACTGGCG
>JBHENG010000102.1:0-5235 GCA_046262195.1 Pyrinomonadaceae bacterium | reverse complement strand
ATGCATTCCTTTCTACCGGTCCGTGTTGGCGGATATTGGCGACCACCAGTCGCTGACCGCGAACCTGTCGACGTTCTCCTCGCATATGTCGAACATCGCGGACATGTTTCGCAAATGCGTTGCGCCTTCATTGGTCCTGCTGGATGAGGCCGGCACCGGTACCGACCCCGAAGAAGGCTCTGCCCTCGGTGTCGCGATAGTGGATCATTTTCGGCGAAAATGCGGTGCCCAGGTTATCGCATCGACCCACTACCGGGGCCTCAAAATGTACGCGGCTAACGACGAGAACGTCATAAATGCATCGGTCGAGTTTGACGAAAAAACGCTTCGACCCACTTACAGGCTGCTGCTCGGTCTCGCCGGCGCGTCCTCAGGTATCGCGATCGCGAGCCGGTTCGGCATTCTTCCGGAGGTTATCGATTACGCACGTCAGAACCTCGACGTGTCAGCACAGGACGCCGAGAGCTACCTGAGAAAGCTTCAACATGAGACGAAACAGGCCGAGGATCTGCGCGTCGCCCTCGGGGAAGAACGTGAGGCGGTGGCGATGAAATACGCAGGTCTCGAGGTTGAGGCCGTCAAGAAGGAAAAGGAGCGGCAGCGTGAATTTCAGAGCGAGCTGGCCCGGACCGTTGACGATTTTGAGCGGCAATCAAAGGCGTTCATGCAGACGCTCGAGGACAAGGCGTTAAAGAACAAGCTAGATAAAGAAAGGTTGGCCCGGAAAGCCGAATTGAACCGGGCTGTTCTTCAGAAAGTTTCCACCGGAGAGACGCTAAGACACGGAGGCGTTGGAAAAAGCTCCCCTCCTTACAAAGGAGGGGTGGCCGCCGGTTCGGCGGACGGGGTGGTTCTTGGCGTGGGCTCCAAAGTCATCACCTCGTTCGGCAACGTCGGCACCATAGAACGCATGGACAAAGAGGTAGCCGAGGTACTCGTTGGCGGGATGCGCCTACGCGAAAAAATTGCTGACCTTCAGTCGGCAGAACCCTCCGTATCAGCGAAGTCAACGAATGCTGGTTCGAAAACCTCGAGAACGCCAGCCGCACCCGCGGACGATTCTACCTTTCGCCCCATCGACACTCGCGACGCCCCCGCCGAGCTCAACCTGATCGGCAAGACCACCGCGGACGCCGAATACGAGTTAGACCGGTTTTTGGACGAAGCCTATATGGCATCGCTACCCCGCGTGCGGATAATTCACGGGTTTGGAACGGGCGCGCTCAAAAACTACGTCCACCATTTCTTAAAGAACAGCGATCTGGTGCAAAAGTTTGAGTTTGCCCCTTCATCGGAGGGCGGTAACGGCGCGACCATTGCGGAGATGAAGTTGTAACGAGATTTTGCAGGCCGGGAAGCGGACAGTTGAATTGTGACAAGATTTTGCAGGCCGCGAAGCGGACAAACGTAGTTAGCCCACCGATTCATCGGTGGGGAAACGGAACGATATCGGCGACAGTCCCGTAGGGACGGATGAAAACGAATGTGACACTCGTTACCTCTTTGATTGATGATATTCAGCCGTCCCTAACGGGACTACGCGGGTTTATTGGACTCGTACCCAACGATGAATCGCTGGGCTAAGAACACCGGGTCCGCTTCGCGGACGAACAGCCGCAAACTGAAGTTTAGTTTTTACCCTAGATTATTGTGCTCTACCCCCAATACTTCATCGACGATCTTAAAAGCCGTGCAGATATCGTTCGGATAATACAGCCGTACGCACAGGACCTGAAAAAGAAGGGGTCGAACTGGATGGCGTGCTGTCCGTTTCACCAGGAAAAGACGCCGTCGTTCTCGGTGAGTCCGGCTAAGGGTTTTTATAAGTGTTTTGGGTGCGGCAAGGGCGGGAGCGTCTATAACTTTTTGATGGAGATGGAGGGGCTCAACTTCCCCGAGGCCATCGAACGGGTTGCGGAGATGTCAGGCGTGATGCTGCCGGAGCCGGTGGACGATGTCAGCTACGAGCGGGGCAAGAAAAAGCGCGAAGAGACCAAAAAACTGTCCGAGCAGATCGTCGAGCTGAACCAGCGGGCACTGGAGTTTTGGGAGGCTGAGCTGCAGGCGGACACGCCGGATGCCGTGGCCGCTCGAGCATATCTCGAGTCGCGGGGCATTTCCAATGAGGTCCAGCAAACTTTCCACATTGGTTTTGCTCCGAATAGCTGGGATGCTCTTCTTGGCGTTCTAAAAACGGCCGGCGCTAATGACAAGATCATCGAGCAATCCGGTCTGGTTTCGGTCAACGAGGACAAAGACCGTGTTTTTGATCGTTTTAGAGGCCGCATCATGTTCCCGGTTCTGGGCGCCAACGGAAAATCTGTCGCTTTCGGCGCGAGGGCCATGGGCGACGATCAGCCGAAATATCTGAACTCGCCCGAAACAGCGGCTTACACAAAGGGCCAGCACCTTTACGGCCTCTTTCAGGCGAAAGACTCAATTCGAAAGAAGAAATTTGCCATTCTGGTCGAGGGGTATCTGGACCTGATCGCACTGTACCAATTTGGCATTACCAACGTGGCTGCGAGCCTCGGCACGGCTTTCACGCCGGAGCAGTCCAAGCTTTTGAGCAGGTTCGCAAAGCGGGTGGTCATCAATTACGACGGCGACTCCGCGGGGATCAAGGCGGCACGGCGAGCGATCGAGCATCTGCTGCCGTATGATTTCGATATAAAGGTGCTGGTGCTGCCGGACGGCAAGGACCCGGACGATTTCGTTCGCGAGAATGGCGAGGAGTCCTATAACGCCGCCCGAGGCAAAGCCAAAGCGTTCCTGCGGTTCGCTCTCGAGACTGCAGTGTCGGGCCGTAATCTCAACAATGCGAAGCAAAAGGCCGAGGCCATCGAGGATTTTCTGCCGATAATTTCCGCCATCCGAAACAACATTCAGCGTCGCGAGAGTTTTGACCAGGCAATGGCGTTTTTTCACGTTGAGGATGCCGGACTGAGGCGCGAGTTGTGGACGTCGCTGAAAAACAACACACACTCCGGCGACACGCAGTACATTACTCAGAGATTTTCACGTGCAGCGAGGGCCAGGATCACAATCGCAGAACGGCGGCTGCTCGAGCTTCTCGTGTTTGACCGCCCGCTGCGGGACGTGATCATTCCACAGCTTGAGGTGAGCGATTATCACGATCTCTCCACAGCGGAGCTCTTCGAAGCGTTTGTTGCGATACATAACGACGGGCTGGAGATAACGCCGGAAACGATCCTCGAGCATATTGGCGATGATGAGAACTCGGTCGATCTGGCCCACGAGCTGCTGTCTGGCGGCCCTCGCCGGGAGGTCGATGATGCCCTTGACAGCGTTTTACTTGAGGCTGAAAACTGTGTCTTTTCGCTGCGGAATATGGCTATCGCTAACCGCACACTCGAGATCAGTCGCGAGGCCGCACTGGCAGAACAGGCGGGTGATCTCGAACTATTTAATCAGCTTACGTACGAGCAGCTCGAGCTTGAAAAAATACGCCGCGAGCTTCATCGGCGCACGGCGGAGATGTGATATAATTTCGTTTTTTAAACCGCCGCCCCGCGAAGGAAATCGATTCCCTATTAATTAATCGCGAACAACGATTTTTACTGCGATCTAATCAAAATTCTTTATCACTATGCCTGATTACGACGAAAAAGAAGACCTAATGGACCGCCTGATGGCGCTCGGCAGACGGAAGAAGGGTCTGAGCCTGGACCAGCTTCACCGTGAACTGCCGGAGAACATGCTGTCGGCCGACGACATTGAGGATGTACTGGAGCGGCTGGAGGGCGCAAATATTTCGGTTGCGGAGACCGATGCACAGCTGTTGGAGCGAGCTTCGAACCTTGCTCTGGATGATGAAGAAGAAGAAGCGGTGGCTGACGAGGACGAGCTCGATCTCGACCTGTCCGCGGGCGTTCTGGACAAATCAAACGACCCTGTTCGCCTGTACCTGCGGGAGATGGGCATCGTGCCGCTGCTCAATCGCGAGGGCGAGGTTGCCATTGCTAAACGCATCGAACGCGGGCAGATCAAGACGCACAAAGCCATTTCACGCTCGCCGATCGCGGTCGAGCGTCTGCTGAAGATCGGTGACGATCTGGCGGGGGGAAAAGCGAGCATCCGGGAAACTGTTGTGTTTTCGGAACAGGCAGAGATCTCGGTCGAGGAGGACAAGGCTGAGGAATATCTTCGCTGGACCCTCGAGGGCATCGGAAGCATCCGTCAGAACTTTCAGCCTGTGCTGAAAGCCTGGGTCGCTCTGATCGCCGAGCAGGAAAAAGCTGCAGGCAAAAAGACCAAAAAGCTCCTTACGCTTCGCCGAAAGACGGCACGCCTCAGACTAGACATTGCGCAGGAAATAAAGAATCTAAATATCACCGAGCGTACGCGCCAGGTGCTTATAGCCGCCATTCGAAAGGTGGTAGATGATATTAAAAAGTCCGAGCGTGCGATCAGCCGCGCAAAGGAAAAGCTTGAAAAGAAACCGCCGACGGCCGAGAAAAAGGTGCTGAATGCCAAGATCGCCGAGGCAAAGGCCGCCATTGCAGCGATCGAGGAGAAATATCACCTACCGGCGGTCGAGATCAAGCGGTCTTACCAAACCATTTTTGTCGGCGAACAGGAAACCAACAAGGCGAAACGCGAGCTCGTCGAGGCCAACCTCCGGCTGGTCGTGTCTATCGCTAAGAAATACACAAACCGCGGGCTGCAGTTTCTGGACCTGATCCAGGAAGGCAACATCGGTTTGATGAAGGCGGTGGACAAATTTGAATGGCGCCGCGGTTACAAATTCTCGACCTACGCAACGTGGTGGATCCGTCAGGCGATCACGCGTGCCATTGCCGATCAGGCGCGTACGATCCGCATTCCGGTCCACATGATCGAGACGATCAATAAGCTGATCCGCACGTCTCGTCTGCTGGTTCAGGAGCTCGGCCGTGAGCCGACGTCTGAGGAGATCGCAAAGCGGATGGACATACCTGTCTCAAAGGTCCGCAAAGTGCTAAAGATCGCGCAGGAGCCGATCTCACTCGAGACGCCGATCGGTGAGGAAGAAGATTCGCATCTGGGTGATTTTATCGAGGACAAGTCGATACTAAACCCGGCCGAGTCGGTGACGTTTTCAAACCTCAGAGAGATCACTGATGAGGTGCTCGCGACCCTGACGCCGCGTGAAGAAAAGGTTATCAAGATGCGTTTCGGACTGGGAAATACGGGCTCGGAGCATACTCTCGAGGAGGTGGGCCAGCATTTCGC
>JBHENG010000101.1:0-5316 GCA_046262195.1 Pyrinomonadaceae bacterium | reverse complement strand
CTGTTGACCGGCCCCCCCGGGGTGGGCAAGACAACGCTATCTAATATCGTTGCCAACGAAATGGGCGCAAATCTTAAATCGACAGCCGGGCCGATCATCGAGAAGGCTGGCGATCTGGCGGCGATCCTGACCAATCTCGAGGAAGGCGACGTGCTTTTCATCGATGAGATACACCGCCTGAACCCAGCTATCGAAGAGATCCTTTACCCGGCGATGGAGGATTACAATATCGACATAATGATCGGGCAGGGTACCGCTGCACGCTCGATAAAGCTTGAGCTGCCAAAGTTCACGCTTGTTGGCGCGACCACCCGGCCGGGGCTGATCACGGCACCGCTGCGCGGGCGGTTCGGCATCATTTTTCATCTCGATTTTTACGGAATCGATGAGCTGCAAACGATCTGCGAACGTTCGGCTAACATTCTAAACGTTGAAATTGACGAACGCGGATCGCACGAGATCGCAAAACGCGGGCGGGGCACTCCGAGGATAGTAAACAGGCTTTTGAGGCGGGTGCGCGATTTTGCCGAGGTCGACCACGACGGTCGTATTACCGAGGCCGTCGCCTGCAATGCTCTGGACCGGATGGAGGTCGACAGCTATGGCCTCGACGAGCGGGACGCTAAGCTTTTACGGACCATTATCGAGAAATTTGACGGTGGGCCGGTGGGGCTCGGAACGATATCGGCCGCGATCCACGAGGAAAAAGATTCTATCGAAGAGATCATCGAGCCCTACCTGCTGCAGATCGGGTTTCTGAACCGCACGTCCCGCGGCCGTATGGCCACACGACAGGCTTACCAGCATTTTGGCCTAGACTCCCTGCTGAAACACGTCGCTACACCCCCATTGTTCGAGTGAATTTTCTCATCAAAACCAGAACGTGCGGGCTCGGCGACACAAATCAGCGGATATTACATGGACAGTGAGGTCGAAACCGTGTCCATCTGTCGCTCCGCCACAACTTCAAAGAGAGCATTCTTAAAGAACAGCTTCTTGAGCACCGCGTCGGGGTTTGTCGGCTTGAGACGACGCTGCGCCGCCCGGGTGCTTATGACGGTGGAGTTCTGTTCAACGATCTTCAGCGGCAGCCGCGCAAAAACGCGCGAGATCTGCTCTTCGGTTAAATGAACCGTGTGGTCCGCAAACGCAGAAAGTTCTATTTTCAGGCCCATGGCGTTCCACGCACCATGCAGACGGGACGCGGCATTATAGAGCGAATGATGAACATTTACCGTAAAATAGAGTAGCCCGCCGGGTCTTAGGACCCGAACAAGCTCATCGAGTATCGCAAGGGGCCTTTCCGCATGGTCGATCACGTTATCGCTTAGAACGAGATCGAACGAGCGGTCGGCAAACGGCAACTCTTCACCGATCGCGGCAACCGTCGGCACGACATTCTGCAGCTTCGGAAAAAGACGCTTGTAATCGACCGCGAGCGGGTCAACACCAATGCCGAGCCGATTACCGAAACCAAAGACCAGTCCGTGCGAACCGCTCCCGACTTCCAGTACCCGATCCGTGTCATGTAAAGGCCGTACGGCCTCAAGTTTTTGCCGTATCTGCTGGCACCGAATGAAATTAAGCCTCGCAAGCTCGTCCTGACCGCCTGCCGCTACGGAAGCTGCTTTCTTCTCCTGATACTCAAGCTGGCGCTGAAGCGCTCTGCGCCCACGTTCACGCCGTTTCCGAGCGATCCAGCTCGTGGTTTTGTTCTTATCCAAAGCCATTTGACGATCCGTTATGCAGAGAGCTTTGACTTTACCGCTTCGCTTACAAGCCGACCGTCGGACGACTTGCCGGCGAGGCGCGCCATTGCAACCTTCATGACAGCACCCATGTCTTTCATTGACGCGGCCCCAGTGTCTGCAAGCGCGGCGTTCACCGCTTCGTCTATCTCTTCTGGCGTTGCCGCTTTTGGCAGATATGTCTCGATCACGGATATCTCGAGCTTTTCCCGAGCCGCAAGTTCGGCTCGCCCGGCATTTTCATATTGCTCCACCGAATCGCGTCGCTGTTTCACGAGCGACAGCAACGCCTTTGTGGTCTCATCGTCGGTGAGTTCTTCGCCCTTCTCGATCCGCCGGTTCATCAGATTAGCCTTGACCATACGCAGCGTCGAGAGCCGGTCGATATCTTTAGACTTCATCGCGGCCGTCATGTCCGCTGTTATCGTGTCTTTGAGAGTCATGCCTCAAGTCTAATTAAGAGGTCCCCATCAGGCAAATGGACAGCAGAAAGCGGATGTTGGACAATATTCCGAGCATTCTTGGTTGCCGCTTTCCATGTTCAATCTATGAGGTTACGCTGGCGTTTCGGCCTAATAGCAGGACTGTTCCTCGCCATTTTTTCCCTCTATCCGCAGTTCAAGCTGCTTTACCTCCGCGTTGGTGAGTGGAACGGCCACTATGCCTACAACGACGTCGATGAGGTCGCATATGCCTCTTACCTGAATGCTCTCATTGATGGCCGCCCGCGCCGGAACGACCCGTATACCGGACGCGACGATTCGCCGGAGAGCCCACAGCCGGAATCTTTATTTTCCATCCAATTCGCTGCGCCATATACCATTGCATTGCCGGCCCGGCTGTTTGGCATGGGGGCGCCGTGGGCAATGACGATCTCAGGCGCCCTCGCCGCATTCCTCACGGCGATGGCAATCTTTTGGCTGCTGGGTATGATCACAGGCGACTCGCTGTTTGCGATGGCCGGGAGTCTCGCCGTGCTCGCCGGAGGTGCTGTCTTCGCAGGCGAAGGGGGTATGGGCGAACTATTCGGGGTGGGGTTTCCTTACCCGTATTTTCCAGGTTTCCGCCGGTATATCCCGGCAATGGCGTTTCCGGCGTTTTTTGGTTTCGTGGGTCTGGTTTGGAAATTGTTGGGAGAGGATGAAGCGAATGAGGGCAGGAGCCCCGGGCGCCTTGTCAGTTATCACTGGTTAGGTTTCGCCACGCTCGCGTCTATGGTATTCGGCTACTCTGTCTTCTCATATTTTTATGTCTGGACGACGGCCGCGGCATGGCTATTGTGTTTAGGCGTCTGTATCTTGGCGGTAAGACCAGCAGGATTAGTCAGGAATCTTAAGGAGCTTGGCCTGTTAGGGATAGGGTGTGGTGCCTTTCTGTTGCCCTATGCATATCTGCTGGCTAATCGGTCACATACGATGGATGAGGTGCAGATGCTCGTTCGTACTCATGCGCCCGATGTGGACCGCCCGCCGGAACTGGTGACTCTCATCATTCTGATCCTCCTGGCGGTATCTGTCCTTTCCGGGACGATATCTTTAAGGGCCAAAGGAACTCTTTTTGCCATCTCGCTCGCATTTACTCCGATCGTTGTTTTTAACCAGCAGATAATTACGGGCCAATCACTCCAGCCTATCCATTACCAGGTGTTCATAGGCAATTACGTTGCCGGGCTGGCCTTGTTCGTTACCCTGGGACTGATATGGCGCGAAGCTCTTAGGGAGCGCCAAGTAGGGGCTCGAGCGGCCGCCGTGGTACTTACCATATTAGCCGTGGCGTGGGGACTTATGGAGTGCCACTACACGGTTCGCGTGCTCGACGACGCAAATGTCGCCAGAGACCAGGCGCTGCCTGTGGCCCGACGGCTCACGGAGATCGCGAAGGATGATCCTGAACGCCACCGGCGAACCGTCCTCTATCTCGGCATCAACACGGAGGCAGATGACATGCCGACCGTCGCACCACAATCAGTCTTGTGGGCCCGTCACCAACACGTTTTCGCGGGCATTACGTGGCAGGAAAATAAAGAACGATACTATCAGCAGCTTTATTATGAAGAGACGGACCCCGATAATCTCGCCGGCGGGATGAAATCAGGTTACGATTTTGTGTCCATGATAGCTTTGTTCGGATGGGGCAGGCACACGGACCGACTCAATGCGGCGCACGAACCCCTCACATTCGTGGAGATAGACGCTGAAGCCGGCCGGTTTGCTAAGTACGCGGTCAACTTCGATGCACGCGGCGTCGCCGTGCCAAGGCTCGACTACCTTGTTACACGCATCGACAACCGCTCTTTTGCGAACGTCGACAAATGGTATGAGAGAGATGCGGGGGAGCACTTTGGCGAGTACGTGCTTTACCGGTTAAAGCTGCGATAAAAAAAAGACCGCCGGGGGGCGGTCAAATTTTATTACGTAGATATTAAAACTAAGCGGCCAATAAATCGTTTGAAGTCTCGGCGAAGACACGTCTTCCGTTCAAAGCATCGTCTATGATCTCTCGAACTGCAGAAGCGTCAGGATTTACATCCATCCGCGCGCATGCCCGCAAATGTCTGATTATGCCTTCAGCTGCGATGTCTATGGCGTCGCCGGTCAGCTTCGAAAAACGGCGTGCCTGAATATGGTCTATTTGGAGGACTCTGTCCTGCAATGTCATGGGTCTAGCTGCTGCCACTTTATATTCTCCTTTGTTTCAAAATTGTACCCCTTACGGGGAGCACCCCTATTTTGCTCTCGCCGTGCAAAACACCTGGAAAAACACGAAACATAATGCTTCTCCTGAATAATCAGTTGAAATCCTCAGCCTTTGGTTGCTGAAAATGAGATGCGGCTTAAATCAACTGTAACGAGATGTTAGCAAATAAAAATTACGATGTCACTACTTTTTTTGATAAAAGGCCGAACTTTTTTTAATAAATTAAACACCGGCAAACCACAAGATTTGCCGGTCCTCTTAAAAACACTCACATTATAATGGGTGTGTTACGCGACGCCATCCTTCATCGCCTTACCTATGCTGAACTTAACGGTCGTCTTGGCGGGGATCTTGATAACCGCTCCCGTCGCCGGGTTCCTACCGTCACGGGCTTTACGCTGGGTCTTTTTCAATTTGCCGAATCCCGGCAGGGTAAATTCGCCGTTCTTCTTGACCTCGCTTGATGCCAGAGATGCCAGAGCGTCGAAAAGCGCCTTGACGTCCGACTTTTTGGTCCCTGTCGAGTCCGCAAGGTTGTTGATGATTTCCGTTTGTGTCATACGAGCCATGTTTTGAGTATCCTCCAGTTTTGGTTGTGAATATAAATACTTCGTCCGTGATTGTTTTGCCTGTAATGAGAGCCTCGGCAAAAAAGGGGGAAACACCAATCTCGGTATTCTGAGTGGTCGGGGCGGCAAGATTCGAACTTGCGGCCTCACGGTCCCAAACCGTGCGCACTACCAGGCTGTGCTACGCCCCGCACTTACCTGTTTCATATAAGAAACAACCTTCAAGTGCCGAATTCTACAGGCGAAAAGCCTTAGGGTCAAGTCAAACCGCCGTATAATCGCGTAAAAATCGAATTATTTTT
>JBHENG010000100.1:0-5523 GCA_046262195.1 Pyrinomonadaceae bacterium | reverse complement strand
GTAGGTGTCAAAGTCGTCACTGACGTACCAGGGGCCGCGGTGCCATCGGGACTGGTGAGCGTTGGGGGCGGCAGAATGGTATTGGGAGACATCTGCAGAATGCCCGTACGCAGGCCGCTCGGATTGCCGTTGGCGTTGTAATAATGATTGACGATCCAGACAAAATCCTTTCCCTGATTGATGGACCAGCGTTGCGTTCCCCACTGGCACATACCACGTCCGTGACCGTTGAACGCTGCGCCCGCGTCCACCGGGTCAGCGAGACAGGGCCAGCTGCCGTTGTTTCCCGTGAAACCATCCGGGCAGCCCCCATTGTTGTTCTCGGCTGAGTACTCGGCAAAAAACGGTCCCGCACCGTTGCTTGTCACGACGATCGTTCCCGTTGTTTGCGCGGTCGCGAGATCGCAGCTCGCCGCCGAGTCGTTTGGGTCGATCACCTGGCACGACGTCGTATTACAAATGTCGTAGTTTGTCGTGAGGGGATTGAAGACATGCCATACCCCGTAGCTTCGGTTGGCAATGGCGCCCGCTTTTAAGGAATTGGTATGCCACGAGGAAAACCACTCGTCATCCAGTCCCAGCCGTGTATAGGTGTCGAGGGGAAAGACCTGAACGGTCGAGCAGGTGAGTTTTGTCGGGCAGTTAAAACCCACCCGGATGCTCGCAGGGACCACGACTGCGGCCGGGGCATTACTCTGATCAACGGCATTAGATGGTCGCACTCGGTCTGTCTCTTGGCCTTGTGTCCGTCGCAATTCGTCGGGAGGCAACATCAGCTTATGCGTATCATCCTTTTTACTAAGCCCGGCGGTCCGATCGATATCGATGATGAAATGACTGGCACCTTCGGCCAGGATCACATTGCGGCGGCGGTAGAGGGGCGAACCGCCAATTTCAACAATGAGTGTGTCCGTAGCCGGTATCACCCCGGTCTTGGACGGAACAATAACAGAAAAATATCCGCCGACATCTGACGTGACGACGCTTTTACTATTTTCCAGTAACAAGCGCGCGCCTTTTACCGGTTTTCCGGTTTCCACGTCGATGACATGTCCATGGATGAGCGCATTACCCGGCACCGTTTTGCGGTTTGTGGTTTCCGCGCGCATTTCAGGTGCCGTATTGTCGGGATCAAGCCAGACGGTCACGTCCAGAAGCGAAACACTTACCTCGAAATACGTGGTCAATGTTTTATACCCCGGCGCCGATATCTCTACATCCTGTCGTCCCGGAATGAGTGACGACCGTCCATGACCGGCATCATCTGTCCCGAACATTCGCTGGACGCCCGCACCGCTTCGTGTCGTGATCCGCCCTTTAACCGCTATACCGGTCATGCTGTCCCGCAACTTGAAATGTACGTTTTCGGCGCTATTGGCCGAGATCGTTGGCAATTGCAGCGCAAATGTATCTGTGGCGAACATCCCCGAGGCCGCGGCCACACCTGCAGCAGATAAGAGTACGACTAAAAATGACAGCCAATCGATGTTCTTTTGATACAGGCGCATACAGCTTTTTTCCCAACTGATATTTACGGTGCTTGTGGCAACAATATACCACGACTGCCCGCGGCTTATTCGTAAATACTTCGGTTCACTTAGCAATACAGGATGAAACATTTACCATATACGCTATGCGTTTGCTCTTTGTGAAACTGGGCAGTATCGGGGACATTGTTCACACACTGCCGGCACTGGCAGCGGTGCGCAATTCCTGCCCCGACGCCGAGATCTCGTGGGTCGTTGAGGAACGCTCGGCTGAGATCCTGCGCAATAACCCTTTCATCGAGAATCTGATCGAAGTGGATACTAAGAGCCTTCGCGGCCGCGGCATCATCGACGGCGTTCTAATGGATGCGACGCGCCAGGTCAAGGATCTTCGGCAGTTTGATTTTGATGTCACGATCGATTTTCAGGGGCTGATAAAGTCGGGGCTGATCTCGAGATTATCAGGCGCCCCGCGGCGGATCGGATTCGCGAGAACGGCTTTGCGGGAATCGTCCGCCCGCGTCTTTTACACAGAGAGTGTCGAGGTCGGCGAGCGGGTACACGTAATTAAAAAAAACCTCGCTTTAGTTGAAGGGGCATTAGGTATCAAATGTCCTGAGAACCACCTTGAATTTCCGATTCATACATCAGCGGAGCATCGAACAGAGGCGGCTGAGATCATCGGGCGGGCGGGCGGAGACTTTGCTGTTCTTAATCCGGCGGGGGGATGGGTGACAAAGTTGTGGCACCCGGAGAAGTTTGGGGGTTTAGCCGATAGATTGTGGCGGGAAAAGCGGATCACATCGGTCATTGCCACGGCAACCGGTGAGATGGAACTTGCCGAACGGGCGGTAGTGGCAAGGACAACAGGGCATATCGTCTTGGCCCAGCCCAGCCTGAAGGGTTTCTATGAGCTCGTAAAACACGCCGCGGTCTACGTCGGGGGAGACACGGGGCCGACACACCTGGCCGTTGCGGCCGGTGCACCGGTCGTTGGGTTATTTGGTCCTACGGAGTGGTGGCGGAACGGCAGCCTGAATCCGGATGACATTTGCGTTGAACGCGAAGACATTGGCTGTCGCGTCGCTTGCCACCGTCGAACGTGCACCAACTGGATCTGTATGGACTCAGATGTAGACGTTGTTTATGACGCTGTCGATGCTCGCATGCAGCGCGTGTCTTCCCTCGTCGATACGATCAAAGTATAGACATGGCAATCGAAGCAAAGAGGCTGCTGCAGCGAGCTCGGGTACCTCTCGGCTTCCTGTTCGCGATCGTGTTTCTTGTTTTTGCAAGACCAACAGCATTGATGCTGCTAATAGGTGGAGCGATCGCGATCGTCGGACTTCTGATCCGGGCCTGGGCCTCGGGCCATATCCGCAAGGCACAGGAGCTCGCTGTCAGCGGACCATATGCGTATACGCGTAATCCGCTCTACGTCGGAACATTCATCCTCGGCGTGGGATTCACCGTGGCGGCCGGCGTCTGGTGGCTCGCCCTTTTATTTGTGGCACTGTTCCTGGGCATTTATTTGCCTGTGATGAGCATCGAAACCAACGACATGCGGCGGATCTTTGGCGAAGATTTTTATGAGTACGAACGCAACGTACCCGTCCTTGTTCCGCGTCTAACGGTATGGAAGGATACAGGCCGCAATTTCGACTTTCAGCTATACTTCCGGTACCGCGAGTATCGCGCGGCAATCGGAGCCCTTTGTGCCATAGCCTTCCTGGCCGCAAAAGCGTATTTCCTCTGATCTCTATGCATCGAGTGCCTTTTAAATTTATCGCATCGGCCATGCTGATGTTCGGCGTGATGGCCTTTTCGGCTGTGGCGCAAGCGGGGCTTTCCGGCCAAATGTTCGTTGGCGAGACGCTGCAGTACGAGGCGAACGTAAACCGTGCTGTCTTTCGCGGTATCTCAATCGCAGACGTAACGTTCTCCGTAACACTCGGTCCGAATCCTGCTGATATACGGATCAAGAGCGAGGCCGAATCCAAGGGAACCCTCCTAAGGCTGTTCAGGTATAGTTTTCTTCAGCAGTACGACTCGATCGTGGAGCTCTCTAGTTTCAGGATCCTGCGCACCATCAAACACGACGTACAAAAGCAGCGCGTTCGTGACAGTGAAGCCATCTTTGACTATGGGCGGCGTCAGGTCACCTACATCGAAACCGATCCAAAAGACGCGATGCGGCCGCCTCGCCGGATCGCCTCGGATATTGGCCAGCAGATTCAGGACATGATCTCCGCTATTTATTGGACACGGCTGCAGCCGCTTGCCGTGGGCAAACGTTTCGATATTTCGGTAAGCGACTCGGGGCTGGTGTATCGGGTTCCCGTGGTCATCGTGGCCCGCGAGCTGCAGAAATCGATAGTCGGCAATATTGCGTGTTTCAGGGTGCAACCAGACATTTTTGGGCCGGGTCGTTTGATCGAACAGAAAGGGAAAATGGTGATCTGGATCACCGATGACGATAGGCGCATACCGGTCCGCTCTGAGCTCAATACCACGTTCGGCAGGGTCGATATAAAGTTAAAAGGCTATAGCAAAGCCGCCCAGCCAGCTGGCCAAGCTCCGTCGTAAGCCACGTCCAACTTGTTACTTTGGGAGAAAGGCCGCATACTTTAGGATTGCGGCCTTTTCATTATGGCGACCAGGAAGACCATCACAACCAAAAAGACGGCTAAGTCGGAAGCGGAAATATCGCCTACCGCTCAGATCGGTGCGTTCGATTCTGTGGCGGAGCCAGTGAAAACAAAACGGGTAAAAAAGACTCCGGCGAAGACCGCTGCTCCTAAAAAGAAATCGGCTGTATCGACGGTCGTTGAGACGGCTGGCAAGGTGAAAAAGGCTGTTACCGCGAAGCCCTCGACCCGAAAACGATTAACTCGGGTTACTTTGGACCCTTTCGCCGACGTCGTGGGAGGCTCGTCCGTTTCAAAACTTCACAGCATTAAGGCTGAAGCGTCAAATACCTCGTCCGGAACGAAGGCCACGGCGGTTGTGGCTGAGGTGCAGAACACCGTCGACGTAAGCGCCGAACTCGCGAGCAAAGAACTGGCGGTAGAACTTTCACCAGTATTCAAAGCACTTGCCGAACCGACGCTGCCGGAGCTCAAACGGGAAAATCGCGCGCGGCTGCAAATGCAGACGCCAACACGCCTGTATTTTTACTGGTCTATCAAGCAAGACCCGTGGCATATGCTGCGCGTGGCATTTGGCAATGATATTGGCAGCTATACGCTGGTACTGAAGCTGACGGATCTCGTGAGTGGGGCCGATGAGATATATCACGCTCAGGCAGAGGGAGACTGGTGGTTCAGCGTTCGGCCCGAGGGTCGATATCAGGCCGAGATCGGCTTTTATGCTCCTAATCGCCCGTATTTTCGGATCATATATTCAAACATTGTCGAAACGCCGCGGCTGACCCCAAGTCCACGCGTGGCATCGGAGGCAGATTGGTCACTCACAGCGGACAGATTTGCAGAGGTGCTCCATGTTGCGGGCTTTTCGCGGGACGCCTTTGACGTAGCAATGGCAGGGGATGACGAACGATCGGCAGAGTCGGCCGCCTTTGCGGCGCTTACAGTGTTCCTCGGAGGCGCCGATCATGACCTGAGTGGTATCGCGGCGGTTGAGGTTCGTAATGCGTTAACGGCGTTTGCCGCAGGACGCAAACTAGAGGACCTGCGTTGGAAGATCAGTCCTGCTTTATTTGCGATACTGCAAAGCCACGAAGGCGGCGTTGCCGGACAGCAAAAAGCTATGGAGGCTTTGACCGAGCATTTCGATATCGACGAAGCAGATCTCGAGTGGGAAGAGATCAGTGCGGCGGTATTTGGCGCGAGTCTGATCCACTTTCCGCGAACACTAAAAACTCGTGCTGCATCCATAAAGTATTCCCCGTTGAGTTCGTTCGGAATAAACAGTCGGCAGCCATAATAAACGGCCGGCCAGCACTATCCCGGTATGCCCGTTGGATATTTTTGCCTGATCCTCCACGCTCATCTTCCGTTTGTCCGCCATCCTGAAT
>JBHENG010000099.1:393-5733 GCA_046262195.1 Pyrinomonadaceae bacterium | reverse complement strand
CTGCTACCTGGCACAGGGCAAATTCGCGAAAGCCGAATCCGCCGCCCGCGAAACCATCGAGCTCAGCCGCCAGATCGGGGAGAAGCATTACGCCAACATGGCCGGGCTCGTGCTGGCCGAAAGCTATCTGCAGCAGGGCGGCCTGGAGGAGTGTGAAACTTCGCTGCAGGCCATCGAGGACGGCGACCCGTCGGCCGATTTCTTTGTGCTCGGCAATATTCAGCGGATACGCGGGCTGTCCGCTCTCGCGGACGGCGATAGCGAAATGGCGATACATCATTTCAGCCGGGCTCTGACCATCTTTGAAGCGGCCGGTGATCTTTATCACACAGGGCTGCTTCATTTTCTGCTCGGCTCAAACCTCGATGCGCGAAATGCGAAGCGGGCATTGCAGCATCTCGGCTCGGCAAGCGATACGTTCAAAAAGCTTGAGATCAAGTCGTATATTGACGCTGTCGCACGGGAACTGGAGCGGGTCGAGAATGTCCTGGCGTCATCGCCTGCGGAAAGTGCCCGCGGCCGTTCCAACTCCGTCGTGTCGCAGCTTTTGACCGTCCGGCTCGCCGAGGCTACGGCTACGCGAGAGCTTTTATTTAGAGAGCTGGTGGCAGTGCTGCAGCAAGAAAGCAATGCCAAAAAGATCCTGATCGCTCAGCCAAATGATCAAAAGCGTCTATACCCCTTTATCACTCACGGGTACTCGCCGCAGGAAAGCAACGAGCTCGTTGCAAAGCTCAACGAGGGGCAGGCCAAAAATGAAGAAAAGACGTTTGCTCGGGTCAGGAACGTCGCGGTGTTTAACCTTCGCGGCTCGACCGCGCCTCCCGCGGTGCTTTTGATCAGCCCTCAATCGGGCGCTGTTTTGAATGACGACAGCTCCTTCGCACCGCTGCTCCGCGTAGTCGAGCTGGGAATGGACGTCGTCGCACTGCGCGAGAGGGACAAATCCGCCCCCGCCGAACGCGAAACCAGCCCCTACACGTCAAACAGCCTCATGCCGGGCTTTATCCATTCATCGCCGGCGATGACAGCGCTGGTCGAGGAGGTTTACAAGATACGCTCGTCCGACGTTACGGTGCTCGTCACGGGCGAATCCGGCACCGGCAAAGAGCTTGTCTCACGTGCGATCCACACGCTGTCAAATCGAAAGGACCGTATTTTTGTACCCTTTAACTGCACCGCCGTGCCAAAGGAGTTGGCCGAGGGGCACCTCTTTGGTTACAAAAAAGGAGCGTTCACGGGCGCTGTCAACGATTCACCCGGTACGATCCGAACGGCCGACGGCGGGACCCTTTTCCTCGACGAGATCGGTGACCTGCCGATCGACGTTCAGCCAAAGCTGCTTCGGTTTTTGCAGGAGGGTGAGATACAGCCGCTGGGCGAGAAAAAGCCCCTAAAAGTCGACGTTCGAATTATTGCCGCCACGAACATGCCGCTCGAAGAAAAGGTCGCCGACGGCACGTTTCGCGAGGACCTCTATTACCGGCTCAATGTTATCCGTCTGCGCGTGCCGCCCCTTCGCGAGCGGCGTGCGGAGATACCGCCTATCGTCAACTATTACGTAAATCACTATTCGTCGAGATTTGATAAGCAAAACGTCACGTTCACGCCGCAGACCGTGGACATGCTGATGGTCTGCAACTGGGAGGGGAACGTGCGCCAGCTCTGCAACGAGATACAGCGGGTCATCGCCCGTGCCGAGAATAACGAGGTGATAACACCCGACCACCTCTCGCCGGACCTCAAACGCAGCGCCAAGCCGCTCACGCCGTTTGACCTGCCGTCAAATGTAAAACCGATCGCGTCATACGACGGCACGTTCTCGCCCTTTACGAACATACCCGCCGGGGGAACACTCGAATCCGCAGTCTCAGAGCTCGAAATGCAGCTCATAAGAAACGCCCTTACGCGCCACAACTGGAACATCTCACGCGTCGCCTCCGAGCTGGGCCTAACCCGCCGCGGCCTGTACTTGAAGCTGTCCCGATACGGGATCGAAAAGGCTGCCTAGGCCGTTTTTCCCTCCGACAGACAACGAACCGGTCTGACAATGCCACGCGCCTTGTGCAGTTAATAACTTCGCTAGGACACGCTTATTGATTTTCCTGCCCCGAACCTTTATGTTGTTTCTGCTCCGGTATTTATTCAATGGCATTAACATCAGGTTCAAAACTCGGTCGCTATGAGGTCCGGTCGTTAATAGGTGCCGGGGGAATGGGCGAGGTCTATCTTGCACGCGACCCCAAGATCGGTCGCGACGTGGCTATCAAGGTACTGCCCGCCGATCTCTCAACCGACAAGGAACGCCTCGCGCGTTTCGAACAGGAAGCACAGGCGGCCGGCTCGCTGAACCACCCGAATATCCTGGCCATCTATGATGTTCAGACCGACGACGGCGCGCCGTATGTTGTTTCCGAGCTGCTGGAGGGCGAAACGCTGCGGGACGCGGCCGGCGGGACACCGCTGCCGCTCAGGAAAGCACTCGGCTTTGGGCTGCAGGTCGCGCATGGCCTTGCCGCGGCCCACGAAAAGGGCAT
Source organism: Pyrinomonadaceae bacterium (assembly GCA_046262195.1). Lineage (GTDB taxonomy): Bacteria > Acidobacteriota > Blastocatellia > Pyrinomonadales > Pyrinomonadaceae > OLB17. The sequence goes on along the minus strand of JBHENG010000099.1, from coordinate 3,196 downwards.
CATTCATCGTGACATCAAGCCCGAGAACCTGTTCATCACGTCCGATGGTCGGGTAAAGATACTCGATTTTGGTCTCGCCAAGCTGACCGAGTCATCCACAAATGGCTTAAACACCAACCTGCCCACCCGAAAGGTCAACACCGACGCCGGCGCCGTCATGGGTACCGTCGGCTATATGTCACCCGAGCAGCTCCGCGGCAAGCCGGTCGATCAGCGGAGCGATATCTTCTCGTTCGGCACGGTGCTCTACGAGATGCTCTCGGGACAAAAGGCATTTCAAAAGGATTCGACGGCCGATACGATCAGCGCAATTCTTCGGGAGGATCCTCCGATTTTGTCTGAAACAAACAAAAGCGTTGATGCTGGACTCGAGCGGATAGTCAGGCGATGCCTGGAAAAGAACCGCGAAGAGCGGTTCCATTCCGCGAGCGACCTTGCCTTTGCCATCGAGGCTTTGACGGGCGTTCAAAGGACGGGCGAGACGGCTATAACAACGTCATATGCTGAGAGCGTCCCCGGCCGTTCTGCATCCAGCCTCAAAGGGTGGCTCGGATGGGCCGTCGCCGGCGGCCTTTTGCTGCTGCTGTCCGCATTCCTGATCTTCTCGAACTGGGGCGGCAACGAACCCGAAGTTGCAGTCAGGTTTTCGGTAATTCCACCCGAAAAGGCCGTTTTCGGCGAGTCGGCCGCGATCTCTCCGGACGGCCGCCGGATAGCGTTTACCGTGATCGGACAGACCGGAGAATCGACCATGTGGATACGTCCGCTCGACTCGGTCGAGTCACGGATGCTGGCGGGAACCGAGGGTGCCATGTTTCCCTTCTGGTCACCCGATAACAAGTACATAGGCTATTTTGCTCAGGGCAAGCTGAAAAAGATCGACGCTTCCGGCGGGCCGTCCCAAACGCTCGCCGACGCGTCAGCCGATCCGAGAGGCGGCACGTGGGCTCCGGATGGGACGATCATATACACGGCAACCGTCTCCACGCCTTTGATGAAGATCTCAGCAAACGGCGGGCAGCCCACAGAGCTGACCCAGCTCGACGCATCGCGCGAACAGATCTCACATCGGTGGCCGGCGATGCTGCCGGATGGACGCCGATTTATTTTCTTTGCCCGCGGCAAAAAGGACTTCGAGGGCCTGTTCGTCGGATCACTTGATTCGCCCGAGGTTAAGTTTTTGATATCCACCAACCTCCGTGGTGAGTTCGCTCCGACCGACGGCGGAAAGGGTATGCTCCTTTTCGGTCGCGAGCGAACGCTGATGGCCCAGTCTTTCGATCCGGGCAGTGGCGAACTAAGCGGCGACTCTGTGGCAATAGCCCAGGATCTTCTCACCTTTCCGACCGAGATCGGGCCGACCGCATACGCATCCTTCTCGACGTCACCCACGGGCCATTTGATCTACCGTACCGGCGGAGAGCAGGCAACGGAACTGACGTGGTTCGACCGCACGGGCAAACCGCAGGGGAAGCTTTCGGGCTTGGGAATACATCATGAACCTCAGCTATCGCGCGACGGTAAGAAGCTGCTTTTTGGTCGAGAGGATTCCGGCTCGTCCGATATCTGGCTGCTGGACGTAGATCGTGTAACCCCAATGCGGCTGACGTTTGACGCGCGGGCGGACGCAACGCCGGCTTGGTCGCCTGACGGTTCCTTTTTTATATTTGCGTCGGGTCGCACAGGTATATATCAGATCTACAAAAAACCCTCGAATGGCTCCGGCTCCGATGAATTGGTGTATGAATCCCCGGGAAACTCCTTTCCAGACGATATCTCCCCGGACGGTCGGTATATCATTGTCGAGCAGGACGGCGGGCCCAAAACAAAATTCGATCTCTGGCTAGTGCCGACGTTCGGCGACCAAAAGCCGTTCCCGTTCCTGGCAACCGACTTTCAGGAGACCCACTCCAGGATCGCACCGAATGGTCGCTGGGTGGCTTATGTTTCCGACGAAACCGGACGTCCTCAGGTTTACGTTTCAACCTTTCCGCAAACCGGAGGCAAATGGCAGGTTTCTACGGGCGGCGGTGACCAGCCGACATGGCGGGCCGACGGGGGCGAGTTGTACTATATTGCACCTGACCGCAACCTCATGGCTGTCGCGATAAGCCCCGCCGAGAGCTTCCAGCCGGGCATGCCCCAAGCCCTTTTCACCACCCGGATGCCGCTGTCAAACCTTACGGATGATAAGAACAGCTATTATCCGGCTCCGGACGGCAAACGCTTTGTCATCGCCAACATTGCGGACGACTCGAGCTCGAATCCAATAACCGTCGTCCTGAACTGGACTGCCGGTACGCCGAAGGCGAAGTCGTAACGGCGTCGGAAACGCCAAAGCCCGCACGGAGTAAGGGCGCCCGCAGCTAGATCGGGTTGAGGTAACGAAGGCTGTGGTTCGGCCGTCTGCAATGTTCCTCGTGGATGATAAGAGCGCCCTTACTGGCGTGCGGGCTTCTGCAATAGATGCACGGGCCCGACTGTAAGGGAGGGTGGTATCAGGAGTCTGGCGCTCTGTTTTCAACGTTCAGATGAGCGCGGCGTCGATGCGCCCGACGATGTACCGCCCTTGCTAACGCGCAGGCCTGCGCATTACGCCCGTGAGAGGCCCGACCACGACGTCGGCTTCGCCGACTGAGTACTTTCCTATTTTTTGAGAAAGACGAGCGAAAGGTTTGGTACTAATACAACCCCCGTAAATGTTTTTAGAGTTTTCAGGCCAAATTTCAATGTTTTTTTTATCAATCGCATTCTTTGCTGATTCAATGCTGAGTACCACAGGTCAATGCGGTCTGTCATACCG
>JBHENG010000099.1:0-383 GCA_046262195.1 Pyrinomonadaceae bacterium | reverse complement strand
AATGTTGATTGAGAATTGCCGAAATTTCATTTTCTGTAGCTCCGCGTATCCCTCGCCTAAGATAAGTCTCCCAGTCTTCTGATGGATCAGTGCGTTTCGAGAACCTACGTGTTGCCCAATAAGCGATAGGATCCGGCAAATAGTTAATGACCGGCAAGCCTGTCGTATGATGTTCTATCGGAAAAAATCTATGAGGCGTCATGTTGAGAAATAAATATCCGTTCCTGGCGATTTGTTTCCAAACCAGAGGAATTACGCTTTGCCTTTCAACCGGTAACAGGTGCTCATAAACAGCGCTGAAGATCACCAGGTCAAACTCCCCAATGCCGGCGGGCAACTCGGAACCACTTGGAGATACGTGAAAGGCGATATTGCTGTAACCG
>JBHENG010000098.1:0-5788 GCA_046262195.1 Pyrinomonadaceae bacterium | reverse complement strand
TTTCCAATCCACCATATATCGCCGGGTCCGAGGCCAAGACCATTCAGCCGGAGGTGGGCTCGTTTGAGCCGCACGACGCGCTGTTCAGCGGGCCCGAAGGTCTGGATGTGATAACCCGTTTAGTCGCCGAAAGCCCGCAATTGCTAAAAACCGGCGGCCTCCTGCTCGTCGAGATCGGGTCGGGGCAGAGCTCCGCCGTCGCCGATCTTTTTACCACGGGTGAATGGGAGCCGGTAGATTTCATCTCTGACCTGCAGGGGGTAGCCCGCGTCGCACGATCGCGAAGAAAATAGCTACGGACGAAACTAACCGAACTTACCTGAAACCCTTGTCGTTCAATATTTTGCGAAGCTAAATGTTGATGCGAGAGACAATACGGAAAATCGCTTGCCTTTAGACATAAGTGGGTTTAATATGGGGGTACTTTTAGCAATACCAGTTTTGAAATAGTATCGGGCAGTGCCGAATTGCAGGCGAAGCGTGGATCTAGCCCAGGCTCTCGCCATCATTACTTCGTAAGGTCTAATCGTTTTGACGCGTTTGGAGGTGATTTTGTGAAAGGTTTAATTAACGGTGTAATTTCTGTCATCTGTCTTGTCCTCGCGGGCTGGTGCTTTTACAAGTACGGCCAGACCACGCCGGCGAATACGATGTATATGATCGGGGCAATAGTCTTTGCTCTGGCGATGGTGATATTTGGTGTGATGTTTTTGTCCGGGCGGGTCAACAAGACAGAAGATATCCATATTACCGAGTAACTTCACGCCTGGACATAGCGTGATCTTTTAACAACCGGAAGCACCCTCTCAAGCGGTGCGCCCGCTTGAAATCTTGTCACGAGACCCTACAAGTTAAGGGCAGCCGAAATGGCTGCTCTTTTTGTTTTTCGGCTAGCGTTCGGTATTGCGAAACGGCAGCGAAAATGAGATATTATAATGTTGAAAAAAATGTAATGATTCGCCATTTACATTTTGCATCCAAGTTATAGCAATGCCTAAGATCGCAGACATACAGGAAACGCCGAACCCAAACGCGGTCAAGTTTATCTTAAAGGAGCCGGTCTCTCACGGGACATCGCACTCGTTTAAGGACGCGGACTCGGCGGTGGACGATGTACTGGCGAGATCGCTCTTTGATGTTGGCGAGGTCGTGTCGGTGTTTTACATGGACAAGATGATCACCGTCGAAAAGACTGATGACGCGGAGTGGGACGAGATCCTGCCGGAGCTGGCGGTGCCGATAAGGGCGGCCGAGGCTGTTCAAACTAATGGTGCCGCCAAAAGTGCGGCCGCGACAGTCGGCGGGCACATTGCGGCTGCGGCGAGCGACGACCCAAAGCTGGCCCAGATCAACGAGCTGCTTGACGACCGTATCAGGCCATACCTGGCGGGCGACGGCGGCTGGCTCGAGGTGCTTGAGCTCGATGAGACGAACACGCTCAAGATCCGTTACGAAGGCGCGTGCGGCAGCTGCCCCAGCTCGCTTACCGGCACGCTGATGGCGATCGAGAATATGATCAAGGAAGAGATCGACCCCGATATCTCTGTCGTTGCTGTTTAATCCATCAGATTTTCCTTGCGCCGATCTATTTGTTGACAGATAAGAATTTCTTGACATAGTCTCGCCCCATTGGTCATAATCGAGATGATGGCGAATTGTGTCGTTTGCCGTCGCACCTACGACATTTGCTTTCTGCCTGCAATTCGCGTCCGCGTACACACCAATCAAACTGCATTTTTTTCACTGATGGAGGAGAAACGTTGTGAATAGTGAAGAACTCGAACTTAGCCTTAGAACTGAATTCGAGAGTTATCTGAAGGGCGTCCTTGCCGAAATGCGGCAGGAGGCGACCGAGTTTCAGGCCCGGATCGAAGCCGAGTTTGACAAGCAGAGGGCGCAGTTCAACGACTCGTTCCAGGCGTTCGCATCACGTTTCGACTCTGATCGTGGACTCGATCAGCCATTTCGGGAATCTCTTTCAGAGCATTTGCGCCTTGCACGAGATGAGGGCGCTAAAGTCGCGGCTAATGCCATGGCTGAGGCCGAAAAGATGTCGGCACCACCCACGCCTAAGTATGACGCCGTACGAGACGCTGTAAATGATATCAGCAGCAAAGATTCGCAGTCGGCGATCCTGAAGTCACTGGTACAGCATGCGGCTGAGTTTGCTCCGCGCGGCGCGTTCTTCATCATCAAGAGCGAAAATTTTGGCGGCTGGAAGGTTTTTGGTTCGATCGGTGCGGCCGAGGCAGTCATCCGCGAGATACGTTTCCCGACGGCGTCAGAGTCAATTCTGGGAGCGGCTGCCAGATCGCTTTCGACCGTAGAGAGTTCAGCCGGTTCGGCGGATGACGCGTTTCTGGTGCCTCTGGAATTTGGACAGCCTAGAAACATGTGTGCCATGCCTCTGGTGGCACGCGGTCGCTGCGTAGCTGTCCTCTATGTGGATGAGGGAGACGGCGGAGAGATAAACCGCGAAGCTCTCGAGACACTGGTTCGCGTTGCCGGTTTGACCGTAGAGCTGCTTGCGGCCTCACAGGCAATAAAGGGTGAAAACCGCGGCGCGGCAGACTTTGAAAATGCTCAGCACGACGCCGATGACAGGGCGCAGTATGGAGAGCAGCAGCCGCCTTTCACGCAGCCGCAAACTCCCGCGGCCCCCGGATACGGCAGCCCGTCAGATTTTTCTTTTTCCGAAAGCACGCCCTTCGGCGGCTACGAAGCACGGGCAGAGGAGGCCCGGCCTTTTGTCGAACCGGCTCAGGAGTATGATCCGTTCAGCGCGCCGGCAGCCGAAGCGCCGGCGGCCAGCGACCAGGGAAGTTACGGCGATTTTAGCAGCCCATTTGCGTCATCACCTCGAGAACCGGAGGTCATTCGTGAGTCAGATACCGGCCGCGATGCGGTAATGGGATTCGACTCGGGCACCTCGGCCAGCGCACCCGCACCAGCTGAAAGCTCGCGGTTTGGCAGGGCGCCGGATGAGTATCAGCCACAGCCCGCTGCGGCAGGTTTTGGAACAGGATTTAGCCAGTATGCGGAGCCCGTCGTCGAAGCCCCGGTTGTGCCGCCGCCTCCACCGCCGGCCGCTGTACCAACTCAGCCGACGCGACTTAGTGACCGGCCAGTGGACCTGCCGATCGAGGTGCCGGACGAGGAGAGACGCATCCATAACGATGCACGGCGGTTTGCACGACTGCTCGTTTCGGAGATCAAGTTATATAACGAGAAAAAAGTAACCGAGGGGCGCGAGGCTCAGGACCTGTATGAACGTCTGAGAGAAGCTATCGATCGGTCACGAGAGATGTATGACAAACGCGTGCAGCCTCCGGTTGCCGCCAAGTTTGACTATTTTCATTACGAGCTGGTCAACTCGCTTGCCGACGGCAACGAAGCGCGGCTTGGCTCCAACTACCCCGGCTCTTCGGTGTAGACATCACTGTCAGTCATGAATAAAGCCGCCCTGATGAACTCAGTGGCGGCTTTTCTATATTAACCACGATCATCGATCCCCGCTGATCCTTTCCGACGGGAACACGGGCTGGTTGGCGGCCGGCCGCTCAGGCGATGTGTGGCGATGCACGACCTTCCACTCCTTGCCGATCAATCGATATACAAGGCTCATTCGCCCCGAAGCATTTTCGAGAACGCCGTTGTTTTCCTGAGACTGTTTCCATTTGCAGGTCACATATGCAACGGTCTTGCCGAGCATCTCTACCCGCAAACCCGTCACATCCAACGTCACATTCTTTACCTTTTCATAAGATGAGGTGACATTGCTTTTGACGTTGTCCCAGCCGATCGTCGCTGAACCGTTGTTGTTGAATATCAGCAGGCGATCGCTCTTTTCGTAGGAGTTCATGACCTTGTCGACGTCGACCTGTTTGATGCCGTCGACGAGTCGTTCAAAAGCGTCGCGAACCGCCTTTGAAGGATCGGGCCCTACCTTCGCTGTCGCAGCCTTTTGGCCAAAGGCCGAGGCTGCCGTCACCAGAACAAGTAAGATGCTGAGCGTAATTGTTTTCATATTAGTCCTTCCTTTCAGGCCAGGCGTTACGTTGTGCAGCCTGTTTTAGTTCTGAGCTCCCTGCAGAAAGATGGAGCGGTCCACGTCAGCGGGGTTGCCGACGACCACGAATCGCAGGTTTTTCATGTATTTGTTCGCCGCCGCCTGTATATCGGCTGGCTTGACCTGCCGCATTTTCTCGAGAAAGACGAGCGAATTTCGCCATCCGCCGCCCATCAGCTCGTACTGGGCGAGCTCGGCTGCCTGTGCCGCGTTAGTTTCCTGTTTGAGGTAATACGTCGTCAGAAAGAAGCTGGACATCCTGCCAAGATCATCCTCATCGACGGGGGTTTTTCTAAGCTTGTCTATCTCGGCCAGCATAACTCTGATCGACTCGTTCGGGTTTACCGACGAGACTGAGATCGATGCGGTATTCGACGCCCGTTCATCCAAAGCAGCGTCAGGAGCATAAGAGAGGTTCCGCTTAACCCGCACTTCCTGAAACACATTGGACTGCAGCAGGGCGATAGCAGCGCGCATGGCGTAATAGTCCGGGTCCCTGATCGACGGCGCTGCAAATGTCCCCTTGACGTAATCGGTCTGAACGGGTTTGGACGCGATATCGACCGATGGCTTAGCAAAAGGGACGGGCGGCGCTGGAACATCTTTGTAATCGCCTCGCGGCAATGAGCCAAACGACGCCGCGATCTGCTTCTGCAATGCCGTTGGCTCGACATCGCCGACCACAACGAGCAGCATGCGCGATGTCTGCAGCAGCCCGCGATGGTAAGCGGCCAGGTCCGCAGCCTTGAACTTGGATATGGTTTCTATTGACCCTTCGGGCCCGTTCGCGTAAGGATGCCCGGCAAATACGATCTTTCTATTAGCAGACTCGAGAGAGCCCTCGGGCGAATCAGTCTCCGACCTGAGGGATGTAAGCAGTCCCTGCCGCACGCGCTCGACATCCTCGGGCGCAAAAGCCGGGTTCATGGCTACGTCAACGAACATGCGCCAGGAGGTATCGAAATTCTGCTTCGTACTTGCCATGGCGAGCGCGCTGTAGTCATAGGAGCTGCCCGATGTGACGACCGTCCCCACACGAGACGTCTCCTTCCTCAGCTGCTGCCGGGGAAAATTCTTGCTGCCCTCGACCGCGACGTTGAGTGTAAAACCCTCGATGCCCGCATTTTCCGCCGTAGTATTTCGCACTCCGCCTTTGAAATAGAGGCCGGCGGCGACCGTGGGGGTCCCTGGGCGCCGCTTGATGAGAACTTTCATCCCGTTTGCGGCTGACTGCGCCGGCGACTGAGCAGCCGCCGGGTAAAGCTGGGAAAGGGTGACCGCAAAGACCGCCAGTAACTGAAAGATCTTTCGATTCATTATTGTTTGCCTCCGATAAGATCTTCCGGAGTAAGTTTTGCGACGGCCTGTTGTTCGGGCGAGATCAACGCCAGAGCGATATGAGGTTTGTTCTGGATGTATGTCTTGATGTATCGAGTAATGTCGGCACGTGTGGTAGCGCGAAGGTTCTTGTGATAGCCGCGAAAATAATCTATACCCGTCGTCGACCACCAAAAGCTCAGCGTATGACCGTACTCACTCAGTTTCTCGCGGCTATAAAGGTCGTCTGCTTCCAGAAGCGTTTTAGCGTTTTCAAGCTCCTCGTCAGTGAAATAACCTGGCTTATCAAACTGCGCGATCTCATCGTAAAGTGCCTTTAATGCGGCCTTTGCCGTTTCGGGCGTAGTCGAAAAGACGGCCTGGATGGGGCCGACATTTCGC
>JBHENG010000097.1:0-5825 GCA_046262195.1 Pyrinomonadaceae bacterium | reverse complement strand
GTAATGCTGTCCATCTGGTATCCGCCATCGAGCAGCACGCGCAAGTCTCGCGCAAGCATCGCGGGCTCGCACGCGACGTACGAGATCGCATTGGGTTTTAACTCCACAATAGCCGGAATGGTTCGTTTCTCGGTCCCGGAGCGCGGCGGGTCGATTAGAACGAGGTCCACGTCGCCGGTCCTGTTTTCAAGCAGAAACTTTTCCACGCCCTTTGCGATCACTTTCACGTTCGCGAGGCCCGCGTTCTCCACGTTGCGTTTTGCATATGCCACCGATGCCTGGCTGCCCTCCACCGCGAGCACACGTTCAAACCGCCTCGCAAGCGGGAGCGTAAAGAGCCCGACGCCGCTGTAAAGATCAAAGGCCATGCCGCCGCCCGTGTTGCCGATCGCTGTTTCGATCAGATCATCGATCAGGAACTGGTTAGCCTGAAAAAATGTCTCGGCGGAATAGGAATAGATCTCGCCTCCGGCCGCGAACGTCAGGTCCGCGGTCGCCTCCGGCATGTCACGCGAGAACAAAGAGCTTTGCTCATGATCCCCGACGGCCCCCTCAAGCTCGGCGCGCTCGGTCCATACGCGGTTCCAGTCGACGGTTTCCCGAACCTTCTCAAGCGTCGCCTGCAGCTCGGGAGTTGCGATCGGGCACACCTGAATGTCCACGACCTCGTGAGAGTCTCGGCGATAATATCCGAGCGTCTTTGTGTCCCGATCCAGGTGCCAGCGGGCACGCGATCTGTAGGAAAAATCCTTTGGGCTGCCGATCATCGGGATGTCGTCGTCCAGGTCGATCTTCCCGATCCGATGCAGGCAGTCGCGGATGATGCCCGTTTTGGCCGCGAGCTGGGCCTTGTAATCAAGCTGCTGGAAATCGCAGCCTCCGCACACTCCGAAATATGGGCACGGCGGCTGAATGCGGTGGGGCCCCGCCTCGATCACCTCCACTATCTCAGCGAACGCCGTCCGCTTCCGAATGTTAGTAATGCGCACGCGCAGCAGATCGCCCGGCGCGGCCAAGGGGACAAAAACCGTTAGTTTTTCGCCAAACCCCAGCCCCAGCCCTCTCGGGACGATCTTCTCCACCCGGAACTCTATCTCATCGCCTGCGGCGTAACTGGAGCTCAAGCTACTCTGCCGATCGTCTCGACCTCGATCTCGATCCCGCCCAGGTAGTTAGCAAACAGGTTATAGATCAGCGCACCGATCGCACCGCCCACAAACCCGATCGCGCTATACATTATCGGCAGCCCGATCATGATCAGCACCCCAAGCACGACGCCCCCGCCGCCCACGGCGAGTGCCGCGTTGCCGCCCAGGATCGACGCTCCAAACAGCGCGTAAATAATGACTATCAGCCCGTAAGGTATACTGATAATCAGACTCAGCACAAGCAAAACAGCCGCGTACATCTTGGCGATAGACAGAACGCCAAGCTTCCTGATCCGAAGCCTATTCATTAAGTTTTCTCCTGATTTTATTGAAGGAACCTATCTTGTTTACCACAGAAACAAGTCAACACCTATTGGAGCGCTCCTGGCGCGAAGGCCCTGATGCAGAAGCCCGCACGAAGTAAGGGCGCCCGTGATCATCCACGAACGAAGCCCTCTTCGGGACCTCTACTCGAATATTGGCCGCGGGCGCCCTTACTTCGTGCGGGCTTCTGCATGCAATACAAATTACCCTTGACAACTATATCCGTCACGGATATAGTTTCCGCAAATGGCTGTCGCGAACAAATCAAAATCACTCACACCTGCGGTCTTTCACATTCTTTTTGCGTTGTCTGCCGGGGCGCTTCATGGGTACGCAATAATCAAAAGAGTCGAGGCAGACTCGCAGGGCAATGTAAAAATGGGAGCCGGTACCCTTTACGGCTCTCTTAAGCGAATGCTCGATGCTGGATTGATCACGGAGAGCGAAAGGCGAGTGGACCCTGATATGGACGATACGAGGCGTATCTATTACCAGCTTACGGGCCTCGGCGAAAAAGCGCTTGCGGCAGAGATCGAGCGTTACGGTCAGATCGTCCGCATGGCGGACAAGCTCAGGCCGCAGCCCGAAATGATATCTCTTGATGCTAAATAAGGAACTAATTCGAAGTCTCTACAAAAAGCTCCTCTCGTTCTATCCGCAGGCGTTCAGACAGCAATTTGAAGAGTCTATGACACAGACTTTCGATGATATACGCCGCAATCGGGATCGACATCAATCTGTTTTGTGGATCTTCACCGAAACAGCTGCAGGTATCGTCAGGGAGCATATTCTGCTAATACGGCACGGAGCCTATATGAAAAAGAACGTCCTGAGCCTCATTTCGGCAGCACTCATCGCATCTATCATGGTTCTTCCGTTTGCGCTGCTCGAATTTACCCTAAGCCCTTTGGGCAGGAATAACTTCCCTTTTCCGTTATTTTTGTTCTTATGGCTGATCTCGACCGCATTTATTGTCATCTTACGCCCGGCCGCGCGCGGCTTCCGGGCCGGAAACGATCTGACGGCCCATCCAATTGATCTGGCACTAAGAGTGATCTTTTCGGCGTTGATCCTGGTGGTATGGGCGGGGATCATCATCGACCAGCTTCCCTGCTTTCTGGGCTTCCAAACTGCGACTAAACTGGCACGGCCACCCGCACGAAGTAAGGGTCATACTGCAGAAGCCCGCACGGAGTAGGGGCGCCCGCGACAATATTCGAGTACGGGTCCCGGAGAGCGGCCTGTCACCGTTGGCGTGCGACCTCGTGGAGGATAATCGGCGCCCTTACTGCGTGCGGGCTTCTGCAAACGACGACGCGCTCCAATGCAGCCGTTGGCGTGCGACTTCGTGGAGGATAATCGGCGCCCTTACTGCGTGCGGGCTTCTGCATTTGCGCCTCTGCAAGCACTGTCCTACAGGTAAAACAACCCAAGCCGAGGTATACCCGCTTCCTCGCGAAGCCTTTTCAGCAGCATCAGCTCGAAGGTGCTCTTATAGCTCTCGGCGTCCATGTCCGCCTTGTACGCGCGAAGCTGGTCGGAAACTTCTTTTTTCAGTCGTTTTAGCTGCTCCGGATCCCATCTGGTCAGCATGGCCCGGTCCAAAAGCTTTTCGATGTCGCCGAGAGTTTTGTCGAGCCTCTCATAATCGCCGGTCATGTTTGCCGCGAGCTCACCGAGACGTGCGGTTGCGCGATGAAGGTCCTCTTTTAGCTCAGCCACGCCGTTAGCGGACAAAGCATCGATCGCATCAGCAATGTGCGCCGTCACCATCTCGGACGAGAACCCCGGCAGCCCGGCACCGTCGCCAGCGGACTCATCCGCCTTGCCTGTCTGTGCGGTGGCCCATTCGCGATACTGCACCTCGATCTCTTCGCGGCAATAGAAAAGACTTTTGATCGTGCGCGTGCCCGCCGGCTGCTGATCAAATACGTCGAAGACCGACTCGATCGAGCGCAGCACAATATGCAGCGGGATGCCGCGTTCCTGCCACATCTCCATCAGCGCCCAGTCGAGCGGGCTCAGAAACAGATTTTTGCCGCGTCGACGGACAAAAGTTTCCTCGATCTCTGTGAAGTAATTAAAGTAGTTCAACCCGGGCTATTCCTGCGCCGTGAAGTCAATGTCCGTGAGATTAGTGCCGGGCTGTATCTGCCGGCTCGCGAACCGGTAACGCTTTGATCTTACCGTTAGGATATATGAGTTATTGGCCGGGACGTTGTCAAACTGGTAAAAGCCGAACTGACTGGTCAACACCGTCTTGATCGCCACATTGGACTGGACGATCGAGACCGACGCGTTTCTCAGAGCGGCCCCCGTCGGCGTCGTAACGCGGCCTGAGATCTGGATCACCGGCCCGTTCGGCGCGGCATTGACCGCCGCAAGGGCGTCCACGCGCCCGTAGCCGAACGAGTTGTTGGGTATGACGGTTGACGATATCCCTCCGCAGATCTGCTCCGGCAACACTACGTTCGGGTTGGCCGTGTTCTGCAGCAATGCCTTTGTCGCCGCGATATCACGAGCGAGGTCGGGTCGTGCCGACCAAAGCAGGGCAACCACTCCGGCGAGGTGCGGTGAGGCCATCGAGGTCCCGCTCAACGGGGCATATGCCGTATCGCTTGTGCCCAGCGCCGAACGAATGTTCACGCCCGGGGCCGAAATGTTGGGCTTCAGGGTCGCGGGATTATAGTAATTACTTGGACCGCGGCTGCTGAAAGCCGCAAGCGCATTGTTGATATCGATCGCTCCGACGGAGAAGGCCTCGGCGTAGAGCCCCGGTGCCTGCGAAACGGTGGAGCAGTTCGATCCGCCGTTTCCAGCCGATACGCTTACAAATATGCCCGCCGCCTCTGTGTTCCTCACGATCGTCTCGAGCTCTGTTGCCGTAGTACACCCTTCGCTGACGGTGCAAGTCCATGAATTACTGATAACGTGCGGCCGCCGTGTCGGGTCGGCATTGTTTCCGTTCAGGTCAGTCGGAGCGATCATGAACTGAAAACATTCCGTATAGCGTGCAGGGGTTCCGTCACCCCGGTCCATGTTTCGACACCCGATCCATTTTGCGCCGGGCGCCACACCGGTCTGATTTCCCGCACCATCGTCGCCAACCATCGTCCCGACAGTATGCGTGCCGTGGCTGCCGTCATCGCACGGCGCCATCGTATCTGGTCCGCACACGCCGCCGCCGGTGTGAATGGAGTCTCGCCAGTTATAGTTGTGGTCCGCGGTCGTACCGTTCCAGCCCCGGTATTTTGATTTAATTGCGTTGTGGGTCCACCGAACGCCGGTATCCAGGTCGCCGATCACGATACCTTGACCCGTCGCGCCGAGCCCCCATACTGCCGGGGCATTGACGTTTGATACACCCCACTCGATCGTCTCAGGGGCGTTCAGACTTAAGATCGGAGTTTGTTCTTTCGGGTCTTCGGCGTCCTTTCCCGGCATTTCGATCCAGCTGGTGGGCCTGTTAGAGTCGATGCGCTCAACATCCGGCCGCTCGGCCAGACTTTCGAGCACCGCACGGTCGACCCTGGCCATTATCATATTGGCCGCCCAAAACGGCTGGTACGAGAGACGCCTCGCTTTAAGGAAAGACTTCAGGCCCGCCTGCGTACGCTCGGCATGTTCTGTCAGCGTTCGGTAAACGAACCACCCGCGCTCGTCCTCATCTTTTATGTTATAAGCGGCGGAAACGTCCGCTTCATCACCGAGTACGATCAGAACCTCGGCCTGGCCCCCGTCTGCTGTATCGGCGAGCGCCGCTTCAGCGATCTTGTCCGGTTGTATCGCCAGGCCATTGCTAACAGGCACCACCACCGGCAACTCGGCATTAGATGCGACCGCATCCGGGTTAAACACAAAAAGCTGATCCAAACCTGCGGCGCCAGCAGCGCCCGCTATACACAAAAAAGCCCCGCCGCACACCGCAGCCAGACTGGTCCTGGAACTCAAAAAACGAGATCTAAAGCGAAAAGACATAGATAAGCCGTGGAAACCTCAAAAGAAGATGCGTTTTATCGGTACAGGGTTGTAGATACTTACGTTTGGACCTATGATCGTCTGGCGTTTACACGCTTACTTTTTGACGGGTTCCATCTTATAGACCACCTGTCTGGCCGGTTTGTCGCCGATCGCGGGGTAATCGAGTATTGCCTTCCACGCGCCGCCGGCTTCCTTCTGCCAACGGAACGAGTTCATCGCTTTTACCACCGGCACGAACAAAATAGAATCGTCAGTGATCTCGCTGGCCATCCACCGCGACCCTTCGCCGCGATTGCCAAACTGCCCGTCCTTTAGCTCGAAACGGGTCGTTTCGGATAGCTTGGTAAATCCCTCGTCGTCAAACCCGTCCAC
>JBHENG010000096.1:0-5997 GCA_046262195.1 Pyrinomonadaceae bacterium | reverse complement strand
GGCGATAGCAACGGCGACTTTCAGGGTACTAATGAACGTCCATCGGTCAGATCTGACGGCACCCTATGTGCGACCGGTGTAGACCTGAACTGCTTCCAGGGCGAGTTTCCGCGAAGCGGCAATCTCGGCCGTAACATGGGCATTACCCATAACTATTTCTCGGTGGATGCACGTCTGACACGACGGATCCGTATCAGCGAGCGCGTGGGTTTGGACCTAATCGCTGAGGGCTTTAACCTCTTTAACAGGTTTAACGAAGCGGCCGGCAACCCGTTTTATCAGGTGGTCAATGCATTTGGACAGAGGGCGAGCAGCGGCAAGTATTACAGCCAGCCGACGTCGGCTTTCGACCCGAGGCAGTTTCAGTTTGGTGCCAAGATCACCTTCTAATTCAACATAGTTGAGTTCTCTGGAGGAGGCCGGGCGGCATGCGTGCAGCCCGGTCTTTTTTGTGCCCCGGCTTTGCTTAGGGGATAATCTTTATATGTCCTCGTTTTCGACACGCATTAAAGAGAAGGCGCTTGAGATCGGCTTTGTTAAGGCGGGTGTCGCTCCCGCAGCTGCGTTGGTGGAGGAGGGCGACCGGCTGAAGACGTGGCTCGCCAACGGATTTCACGGGGAAATGGCATGGATGCAGCGCGAGCGCGAAAAGCGAAGCGATCCGCAGCGATTATTTCCGGGAGCCAAGTCCGTGGTGGTTGTCGCGTTGAATTACTACACCGACAAACCGCATGAAACCGCGCCGGGCAAGGGCAAGATCTCGCGGTATGCGTGGGGCGACGATTATCACGAGGTCGTTCGGGAAAAGCTGACTGAGCTGCTCGACTGGATCAAAGCGGAGGACCCGGCCGTAAACGGCAAGATATGCGTCGACACGGCCCCGATGATGGACAAAGCGTGGGCGGCACGCGCCGGGCTTGGATGGATAGGAAAACACTCAAATCTGATAACACGCGAGGTGGGCTCGTGGGTATTTATCGGGGAAATCCTGCTCGACGTTGTTTTGGACTACGACACCATTCCGGTGGACGATCACTGCGGGACCTGCACCGCGTGTATCAATGCATGTCCGACAGACGCAATCGTGGAGCCGTATGTCGTGGATTCGCAAAAGTGCATTTCGTACGCGACCATCGAGTTACGGTCGGATGAGCTTCCGGACCAGTTTAACGGGCGTCTGGACAACTGGTTCTACGGCTGTGACATATGCCAGGATATTTGCCCCTGGAACCGGTTTGAAACGCCGGCCAGCGAGCCGCGGTTTGAGCCGAGGCTGGAAGAAACTGCCGTAGATCTGGAGGAGGTGCTGGCGTGGACACCCGAGGAATACGCGGCTCGGTTTCGTCGAAGCGCCATCAAGCGTGCAAAGCTGCCGAACCTAAAGCGGAACGCCCTGGCACTCAAGAAACAGAACGGTTAGGTTTCCTGTATTATCGTTTTATGCCGCTGCGCGACGCTCACAATCGGCTGATACGAGATCTGCGTGTCTCGCTGACAGACCGCTGCAACTTTCGGTGCTTTTACTGCCTGCCGAACGGTGAGCCCGCGCTCGCACGCAAGGAAACGATCCTTACCTTTGAAGAGATCGCGTATATCGCGGATATCTTTGTAACACTCGGGATAGAAAAGATCAGGCTCACGGGCGGGGAGCCCTTGATAAGAAAAGATGTCCCAAAGCTCGTCGAAAAGCTCGCCGTGCTCAAGCCGCGCCTTCGCGATCTTGCCCTCACGACAAACGGGTTCGATTTCCCGCGTCATGCCGATGCCCTGCGAGCCAGCGGACTCGACCGGGTCACGCTGAGCCTCGACAGCCTCAATCGCCAACGGTTTATGGAGATCACCGGCGTCGATGCGATCGACAGGGTTTATGAGTCCATCGTGATAGCCAAAAGTTGCGGCTTTGACCCGATCAAGGTAAACGCCGTGATCGTGCGCGGGCGAAATGATGACGAGCTCGTTGAATTTGCTCGCTTTGCTCGTGAGTATGACGTAAAAATGCGGTTCATCGAGTTTATGCCGCTGGACTCGGGACATGGGTGGAGCCGGGATATGGTCGTACCAGGGAAGGAGATCCGCGACGTGATAGCCTCGGTGTACCCACTAATTTTGAAAGAATCCAACCGAGGGAGTGAAACCTCGTGGAAATATGCCTTTGCGGACGGGTCGACCGGCGAGATCGGCATCATTGCCCCGGTGACCGAGATGTTTTGCGGAGCGTGTTCGAGGATACGACTTACAGCCGATGGGCAGATCCGAACCTGCCTTTTCTCCACCACGGAACATAACCTCCGTGACGCACTTCGGAGCGGCGCCAACCGATCGGAGGTAGCCGGGTTTATCGAAGATACGGTAATGAAAAAAGAACCCCGCCACTATATAAATGACGCGGATTTCGTTCAACCCGCACGGACGATGAGTTTTATCGGCGGCTAGTAAATCAACAATGTTTGCCGGTCGTCTCCGGTCGGGATCAGTGTTGACTAGCATTGCGGGGCTGAAGTAGAGTTAGCAATCACCACCAAAAACAACCTTATATAGGAGCGTACAAATGCGCGTTTGGATTGACCGAAGAGCTATTTTTTCATCGATCATTTTGGCTGCCTTCGCAGTTTCACAATTTACAGTTCCGGGTCTATTGGCTCAGTCCCCTTCGCCGGGCCAGGCTCAGTTCAATGTCGACGATGTACTAAGCGTTAAGAATGTATCGATGGCAGATCTGAGCGACGACGGCCGCTGGGCGGCCGTCATAGTAACATCACTTAACGATCGAATAGGCATAAACAACCATCGGTTCGGCGACCCAACCTACACCGCTCCGTCCCTGTTGGAGGTCTTCGTCATTGAGACCGAAACCGCAAAAACGCGAAAAGTCTTTTCGGATAAACGCCAAGTTCGGGGTCTGGCCTGGTCACCCGACGGAAATCAGCTCGCGATGCTGGTCTTGAAGGGAGATGTGTTTGAGCCTGTTATATGGGAACGCTCGACTGGAAAATTGACCAGCGTGCCTTTGCCGCACGGGAAACAGTCGACCGATAACACGAGTTTTCAGTGGTCTCCTGATAGCAAGCAAGTGCTTTTTACCGTCCGGACGGACGAGTGGCAAAGAAAAGCCGCGGAAAAATTCCGAGCTTTAACGTCGGCCCCGGTTGTCGTCCAGTCCAGCAAAGACCCATTTCTCGGGTGGGACGACCTTCGCCGATTATCATCTGTACGCTCCCTTGTCGCATTTGACATAAAGAAGGGCAACATCCGGGAAGTGCTCCCGGAGACCAAGCTTGTGTCTTTTAATCTGTCCGAGGACGGCTCTTTTATAACGCTTTACGAAGACATCACTAAAAAAACGGATTATGACGAGATATTCGGGTCTGAAAGCCAGGTGCAGCTGATACGTGCAGCAGGTGGTGAGAAGCGTACCCTCGTTAAATCCACCAAAGGGTTAAACCTCAGCTGGTCACGGGACGGCCGATGGTACGGTTATGCGAAAGAAGGCAAGATATTTGTCGCATCGATCGATGACAAGGAACCGCGCCAACTCACGGGCAAAAAGCCCGAGGCGGAGAAGGGAAAAACAGATGCAGTACCCGACAAACCCAAGGATGACGTCATTAAGGACTCGGAAAAGGAAAAGAAAGAGGCCGAGCAGGAACGTTTCAGCCTGGTCAGACTGAGTCCTAAGGGTGACCGGCTCGTTGCTTCGAACAAAGAAGGGCTATGGATAATTGAAACATCCACGGGCGTGAGGGAACTTATCGTGAAGATGCCCGAGGAGGATAAAGAGGGACCGAGATACCAGGTTGTCGACTGGGATAAGAATGGGGAAATTCTTTATTTTAGCCTTGCCTCGCGAACTAAATGGGAACGCGGGTTGATCCGCTATGACCTAAGAAGCAAAAAGATGGAAGACGTTTTAAGGGACGGACGGCTTTACAATGGGTTCACCCTATCCGGGAATGGAAGCACAGTGATCTTTAATTCTGCCGAAGGTAACCGGCCAGGCGATCTGTACGCCGTCACATTGGGTAAGAACGACCTTAGACGTCTCACGCAGGCAAATCCTAAACTTACCGAAAAACGGCTCGGGAAAACCGAGCTCATTCCGTATCTCGACGCTGACGGGAACAAGACCTACGGTGTGCTTTACTACCCGGCAGACTACCAGCCCGGACAGAAGGTGCCGACCATTTTCAATATTTATGAACAATTCTTTGATGATAACTTCAATGGAGCGATAAATGTGTTGACGTCGAACGGTTACGCTGTCATGCAGCCGTCGGTAAGTTTCGACACTGGTTATCCCGGAGAGGCCTGGATCAAAGGTGTAACTGCTGCAGCTAATAAGCTTATCGACATGGGCATTGCAGATCCGGAGCGGCTGGGTGTTCAAGGCGTGAGCTACGGAGGTTACGCAACCAATCTATTGATAACGCAGACGAATCGTTTCAAGGCTGCGATAAATATTTCGGGCAAGGTCAATATGATCAGCTTTTACACAGACAGTCCGCGGCTTGGCGTCCGCAATATCCACGCCCCTGAAAAGAGCCAGGACCGGATCGGCGCGACCCTGTGGCAGCAGCCTCAGAAATATATCCAGCAGTCGGCGATCATGTTTGCTGACCGCATCAAGACCCCTCTTTTACTGATAACAGGCGAACAGGACCACAACGTCCCGGCGCGCCAGGCTATGGAGATGTACTACGCCCTGCGGCGATTGGGCAAGGAGGTCGAGTGGGTCAGCTATACCAACGGCGGGCATGGAATGCCTACCACAACTGTCGAAGAAGTTAAGGACTATCACACCCGCATCATCAAATGGTATGACGACCATTTGAAAGGCGATCTAAAGAAAAAGGCTGAAGAACGAAAATCTGAGAATTCGGCTCAATGAAATAAACCGTGGAGCGGGGCAGCCGTGATGATCAGGTCTGTTTTCGTCCCATCATATCCAGCCCAACTGCCGCGACCAGGATCGAGCCTTTGATAATGTCCTGCATAAAGTCGCGGACATTCAAGAGAGACATACCGTTGTCCAAACTTGCCATGATCAGTGCCCCGAGGCACGCACCGAAGATCGTCCCCCGGCCGCCCATCAGCGATGCTCCGCCAATGACGCAGGCGGCGATGGCGTCAAGCTCCTTGAGCACTCCGGCATCAGGGGCCGCGCTTCCAACACGGCCGGTAAAGATGAGTGACGCGACGCCCGTCATGGCGCCGAGAAGCGCATAGACCTTTAGGATGTTTCCCTTGTTGTTTATGCCGGACAGCCTTGCAGCGTCTGCGTTGCCGCCGATCGCATAGAGGTAACGGCCAAATGTGGTTGAGTTGGTGAGAAACGCCCCGACAAGTGCCACGCCGAGAAGTATCAGGACAGGTATCGGGACACCCTGCCAGGCGTTCATCACCCAAATAAATGCGATCGTAGCAGTAATGGGAATAATTGCCTTGAGGAATTCAGCGGCGTAGTTTGCTTCGCCCAAACCGTAATCCTTGACAGACCGGGCGCGTCGGTATGCCATGAATAGTAAAAAGGCAATTGCAACCGCCGCAAGCACCCAGCCGACGGCGGCGGGCAAGTTATTGTTGCCGATCGCCTTAAACGTCTCATTAGATATCGGTATCGTGTTGCCGCCAAGCAGCCATTTCACCGCCCCTCGCCATGCAAGCAGACCGCCAAGTGTAACAATGAACGCGGGGATGTTGAGATACGCGGTTAGGGCCCCGTGAAACGTGCCGATCAGCATTCCCACAATGATCGCCGAGATGATGGACGCCGGCAGACCGTAATCCATCACCGTGATCGTATAGGCCGCGATGCCCCCTGCAAAACCAAGCAGCGAACCGACAGAAAGGTCGATGTTACCCGAGACGATGACCATCAGCATTCCGACCGCGATGATGCCCGTCACAGACATTTGGGTCATCAGATTTGAGAGATTTCGGGCCGTCAGGAAGGTGTTGCCCGGCGTGGCCCAGTGAAAATACACCCAGATGAGGCCGAGG
>JBHENG010000095.1:0-6436 GCA_046262195.1 Pyrinomonadaceae bacterium | reverse complement strand
CATCTCACTCCACCCTGATTTCTCAAAGAATGGCTTTGTTTATCTAGCTTACTCGTACAGGAGTGATGGCCGACGGGTTAAGGTCGTCCGTTATAAGCTTGCGAACCTGTCATTTACCGAACCCAGGATCATTTTAGACAACGTCCCCGGTGCCCCTAATCACGCAGGTATGCGGTGCAGATTTGGACCCGACGGCAAGCTCTACGTCACCACTGGCGATGCGACAGATTGGAACCTGGCACAGAAAATGGACTCTTTGGCCGGTAAGACGCTGAGGCTGAATGACGACGGGAGTATCCCGCCGGACAATCCTTTTATCGGCACAACGGGCGCCCGTCCTGAGATCTGGTCGTATGGACATCGAAACGCGCAGGGGCTGGCATGGCAACCCGACTCGGGACTTATTTTTCAAACTGAGCATGGTCCCAGTTCGTTCGAAGGTAAAGGCTCGGGTGGTGACGAATTCAATCTTGTGGAGCGCGGCAAAAATCTGGGCTGGCCCGAGATCCACCACAATGAAAAGCGTGAGGGGATGGTTTCGCCGCTACTCGAATATTCCCCTGCATGCGCGCCGGCAAGCGGAATGTTCTATGACGGTAACGCCTTCCAGGCGTTTAAGGGCAATTTCTTTTTCGGCTGCCTTCGCAGCCGCCGGATTGTACGAGTCGTTTTAAATGGAAGAAACGTGGTCAGTCAGGAAGACCTTTTGAGCGGGGTGTATGGCCGCATACGCGAGGTGCAGCAGGGGGCGGATGGGTACATTTATTTCTCGACCTCAAATCGAGACGGGCGAGGCTCGCCGGCCGCAGATGACGATCGGATCATGCGGATAGTGCCGACGAATTAACATCGTCGTTCCTAACTATGCTTTGATGTCCAGATGCCGGGTGGTCGGCTCGGTCACGGAGGGAATAGTGGTGGGAGTTTCCAGCCCGCGGGCGGGTGCTGAGAGCTGATCACGCTCGTCCTCTGAGACTTCCATTCGATTCGAAGCGGACTGTTTAGGTACGGTCAAAAACAACCCGTTAAGTATAAAGCTCAGGCCGATGAAAAAGATCACGACTCCGAGGGCCAACGAGGAAAATAACATCCTGGTCATTCATGAACAGACTCACTAGGGAGATGCCAATGGCTGTTCCGAGCCCGATACCTGAAAGGATCATACCGATACGCATTCTCCTTTGTTGGCGTTCCTCTGGTGACTCAAGAAACTTTTCCAATTCTGGCAGCACCTCTTCCGCGACGGTCGCCAATTGATTTTTGAGTTTCGCGAATTTTTGCCGCAAATGTGCGGCTTATTTCGTCCCGAGCCGATATGGCCAAGGCCGTTATCCGATCGGGCGACTCGATGGCTGTCCGCACCCGCCGGAGGCCTGTTCCCCAGCCACGACAAAACTGATTTCCCTGACGCTCATCCAACCGCACCCTGGACAGTACATATCTCACCTCCGCTGATTCAAGAACAAATTCATAAACTTCCAGGTTTCAATCTTCTGCCTCAAGCAGCTTTTTTGCTTCCGCCAACTCGGCTTTATGTTCTTCGCTTAGCAAAGGATACCTGGGGTCCATCGACTGGAGCTTCTTGACTATGATCTCTGACACAGCCAGCCGCGCAAACCATTTTTTATCCGCCGGGACTATATAC
The DNA here is from genome assembly GCA_046262195.1 of Pyrinomonadaceae bacterium. Taxonomy (GTDB): domain Bacteria; phylum Acidobacteriota; class Blastocatellia; order Pyrinomonadales; family Pyrinomonadaceae; genus OLB17. The sequence goes on along the minus strand of JBHENG010000095.1, from coordinate 4,791 downwards.
CAGGGTGATGTCGCGGTAGAAGTCGCGGACAGCGCCTCGCAATAGCATTTCATATAGTCCTCCCACCGCTCTCGTTCTTTCACATCGCCCATCGAAAACTTCCAATTTTTCTCGGGCTCGTCGATACGCGCCAGGAAACGCTGCTTTTGCTCTTCTTTCGATACGTTTAGAAAAAACTTGATCACGTGGGTGCCATTCCCAACCAGGTGGTCCTCCCAGTGTCTGATCTGCCGGAACCTCGTGCTCCATATGTCTTTGGACGCTTTGACCTTATCTGGTAACTGTTGGCTTTGAAGGATGCCGGGGTGGACGCGCACGACAAGTACCTCCTCGTAATGCGACCGATTGAAAATGCCTATCTTTCCACGCTCCGGCAGAGCTCTTTGGCATCGCCATAGAAAATCATGATCCAGCTCTTCGCCGGATGGCTGCTTAAAGGAAACGACGTGACAGCCCTGAGGATTGACCCCGCTCATCACATGCTTGATCGCACTGTCCTTGCCCGCCGCGTCCATGGCCTGAAAGATGATCAGAAGCGATTGCGTGTCCTCTGCATATAACGCCTCCTGCAGAGCCGCCAGCCGCTCCACATTATCATCAAGGTCTTTTACCGCCTCTTTTTTGTCGGTATAATCCCCGGTAAAATCAGTCGGATGATCTGTTAGATCGACAGTCGATCCCTCAGTAACCAGAAAACGGTCAATTTTCATATAGTCGGTTAATTTGAATTACACGAATATCATGTATCAAATCAAAATACTAACCTTTTGTGTGCTGATCTTTGCGGCATCAAGCGTTTTTGGACAACCGGACTCAACGCCGAACAGGATAGCATTGAAAAATGGGAAAACATTCGATCTAAACCTACCCGCGGACTTTGAGGTCATTCCGTCAGCCGAGGGATTCAAGAGGGTGCGATTTTTTGCCAAGGCGCCCGACGGGAGGATATTCGTTACAGACATGTATAACCTCACGGACAATAACCGTGGCGTGATCTATGCTTTGGACGGCTGGAACTCGACGAGCGGAAAATTCGCCACCGTTACGCCGTACTTGTCGAACCTTAAAAATCCGAACAGTGTTCTATTTTATCGCGACCAGGGGGGCCAGGATTGGATATACATTGCAGAAACACATCAACTTACCCGTCGAAAGTTTCGCTCGCGTGAAACAGAACCAAGCGATCGCCAGCCGCAGGTACTAGCTACATTCCCAGATTACGGCTTGAGCTATAAATATGGCGGATGGCACCTGACCCGGACGATCGCATTTTCACCCAATGGAAAGCTGTACGTGTCGGTCGGTAGCAGCTGTAATGCCTGCGTCGAAAAAGAAAAGGTGCGCGCCTCGATCGTGGAAATGAATCCGGACGGCACCGGCCAGCGAATCTTTGCATCCGGGCTTCGCAACGCTGTTGGATTGAGATGGATCGGCAATTTCCCTTTCGCTACCAACCAAGGCTCTGACCATCTCGGACTCCAGAAGCCGGATGAAACATTTTATGCAGTCAAAGACGGAGCAGACTATGGATGGCCATATTGCCATTCTTCAGGGGGTAAGGTCTTTGGCGATCTGCGATTTCGTCGGCCAAGCGGGTGTTCCGGCGTGCCAGCCCCCTACGCCGCTTTTCCGGCCCGATCATCGGCCCTTGGTTTTGACTACTTTGATGACTCTGACTCACCCGATCTGATACGGAATGCCTTCCTTGTTTCGCTTCACGGATCGACCAACAAGGCTATCGGGCACGGGTATAAGATAGTGATAATGCGCAAGAATGAGGGGCTGATCGATCTCGTGACCGGATTCCTAAAGGCCGGTAAGGTTCTCGGCCGCCCCTGTGACATCATAAAGCTCGATGCCAATTCTTTTTTGTTTAGCGACGATCATACCGGTGTTGTATATCTCGTCCGTAAAAAAGGAACGCAAACGACCGTCCGGATGGCTGCCTCAGCGCACAACATCGAGCCGGTACCAGATTCGCCTGATCGAGAATCCGCCGGCTCGTACTGCATCTCTGCCGTACTCCTAGTCGCCGGATCGCTGCTGCGTCTAGCTCGCTAGCGAGGTGCCACCTTAAATAGAACTGTTAGAGTTTCCATTTCTGACCTGCTACGATAGGCAATTGGTCAAAAATCGACTTTTATGAACATTGGCATCACGGTCTATCCGACATACGGCGGCAGCGGGATCGTCGGCTCCGAGCTTGGCCGCGATCTCGCCGACCGGGGTCATAATGTTCATTTTATCTCGTCATTCCTGCCCACGCGTCTGACGGAGTTGAGTGATCGGATCCATTTTCATGAAGTGGAAATGATGTCATATTCGCTATTCGAGCATCAGCCATACGACCTGGCGCTCGCAACGAAAATGGCGACCGTCGCCCGCGCTGAGAAACTGGACCTGCTCCACGTCCATTACGCTATCCCTCACTCGATCAGCGCAATACTCGCACGCGAGTCGATCAAACAAAAGCGTTACGTACCCGTGATCACCACGCTGCATGGCACGGATATCACGCTGGTGGGCGCGGACCGGAGCTATTTGCCGATCACCAGGTATGGCCTGCAGCAATCTGACGGGGTCACGGCCGTTTCGAAGTTTCTGAAGCAGGCCACCATCGAGACTTTTGATTTTGACGAGATCGAGGTAATACCAAACTTCATTTGCGAGAAACATTACAAACGACTAACCGATGCACCCCTGCGGCTCGAACTCGCACCAAACGGTGAGCGGCTCCTGGTGCACGTATCTAACTTTCGCGCTGTTAAACGCCCGGCAGACTGTGTCGAGATACTCGCGAAGATCGTTGCAAAAGGTGAGGACGCCCGGCTCGTGATGGTCGGTGATGGACCAGAACTCTCAGCCGTGCGCTATCGTGCAGAACAGTTGAATGTGATCGAACGGACCCTATTCGTCGGTAAACAGGCCAACATCTCTGACTACCTGGGTGTGGCGGATGTTTTTCTGCTTCCTTCGGAATTAGAATCCTTTGGACTTGCCGCTCTCGAGGCCCAGGCATGCGAGGCTCCCGTTATCGCGACCCGTATCGGCGGAATCCCTGAAGTCGTCAATGACGGTGAATCCGGTTTTCTGAGCGATGTGGCAGATGTAGAAAAGATGAGCGCAGATACCTTGTTACTGCTTCAAAACGAAGAGCTTCGCCGAACATTCGGAGAAAAAGGCCGGGATCTTGCCGTCCAGCGATATTCTACATGCAAGATCATCCCGCAATACATCGCGTTTTACGAAAGCATTGTCCGAAAGGCGCAAGCCGCTGCCGCCTAGTTCCAGTAACATGCTCAAACGATACATGCACCGGCGGGAGCGCCATTTTGCCATGCTCAATGACGATCGCGTGGTGCATCCCTTTGATTGGGGAGTCGAGTTTGTTTCCGATAGTGCCCGCCCCGATGACCCGCGACAATTCTTCAAAGATTATTCAAAGAATGTACTTGCCGATAGCGATGGGTTCTTTATCTCGCCTGATATTGACGACTATGTAGTGAGCGGCGATCGGCTCTCCTGGACGAGCGGTATCGAGACCACATCACCCGAGAACAACACTGCGCGCGCGACTTATTTTCCGGTTGAATCAGGTAAAAGATCGGCAGTTCTGGTCCTACCCCACTGGAACGCTAAAGCAGGCACCTACAACGATCTCTGCAAGCTATTTAACCGTGTCGGCATTGCCGCTTTGCGCCTAACGCTGCCATATCACGAAGAGCGGATGCCCCCGGAGCTGCAGCGTGCCGATTATCTGGTAGCGCCAAATGTCGGTCGTACCCTGCAGTCGCTCAGGCAGGCTGTTGTGGATACACGCTCTGGCGTGAAATGGCTGAAGCAGCAGGGATACGAACGGATAGGCATCGTCGGTACCAGCATCGGTTCATGTGTGGGATTTTTTGCCTTTGTCCACGACATGCAAATCGATGCGGCTGTGTTCAACCATGTCTCGGGCTACCCCGCTGATATCGTATGGTACGGGCTTTCTACCTATCACGTCAAAGAAGGCATCGGTGACAACGTAGAGCTGGACGAGCTCCGCGAATATTGGCTCCCTATATCCCCCATGGCTTATATGGACAGGCTGGATAAGCTCCCGCCGAGGCCGCAGCGATATATCTACACTCTCTACGACCTGAGCTTTCCCGTCGACCTTTCTCGCGATGTCCTACGCGAATTGAAAAGGCGAAAGATCAAACACAGCACTGCCGCTATTCCTTGTGGACATTACACGCTTGGCGAAAAGCCATGGGTATACCTTGATGGATATAAGATCGTTTCGTATCTGCGGAAACACTTGAAATGAAGGTTTAGGCTCGGGCGGTCAACCCCCATTCTTCGGTATGCCGTACAGACCCGGCAGGTGCAACACGCGTTAGTGGAGAAAGAGTCTCGATCTCTACAAACCCTCCATCTGTGTAGACCTCAAAACTCGAGTTCAAATCAGGGTAAACGGCCCCCTCGATATATTGACTGCTCTTCGTAAAGGTAAGGTTATTCCATTCATACGCCGCCCAACCCTGCTTGTTTAGAACACCAAACTTTTGCGGCGAATTTGCATTCTCGTCGACTCGTAACCTTATTGCATCTTTTTCAAATGTCCATCGCGGATCCGTGAAGTCCGTATATGACCACTGCACAATCGACCGGACCGGCAGCAGATTGTCCGGGCTATACCCCGCAAACGGCTCGTTTGGAACTATGACCTCGCCGCCCGGCGCCATGATCGTCAGCGCCCACGCTGATATCTCAACGTCAGCATCCGAGTGATTCGTGATGGTGTGATCG
>JBHENG010000094.1:0-6605 GCA_046262195.1 Pyrinomonadaceae bacterium | reverse complement strand
GCCGTGTTGTCGTCGATGAGGGCCACATCCCAGAGCGTGCTAGTCTTCAGGCCGTGGTTCAATTGGACCCAGCTCCGGCCGCCGTCTGTGGTCTTGATCACAACGCCATTAACGCCGACCGCCATACCGACCTGCGACGGCAGCATATCGACGCCCGCGATGGCACTGGAACTTTCGCAGATCTTAGTGCCCCCCACGCAAGGCTGCGCCTGCCAGGTCAAGCCACCGTCCTCTGAGCGGACCATACCGGGGCCGGTCCCGGCAGGGCCTGCTACGGCGACCCCGTTTTTGTCGTCACCGAACGCCGCGCGACGAATGTTGCGCTTCGTACCGCTCTCGACCGTTGTCCAGGTCTTACCGCCATCGACGGTCCGCTGGATCCTGCCCGCGACGCCGACCGACACACCAACGAGCGGATCGAGGAAACGGATGCCAAATACGATCTGATCACCCGCCGACGTGGTTTTTTCGAATTCCGTTCCGGCTTCGGATCGAAAAATAAAGTTGCCGGCCCCAATTACCAGCGCGTCATCGCCCGCCCGAGCGATGGGGGAGTTCAGGAACGAAGCGACGGGCATGTCCGGCATCTGCTGCACGGGACTCCACGCCGATCCGCCGTCTTCGCTGCGAAGGATTCGGCCGCCGTATGTCACGGCGACTAGCGCTCCGCCAGCCGGAGAGACGCTTGCAAACGCGTTGGACGTATCCCATCTGAAGTCAGGAGTGTTTGGCATGCTGGTTTGGGTTACTGCCTTAGCAGCTTCCCACGTTATACCCTCGTCGGCCGAACGTATCGAGGCTCCGGCCTCGCCGACGGCAACAATGCTTCCGTCGCTCGCGGCTGTCACGCTATAGAGCCGAGTACCTTTCGGAGCGTCGATCTCCGCCCAAGTCGCACCGCCATCCATGGTCCGCAGCACGACGCGCTCGGAGCGCCAGCGTCGGTCGTCTCCGCCCACGGCAATGCCGATCGTCGCGCCCGTAAAGTGCAGGCCGCGAAGCGCCGCGCTCGTCCCGCTGTCAACCGTCGCCCATGACACGCCGCCGTCTGTGGACCTCAGCAGTGTTCCATCGTCCCCCGCCGCGACCGCGATCGAAGGCGTGACAAATTTCACTGCGCGAAGCGTCGAGGCCGTGGCACGCACGACCGGCTGCCAAACTCGCCCCGCGTCAACGCTGCGCAAGATTGCTCCGCCTTCCCCTACGATGATCGCGGCTTCCGGTCCGCCAAATGCCACGCCGCGCAGCTCGCTTCCCAGCCCGGTGCCAATCGCCGTCCACGAGCGCCCGCCGTCCGCCGTGCGAAGCACGGTGCCGCCGGCGCCGACCGCCACGCCATTCATCGCATCCGCAAACGCCACGCCCTTAAGCGATCTATCCGTCCCGCTCTCGACAGCGGTCCATGTCACGCCCGCATCGCTCGTTACAAGGATCGCTCCCTGCTCCCCAACCGCCGCGCCCACGCCGGACTCGGTCAAATGCACGGCGTTAAGCAGCGCGCCGGGCCCTAAAAGCCATTCCATCCGCGCCGGCGGCCCCTCCCTGACGCTAATCGGCGTCGGCGTCGGATAAGAGCACGACATAGCCGCCGCACACGCAAGAGACAAACAAACGGTTCTCAGAAGTTTTTTCATAATGCGTCCCTCGATCCTTATGGAAAAGTCCGGGTTATTTTTTTCGCATTGCGTCCATCTTTAGTTGGCACCGGAGAGCACATCCAGCGCTCAGGGATTAACAAGATCAAGCCCCAGCTTTTCGGTGGCCTCGGTGCAATTGTGATTTTTCCTTGATTTACAGTTATTCAACTCGCCCGCGATCCAGGTTCGTAGCAGAGATGCGGCTTGAAAAGCCGCATAGCCAAACGAGAAACACAGTAAAAGAGCGACGACCGCAAGGACGGCTTTCTTCTTCATTTCTTTGACGTCTCCTTAATCGAACTCGCTCGTCTCTGCAGCGCACGCCGCGAAAGTACAGGTTAGTGACGTCAGTGGAGAAACGGTAAAGAGGTCAGATCGCATCGCAATTCCTCTAAAAACTCTTAATTGGGCGGATTGGTGAAGGGAGCGTATCAGTAAACTATGGGGGAAGCAACCCAACAAAAGGGGGTGCGCAGTGCTGAATTGCTCGTTTAGATCGGATGACGGGGGTCGAACTCGTGGTAACTGGAGCGGGTGACGAGGCTCGAACTCGCAACTTTCAGCTTGGGAAGCCGACACCCTACCATTGAGTTACACCCGCGATTGATCGAATAATAACACGCCTTTTCGGTTTTGCATCAAATCTTTTCTGTCTCTAAAAGCATGTCGATCAATTCTCGGACCGCCCCGCGGCCGCCGTCATTTTCAGTGACATAATGAGCGGCTTTTTTGACGAGTGGATATGCGTCCGCGACGGCGACCGCAAGTCCAGCGAGTTCCATCGCAGCCAGATCGGGAGTGTCATCGCCGATGAAAGCCACTTGGGTTGGATCAACGCCGGCCGCCGCAACTATTTCACTGAACGCGGAAGCCTTTTCTTTCCGCCCCTGCCATATAAACTCTACGCCCAGCTGACGACCGCGCATCTCCACTATCGGTGAGTTTCGACCCGAAATAATGCCGGATCGGAAACCCGCCGCGTGCCACATAACCAGCCCCTGCCCATCACGTACAAAAAAGACCTTAAGTTCCTCGCCGCCCGCGGAAAAATAAAGACGGCCGTCCGTCAAGACGCCGTCACAATCCATGATCAGAAGCTTTATTTTACGACACCTTTCGTAAAGCTCCTCCTTAGGTACCATTAATACCCACCTGCATGCGGCGAACCCGAACACCCGGAAATCTATTTGTTTCCTTGACCTTTTTCAGAAACTCGTTCGCGGCAGCCAGCGTTTTTCCAGCAAATACTCCGATGAGAGCCGTGTCTTGCCCGACACCGGTATAGTAATTCGAGCCCGTCTCCCAGCAGTTCATCATAAAGACCTTGTTGTTTGGAAACAATGCCTGTATCTCAAGACGCTCGCGCTCGGAAAAAGAGGGCCTCTCGCAATTGCCGAAATCCCTTATCCGTTTGCTCTTAAGCACGATGCCGTAAAACCACTGCGATTCCACAATAACGTAGTTTCTGCCCGTGTCGAATGGAAGGTCATGTTTCTGAAAATTTTCCTTGTTTTTACACGGTGCCGTGGGATGACCGCACACGGCGCCCAGCTTTGCCTTTCTCTGAGCATTCACAGTAAGGCAAAGACCGAGAGATACTACAATTAAGCTCAATAATATTAAGGTGCGTTTCATATTTTGATTTGGTACCTACCTGACCTCAAACATCTCGACAGCCGCCAGTTTCCAGGCGCTGCCTACGCGAACCAGTCGGTAAACGGCGATGCCGCTTTCCGCTTCTTTGTTAAGCAGCTTCACGGTCATATTTGCCTCGACCAGAACGGTGTTGGCATCGATACGATCTGTCTGCTGGACCTGCGTTTGCCATTGCTCCGTCGACCCGGACACACCTCCGACAAATCTTGTCACTTCTCCCGGCAGCACGAGCGCATCAACCTCGGACTTCCGGTTCGACGAAGCGGCTTTGTCAAAATCGGCAAAAAAAGATTTGATCGCCGCGTCCGCCGGCGATGTTCGACCGAGTCGGTTTCGCAGGTTCCGGGCCGCGAGACTCGCTCCATACTCTGCATCCGCTGCAATGGCCGCCTCGGCAAACTTCAACGCCGCATCATTTTGTACGGCCCGACTTGAGAGCTCGCCCAGACCGACGTTAGCCCATGCAATGCTGCGTGCCGTCGGCAGCTTTTCGTCCAATATGGCTCTAAATTCCTTCTCAGCCTCGACATTCTTATTCTGGGCAAGCAGCGATCTGCCCAGCAATGCCCGAAGGTCGTCAAATCGCGGCATGTCGCGGAGCAGCGTCCTCGCCGTGGATTCTGCCGCTGCAAAAGCCTGTTTGTCGAAGTTTCGTTTTACCGCCAGCAAGGGGTCGCTTTCGGTGCTCTCTCGGGGCGCAATGTCATCGGAATATTCAGTTTGCGGATATATCTTTTCCGCGTCGACCTCCACTCGCGTGATCTTGTTACTGGATCGAAGCGTGGCTTCGCCGAAGTTTTTCGCCTTGATCGTCGTAGTCGTGGCTACCCTTTCACCGGCTGTCGTAGTCCCGACGATATCTACGGTTACATCGACGGCACCGCTATTGTGAAGACTCACCTTCGTGTCCCCACCGACCGACTGCGGCAGTCCGATCATCAGATTCATATCAGTGACCTGATCAAAAAGGTAATCAAGCAGCTCCTTTTGAGCGGCCAAAGCAGCGCGTAACTCCGGCAGTGTGAGTTCTCCGTCCAGACTGTTTGCTCCGATGGTTTTCGACAGCTCGGCCGGGCCGACGCGTTTAGCCACGATCCGCCACACCATCGCACCTTTATTTGCTACCTCCGGATAGTAGAAATCGTCGAGGGGCGACACGGCGCTCATCGGAGCATCGCGTTTTGAAACAGCGGCATAAGCATTTCGCTGACGCAGCCTTTCGACGTCGGCCACGTCCTTGCCGTATTTGCTGTCGATGAATTGAGTGGCGATGTACCGGGATAAACCCTCGGTGATTGCACCGAAACCGTCGCCGCTGACCGATATTCCGCTGCCCAGCCACAACTTGGCCGCCGCCTCGGCAAGATTCATCGCGGTCAGCGAATCAACCTTTGGTCTGCGGAAAACCGCCTCGTCAACGATCACTGTCCCGCCGCTGCTGAAGCCGGCGCCGCGTCTGGCCGCCACGATCTTTAATGGAGCATCAGGAACCTTACCCAGGATACCGGCCGCAAAGGTACGGGCTTCGGAAAAGATCGCCGCCAGTTCCCCGGCCCGTTTTTGCCCGTCGGGCCCGAGACCCTTCGGCATATAGACCGTGACACCATTCTGTTCTGATGTATCCCAGCTTCCGGCTATGAAAAAGGGTTGACCTAGCAGCTTTTGCTCAAATGTTCCGGCCGTATCCGTTCCCGCTGAAACGACGGTATGCCCACTTGAGCCAGTAACCCTAAGCCGAACGGGAGCAGCATCCGCCCCACGCGTAAAGTACCAGCTGTTCGGCGTTGGGTACCAGAACGCAAGCGGCAGAAAGTGGGCGGACGCGGGCGATACAGCGCCCAAAGCCGTGTTGTCTTTCAGGTTTAGTTTGTATTCAACGGTTGCCGTCACCGATGCGTCTGGTGCAACGGACGGCAATCTCAGCCCGATACGCTGGAGGCTCGTCCCTGCATTTATCTTCTCTTCATTCTTAGTGAAATCAGCGACTGACTCGCCGATCCTCACCGTCCCAACCTCTGCCGCAGTCGAGATTCTTAATGTTAAGGTGGTGGCCGGGCGACCGGAAACATTCTTTACACTGACGATCGCTTTCACCGGAATACTACGTGCGTTGTCCTGCGGCAATGTTACCGACAGGTCGTACTTCTGGACCTTCCAGGTCGTTGCAGTGCTACGCAGGGGAGTGTCCTGTGCAAATGACAGCGACTGCAGTCCCGAGAGAAGTAATATAGGAAATATTAGACCGAAAATTCTTTTCATTTAGACGTATGCGGGGCTATCCTCTCCTACGAGCTCGTGGATCTGTTTGAGCTTCCTCAGCAGGTTCTCAAGCCTGGCAAGCGGAAGCTGGTTCGGTCCGTCGCTCGGCGCCCTGCTTGGGTCATCATGGACCTCCATAAAAACGGCATCAACACCGCATGCAACCCCGGCTCGAGCAAAGTTTTCGATGTATTGTCCCTGCCCGCCGGTTGCTTTGCCGAGTCCGCCGGGTAACTGCAGCGAGTGTGTAACGTCAAAAACAACGGGCACACCAAATGAGCGCATTATTGGAAATGAGCGCAGATCTACCACAAGGTTGTTGTAACCAAAGCTTGCTCCGCGTTCAGTGAGCAGTATCTTTTCGCACCCGGCGCTCTGCAGTTTCTCCACTATGTTCTTTGCATCCCACGGCGCGAGGAACTGTCCTTTTTTCACATTCACAGCCCTACCCGATTCCGCCGCCGCAGCCAGGAGGTCAGTCTGCCGGCAAAGAAACGCCGGTATCTGCAGCATGTCGGCGACCTCGGCAGCCTTTTCGACCTGCCACGGCTCGTGAACGTCGGTTATGATCGGAACGCCTATCTCGCGTTTGACCTGGGCCAGCACCTGAAGTCCGAAGTCCATTCCCTGACCGCGAAAGCTCTCGCTCGAGCTCCGATTTGCCTTATCGAACGAGGATTTATAAACGAACTCGACGCCCACCGCGCCGCAGATATCATTTATCTCCTGCGCCATGAACAGGGCGTGCTGCCCCGACTCGACCACGCACGGGCCAAGGATAAATGCCAGTTTTCCGCTCCCAAAAGCAACGTTTCCGATCTCGAATGATGGGTTCATAGGTGCGAGGTGATAGGTTTTAGAGGTTCTGCTTGCGCATTTTCAAACTTCGTATTAAGCTTCCCAACATTTTAGAGACTTCTTCCGACAATCTTAACACCTCATCGAGTCGAGGTTTATCAACAAGGCCGAGCCGGCCCGCGATGAAGAGATGGGTCTCCGTTTCGCGAAGCGAACCCTGCGCGACGCCTAAAAAATGAATATACTCACCTAGTC
>JBHENG010000093.1:0-6640 GCA_046262195.1 Pyrinomonadaceae bacterium | reverse complement strand
AGGTAATAGTGCTCGACAGCATCGGCGAGCTGCGAGCCGCATATCCCCTTGCCCAGATCGTATTTGTCGGCGGCAGCCTGATACCTCACGGCGGCCAGAGCATCTTCGAACCGGCTGCGGCAGGCAAGGCGATCGTAACAGGGCCGTACACGGCAAATTTCGAGGCGGCAGTCACTGAATTCCTTTCCAAGGAAGCCCTGATCCAACTGCCAATTGTTGGAGACGACGATGTGATACCGGCCCTGACTGATGCATTCCGAAACATCCTGAATAATAATGATCACCGTCTCACCCTTGGCTCGAATGCTCTGGCAGTTATGAAAAGCAACCGCGGCGCGGTCGACCAGACGCTGGAGCATATCAGGCACCTTCTCGCCGCCCCCGGAAAATAATGATCTTTATCTTTTATTTTCTTGCCGCAGTCCTAGTCTTTTTGAGCTTTAAATCGTTTCGCGGCGGAATTCAATATCTGAGGTTCTTCAAAAGCGCGCTTGCGAGTCCGTTACCCGGATACACGCCGTTCGCAACCGTGATCGTCCCCTGCCGCGGGGTGGACGAGGGGTTGCTGCAAAACCTGATGGCCGTAACACATCAGGAATATGGTAACTACGAAGTCATATTTGTAACGGACGACCCGCTCGACCCCGCGGTTGCTGTTGTAGACGAGGCGATCCGCGACAGTCCGGTGGAGACGGTGCTGATCATAGCCGAGAGAGCAACTGTTTCGAGTCAGAAAGTTGATAATCTCCGAGCCGCGGTACACCACGCCGATGCATCATCATCGATCTTTGTCTTTGCAGATTCCGATGTTCGGCCCTCAACCCTATGGCTGAGACACCTCGTCGCTCCGCTTGCGGATGAGCAAGTCGGCGCCGCCACCGGATACCGTTGGTTCATTTCCCATAAACCCACGTTTGCGTCGGAACTGCTTGCGGCCTGGAATGCCTCAATAGCTTCGTCACTCGGTCCAGACACCAGGTCTAATTTTTGCTGGGGCGGCTCCATGGCTATCCGGCGTGAAACGTTTGAGCGTCTCGATATTCGCGAAAAATGGCACGGCACACTTTCGGACGATTTTACTGTCACACTAGCGATGAACGCTGCGCATCTGCCGATCGTTTTCGTGCCCCAGGCGCTCAGCCCATCAATGGACTCATCGAGCCTTGCTCAAGTGCTCGAATTCACCACGCGGCAAATGAAGATCACGCGTGTTTACGCCCCGAAACTATGGATCGTGTCGCTGATCGGGTCCGCGCTTTTCATTATTGTTTTGACCACCGCACTCCGGATGATCATCTTTGGCAGCCCCAACCAGATCGCGTTTACGGCGGCTGTCGCGACTGTATTGCTGGTGACCGTTTTAAGCCTCGCCAAAGCATACCTTCGATTTGCGGCCGTAAAGCTTGTTCTTGCAGAACGATATCCCGAGGTACGGCGTCAAACCTTGGCGCAGCACACGTTATGGCTTATCACACCGGGTCTTTTTCTCTACAATTCGCTCGCGGCGCTGGCATCCCGGCGGCTCACATGGCGCGGTACAACCTACGAATTGAAATCGCCTCATGAAACTGTCATCATTGCGGATTAGGCTGCATCGCGGAAAAATGATCGACGATCAGGAAAACAATGACAGGCCTTTATGGCCGGACGACGCGCCCCAACGAGAGGCTCCGTTCGTCGAGGTGCCGTTCACGCCGGTGACCGCCGACGAGACCGTGCGCCAAAGCGGCCTCGCATGGTCCGCCGGAATCGTGTTCTTCGGTTCTGTGGCATTCACGCTGTTTCTGGGCTGGATCGCAGACCTGCTGCTTGGCACTTCGCCGTGGGGACTGGTCGGAGGGATCGTGCTGGGTTCGGTGATCGGATTCATACAGTTTTTCCGCATCTCATCGCAGATCTACCCGTCCAAAACGGGCCGCAAAGACATTCAAGCTCTCCTGTCACCTGATGACGATGACGTTGACCGCGGGCCCGGCAGATTTTGAGTTTTGCCGTGCCGGGCTGTAAAATATAGGTTTCGCGATGGGCGAAGATTTTGATCCTTTGACAACCGACCGGCCCTCGGTCCTGATATCGCACCAGAGCATCCTTAAAGCGATGTTGGGTCTGGTTGCCGTAGGAGCCATCATGGGGTTTCTGTTTGGCGGGATAAGGTGGGGAGCGGGCCTACTGTTTGGCGGCCTTTTGGCATTTGCCAACTATTTCTGGCTGGACCGATCTACACGGGCAATCTTTCGAAGCGATGCAGGTGCCTCGACCAGTATCTTAGCGATGCAGTACATCCTGAGGTACGCGGCACTTGGGCTGGTTTTGCTGGCGGTATATCTTACGAATGCTTTTCCCGTGACGGCGGTGATATTAGGATTAGCGGTCTTTGCTTTTGCAGTTGTCGTCCAAGGTTTGAAAAGTATTATTTCGAGTTCTTTTTAGCGGGATCTATAGATGTTCTTATTTGCAGAGGGCGGCGGCCACCACACGCCTTTGATCGTCGAGTTTGTAAACCACTATTTGGGCGAACCCGTGCACCATTTTCAGTTGGCATACACTCGACCTATCTGGACGAAGTTCTTCTCAAACTTTGGCACAACGCCAGAGGCCGTGTTCGGCGAGTACACCGTTGAGAACGCAGTGCCCTGGTACACGATAATGTTCGTGATAGCGTGCATTCTGACTGTCACGGTTGTGTGGCTGCTAAAAGGAAAATTATCGGCCGAAGACCCGAAGCCGGGACAGCTCACGCTCGAAGCCGGGTTTCTTGCCATCAGGGACATGGTCGTCAGCGTGATAGGCGAGCACGGGTTCAAGTACTTCCCCGTCGTCGCTACGTTTGCCGTGCTGATATTGATCTCGAACCTCATGGGTCTGGTGCCGCTTTTCATGGCGCCGACGGCGTCGGTTAACGTCACCTTTGCGTTGGCGATCACGTCATTTATTTATTACAACTATGTCGGCATCAGCGAGAATGGCTTAATCAAACATCTCGCTCACCTGACCGGGCCTCGCTTGCCGCTGGTAATGACCTTGATCATTACGCCATTGATCTTTGTGGTGGAGCTGATCAGTAACATGATCCGGCCGTTTACGCTGGGCGTGCGGCTATTTGCCAACATGTTCTCGGACGAACAGGTGTTTGCTCAGATCACAAATCTATATCCGCCCCTCACGCATTTTATCGTCCCGCTGCCGTTAACGCTCTTAGCTGTTTTTGTGGCTTTTGTGCAGACCCTGGTGTTTACGCTGCTTTCAATGATCTATCTTGGCGAGGTCACCCATGGACATCATGAGGGGGACGAAGAACATGTCGACGAGCATGGCGAGCCGGCAGCGGTACATGCATTGGCTTAGTTTCAGTTTGACAACCGAAGATCGGGCGGACGCGGCGATTATTACCGGCGATTTATAGCAGATATGCCCGCACGCGACAGGAGCCTTGACTCCACGGAGTAGAAATCAAGCGCATACCGGAAGTGAGGCGAAATAATACCCATCGCAGGTATTGGCAGCGTCCGACAATTGGTCTTCTTGATAAATAAAAAAAGGAGATAAGAATGAACAAATTTAAATATGTAGTTTTCGCGTCGTTGGCAATTGCGCTGCTGGCAGTGGCCGCGATGGCTCAGCCAGGCGGCGGTGCCGCTGATAACGAGTCGACCGTAGCGGCTGCAAAGGCGATCGGCGCCGGGATTGGGTTTGGTTTGGCGGCGGGCTTGGCGGGCATTGGTCAGGGTCTCGTCGGTTCCCGTGCGGCCGAAGGCGCTGCGCGAAACCCGGGAGCGGCCGGCACCGTGCAGACCATGATGATCATCGCCCTGGCTCTGATCGAGTCATTGGTGTTGTTTGCCCTGCTCATCGTCTTCGTCGTCCTTCGGTAACGGAATACCGAGCTTAACGCAGACGAGGTCCGCGCGGACCTCGTCTTTTTTTCTACTTTCTCTTGAAAGACCGGGCTGCTGCACTTATTCTTTAGTTGCAACTTCGGCCGGACTGGGACGTTCTAATATTGAGATGATTACGGATTTTTTAGGGAAATTAGTAGCGGATAAATATCGCATCGAGAGCCTCCTGCTTGAGAGTGAGTCGGGTGATCTGTACGCGGGGCGGCACGAGGTCCTCGACAAGCCGGTCACAGTTAAGATACTTTCGCCCGCACTTGCGGTGGACGCACGCTGGGTCCGCCGCTTTGTCGATAACGCTCGTACAGCCTCAGCCGTTTCAGACCCGAACATCCTGAACATTACAGATTTTGGTACAGATGCGAAAGGTATCTCGTACGCGGTTTACGAGCCTCTGGAGGGCAGCAGCCTTGCCGACTTTATCGCTGGAGCACCAGCAATGGATGAGTCACGTGCGCTTCCCATAGCAAGGCAGATAGGAACGGCACTGGCCGCCGCGCATGGTAAAGACGTTATACATGGCGCCCTTGCCCCCCGCTCGGTACAGGTAATTACCGACGAGGCGGGTTCGGAACGAATAAAGGTTTACGGGTTCGGCGGCGACCGCATGAAGGTTGCTCGCGACGCGGACCCGAGATATCTTGCGCCGGAGCAGTGTAGTGCATTTCCGGCTGCCGATGCGCGTTCGGATATTTACGCTCTTGGCGTGACGCTCTACGAAATGCTCAGCGGCGTCGTTCCCTACGAAGGAACAACTGCAGCGGCCATTCTCGAAAAGCAAAACAACGAACCGCCCGCCCCGCTATCCGCGTTTCGTAAAGACCTTCATCCCGAGATAGAGCCGATAGTTTTGAGTGCCATGGCGATCGACCCCGAACGTCGATATCAGACAATAGCGACGTTTATGGAAGACCTTGATCTTCTTTCAGGCGGCATCAAACCCGCGGCAAAGGCGGAAGGGGCTGCGGCAGGCAGAAATGTCTGGCAGACAGCGTTTATCGCTCTCGTAGGCATTTCGATACTAGCGGTCGCTTTGATCTACGCGACGTCTGTGAAGAAGACCGATCCGACGACACAGCTGCAGGCTGATGTAGGCAGCCTGCCCGTGCAGCCGATCGGCCCGGCCACAGGAGCGCAGGAAGAGAGCTTGTCGAGATTACCCGCAATGACCGACGCCGAGATCATGGCTACACAGATGGCTCAGCCCCCGGGGACGCTGCCGGGCGGCGACGGTTATAATGCCTGGGCCAACGGCGGCGCTCCACCACCGGGGGCACCTCCCGCGGGAGCTCCGCTTCCGCCGTATTATCCGCCGGGTGGACAGGTTTATACTATTGATCCGAGCACCGGGAGCCCGTTCATGCCGCCAGAGGGTGGCGTGATCCTGGTGCCGGTCCCTGCGAATACCAATACAGCGGCCAAGCCAGCTGCAAGCCCCCGAACGTTGCCTGCTAACACGGCCACCCAGCCGACGCCGGTACCGGATACAACGCCGAAACCAATGGCAACACCGCCGCCGAAGACCCCTCGACCGACACCCGGAGCCGCCAGGACACCGGCGGCAAACAAGCCGGCCGATAACCCGAGCTCTCCGGAGTCAGGCCCGTAGCAGGTCGTAAGCCATCTTCACCGCCAGCAGAACCACCGCAGAGAGGAAGATCCGCTTTAACCATAGCTCATTGAGCTTAGTGGCATAATGCGCGCCGATGTACGCACCGACAAACATTGTGGCTCCGATCAGCAGGCCCAGGCGGTAGTCCACCAGCCCCTGCCACATGAAGACCAGAGTCGCGACCAGAGATGAGAACACATTGACGAGCTTGGTCGCAGCGATCGATTCTGAATAGCTCAGTCCGAGGAACGCCACGAGCGTTGCAGTCAGAACCGTCACATACCCGCCGCTGTACAGGCCCCCGTAGATCGCGAGAACAAACACCAGCAGATAGGCGATAACTCGTGAGGCCCGTGAAAGTGTCAAGTGTTCCGCTTGCTTCTGCCTCGGCCTCAGAAGCGTGAACAGCACAATGCTGAACATGGCGACGGTCACGATCACCTTCAACGCCTCGCCTGTGATAAACCCGACGATCATCGCTCCAAGAGCAGACCCGATGGTAGTCAGCACTATCAGCGGTGTAGTTTTCGCGACATCGAGCCGCCGTTGCCGAAGGAACGGTATGGCCCCGCCCGCGGCCATAAAAACCAGCCCGAACATGTTAGTTGCCACAGCCGTCTTTGGCTCGATGCCGAGCTGAAACATCGCAGGCACCGCGATCAGTGAATTGCTGCCCGTGATCACGCCAACCAGGCTCGTAAGCAGAAAGATAATTACGAGGATGCTCAGGTCAAAGAGCGTCATATCAGGTCAGAAGACTCTCCGCAAAGTATAGAGGCTCGGGAACCTCTGAAGCCGGGGGCAATGGAAAAGACGACTTTTCAGACAGCCTCGGTGATATCGATGAAGAACGCGTCAATTCTTAACGTCGAATGTAAAGAAATCAGGCGCCAATTTTTGATTATAGCTGTACATTGACACCCTCACACCCCAGGAGTTCTCATACCACTGCGAGTTACTATTGGAAGTAAATGTCACCTTATAAGTGTACGGAAAGGTATAACCGTCAACCTCTTTGAAATCTGAGAACTCTTCCGTAAGGTCAAGGCGTGCGCTGGCGGTTTGGTTCTGCTGTCCGAACACAGCCGGCCCGGCTTTGACCTCGCGACGGTACTCAGACCTGATGTGCCTGAAC
>JBHENG010000092.1:0-6750 GCA_046262195.1 Pyrinomonadaceae bacterium | reverse complement strand
TAGTTGGCCATGGCATGGTTAGATGGTTTGAAGGCTTAGCCGTAAGCGACTGACGATTTCATCTGTCGATCTGATAAAAGGCCCGGCGTCCAGGATATCTGGCAGAGTCTCCCAGGTCCTCCTCGATACGAAGCAGCTGATTGTACTTTGCGATCCGGTCCGATCTGCAAAGACTGCCGGTCTTTATCTGGCCCGCATTAGTTGCAACGGCAAGGTCGGCAATAAATGAGTCCTCCGTCTCACCAGATCGATGTGAGATCACCACGGTCATGTTGTGTGTGCGTGCGAGCTCGATGGCGTCCAGTGTTTCGGTCAATGTTCCTATCTGATTTACTTTTATCAGGATGGAGTTAGCGGTCTTTTCGGTAATGCCTTTCTGCAAAAACTTTACGTTAGTGACAAAAAGATCGTCTCCGACCAGCTGAACCCTTTCGCCAACCGCGTTTGTCAGATCTTTCCACCCGTCCCAGTCATTTTCCGCCATGCCGTCTTCTATCGAGATTATCGGATACTTACTGCACCACTCGGTCCAGTAGGCCGCCATCTCAGCGGACGAAAGTTCCCGCTTATCGGATTTCTTAAAGACATATTTTCCGTTCTTATAAAATTCACTCGCTGCGGGATCCAAACCGAGCATCACGTCATCGCCCGCCGTGTAACCCGCGTTTGCGATCGCCTCCAGGATCGTTTCGACCGCCTCCTCGTTGGACTTCAGATTTGGCGCAAAACCGCCCTCATCGCCGACGCACGTGGAATATCCCCGCTTCTTCAAAACGCTTTTTAGATTGTGAAAGATCTCGGCACCCACGCGGAGAGCCTCGCTGAAACTGTCGGCGCCAACGGGCAATACCATGAATTCCTGAAAGTCGACATTATTGTCCGCATGGGCACC
Organism: Pyrinomonadaceae bacterium; assembly: GCA_046262195.1. Taxonomy (GTDB): domain Bacteria; phylum Acidobacteriota; class Blastocatellia; order Pyrinomonadales; family Pyrinomonadaceae; genus OLB17. The sequence continues at coordinate 5,858 of JBHENG010000092.1, read as the reverse complement.
GCCATTCAGGATGTTCATCATCGGCACGGGCAGCGTCTTGGCATTAGTGCCGCCAATATAGAGGTATAACGGCATTTCCTGGAATGCCGCGGCGGCACGCGCGTTAGCCAACGAGACCGCCAAAATGGCGTTGGCGCCCAGTTTCGATTTATTTTCGGTGCCGTCGAGATCGATCATGGTCTGGTCGATGAGCGTCTGATCGAGCGCGTCGAGGCCCTCGATCTCGCGCCCGATCGTCTCGTTAACATTGGTCACGGCCGTTAAGACGCCTTTCCCCAGATAACGCGCATCGTTACCGTCGCGGAGCTCAACGGCCTCGTTCTCACCTGTCGATGCGCCGCTGGGGACGGCCGCCCGCCCCTGGGTTCCATCTTCAAGAATGACCTCGGCCTCGATCGTCGGATTTCCCCTGGAATCCAGTATCTCTCGAGCCCAGACTTGCTCAATAAAGCTCATATGTTGGTATTACTGCTGTTCATTTCGGACGTGCGCGTCGGGGTGCGCTCCATTTTGATCTGCTTGATGCGCCGCTGATGTACCTTTAAGACCCTGAAGACGTGGCCGTTAAACGGCACGGTGTTGCCCTCTGCAAGGATCTGACCCGACTCAGCCATAAGGAAGCCGGCGACCGTGGTGTATCCGTCCGATATCGGTATGTTTGTGTTCAGTCGTCTGTTCAGGTCGCGAACGGCGAGGCCGCCGTCAAGCACGTAACTACCATCCGGCTGCTCCGCGATCTGCTCGTTGACCTCTTCGTCGTGTTCGTCTGAAATGTCACCGACAATCTCCTCGAGCAAGTCCTCGAGGGTGATGATACCCTCGACGCCGCCGTGTTCATCGACTACAAAGCCGAAGTGAAACTTTTCCTTTTGCATTTGCCGGAGCACATCTTCTAAACGCGCGGTGTCGACTACGTAATTAGGCTTGATCAAGATGCTTTCGAGTCTGAAGGCGCGGCGGCGGTTGATAAAGCCGACCAGGTCCTTGCTGTGGATCACCCCCGCAATATCATCCAACGAGCCGCGATAAACAGGTAACCGCGAATAACCACTTTCGCCGAACGTGCGCGATATTTCGTCTAGAGTGCAGGTCTCGGAGATCGCGGTGATCTCTGTTCTCGGGATCATTGCTTCTTTGACCGTAGTCTCGGAAAAATCAAATATCTTGTTGATCAGTGCACGTTCTTCTTTATTAACGTGACCACTTTCCTCAGAGATCCTGATCAATTGCCTGATCTCATCCTCGGTGTAGATTGAGGCATGTTCGCTTGTGACCTCAATGCCTACCAAGTTCACAACTTTCGCGCTTAGCCAATCGAGAACATGGATAAATGGCTTGAAGACCTTGTAAAAGATCATCATCGGCAACGCCGTGGCCATCGCGACCTTTTCGGCGAGCTGTAAGCCGACGAGCTTGGGTGCCTGTTCGCCGAGCACGATGTGGAGACTTGTAATTATCGTAAACGCGATAATGAAGGACACGATGTGGAGAGAGGCTTCGGGCAGCGAACCGCCTAGCATGCGGTCAAGCAAGCTAGCGATGGCCGGTTCACCAACCCAGCCAAGCCCGAGCGAGGCCAGCGTGATACCAAGTTGAGAGGCGGACAAGTAAGCGTTGAGATTGTTCAGAATCGCGTACAATCTCACCGCGGATTTTGAGCCTTCGTTTGCCTGCGTCTCGATGCGAGATTTTCGGACCGCAACGAACGCAAACTCGGCGGCTACGAAAAATCCGTTAGCCGCAACAAGGATCATTACCAAAAAAATATTTAATGCAGTGTATGCCGCGAATGACGGGGAGGATTCCGGTGAAGCAGTTTCGGCGGCGAACAGTAGAAGCAAACTGGCAGGGTCGTCCATTATGGAAAAATGATTTAACTAATTCAGTTGTCGACCAACAACTACTGTCTATCCCATCCTTGATAACCGTCTAAATAACACGGCGTGTATCCGTAAAGTATAGCATATGAGGGGGCGCCAAGATCTCAACCTGGAGCCACAGAATCGATCAACTCCTGGATCAGCATCCTGCACGAGCCACATCCGCCGCCCGCGTTACAGACCTGCGTCACCTCTTCAACCGTCGGCGCTGAAATTTTCCTGATCTGCAGTTCGATCACGTCCTCAGTGACACCGAAACACGTACAGATAAGTGCTTTCTCGCCTCCGAACTCTTGAACACGGAGTGCTCTGTGTGCTGCAAAAGCGTTTTTAACGGCTCGAAGGCAGCAGTCCACGCATTGCCTTCTTGATTCTTCAAGGCTGCCCAGCTCCGTCTCGGTCTCGCGCAGAGAGATGTCGAGGCCGTGCAGATGGGCGAGCCGTCGCCCCTTAACATAACTAGCAAGCCGGTCCGCCGTCGCGATCATGTATCCGCACCCGCTCGTGGCGAAAGCCGCATCGGTGACAACATCTTTATCCACCTGGATCGAAAAGGTGACGTACGACCCGCAGAGGAAGCTTGCATCTTTTCCGGCTGCGCCCGGGTTTTCCAGGACGCGATCATTGCGAAGAGAATCAAGTTTCTCCTGCACCCCCGGCGGGTAAATGCTCATTTAGCAATCTTAAATACAAACGACATTGTTGCAAATCAAGGTGCATTTCTTTTTTACAATTGTTCTATTACCATAACCATAACTATTTATGCGTGTTGTCCTCATTTTTTCCTTATGTATGGCGTTTTTTATCAGCGGCTGTCAACCCGCAGCCGCGCCGGTGTCGGTTTCTAACAGGCCCGTGTCGATAAATGACCGACCAACGACCAACCTGCCGATGCCGCCGAATAAGCCTATGGAGCAGATGAGCTGGACGAGCGCGGACGAGCGTGTCGAAAAGCTGTCCGACCTCCAGGGTAAGGCGGTCATACTCGATTTTTGGGCTACGTACTGCGAGCCGTGCCGCCGCGAGATACCGCACCTTAATTCGCTGATCGCCAAGTACGGCACCGACAACCTGCGTGTTGTAGGACTCAACGTCGGGGGCGAAGAAGATCGCCCCAAGATCGCCTCCTTTGTGGAAAAAACAAAGATCGATTACACCATCGCCTTTCCCGATAACGACCTTACGCAGTTCATCTTTTCGCAGCGCAGCGAAATACCGCAAACCGCAGTTTTCGACCGGCAGGGGCGCATGATCGCAAAGATCGCGGGTTTTAACTCAGATATCCAAAAGGAACTGGATGCCGCGGTGGAACAGGCGATTCGGGCCGAATAACGGAAATGAGAGACATTCCCGTCGGGAACGGCAGCCTGCTCGTCAATTTCGATGATAAATATCAGATCCGCGATATTTATTTCCCGCATGTAGGGCAAGAGAATCATACGGAGGGTTTTCCGTTTCGATTCGGGGCTTGGGCCGAGGGGTTGTTTTCCTGGGTCTTTACGGACGACTGGAAGCGCAACCTGCGGTACGTGCCGGGCGCACTGGTCACGAACGTAACTCTGACAAACGAAAAACTGGGGCTCCAGATCAGGTGCAATGACGCTGTCCACGGCACGGACAACATTTACCTTCGTCGCATTGTCGTTCGTGACCTGGCCTCATACGACCGTGAAGTAAGACTTTTCCTGCATCATGATTTCCGGCTCTACGAAAACAAGGTGGGAGACACCGCTTATTTCGACCCCGACACGTTTTCACTCATTCATTACAAAAAGCACCGGTATTTTCTGATCAACACGGTTCCGCCATTCAACTCCTTTGCCACTGGGCGAAAAGCTTTCCGGGAAAGCGAAGGGACATGGCGTGACGCCGAGGACGGCGAACTCCATGGCGGAGCCATAACCGAGGGGTCCGTTGACTCGACCATCGCAGTGAACCTCACAATAGGCGCGGGCGCTGAGCAGCAGATCTTTTATTGGATAGCTGCCGGTACGACGCACCTTGAAGTCGCAGCTTTGAACGAGAAGATCATTGATCATGGCCCAGAGGAATACATCGCCCAGGCGGGGGCGGCCGATCGCTCATGGGTGTCGACAGCCGTGATCGCGGATTCCGCCCTTCCACTAGAAGTCCTCGAATTATATGAACGTAGTTTGCTGATAGTTCGGTCCCAGGTAGATCGGGGTGGGGCGATTATTGCCGCGACCGATCACGACGTGACGGAAAGGGCCACCGATCATTACAGCTATCTATGGCCTCGTGACGGTGCATTTGTAGCCAATGCATTAGATACCGCGGGTTATCCGGAGTTCTCGGTAAAGTTCTTAGAACTCTGCCAACGAATTGTGCATAGACGCGGATATTTCCTTCAGAAATACAACCCGGACGGATCCCTAGGCTCGGGATGGCACGCCTGGTGGGACAATAAACGGAAGGTACGGCTAGACCCCATTCAGGAAGACGAGACCGCACTTGTAATTTGGTCGGCATGGGAGCATTACCGGCGGGCCGCGACTCTGCCTGAAACGGAACAATATAGCGAACTGATTGTCAGATGTGCCGACTTTCTTGCGGAATTCAGAGATCCCGCAACTGGATTGCCGATGCCAAGCTGGAACCTGTGGGAAGACCGGTTTGGGATCCACGCTTTTACGTGCGCAACGGTCGTGGCGGGGCTGCGTGCGGCGGCAGAATTTGCCGTTCGATTTGAAGACCCGGCGCGCGCCGAAAGATATGCGGCTGGCGCGGATGAGGTGACAGCCGCGATGGACGAGCACCTGTATAGCGTGGAGCTGGGGCGTTTTCTGCGAGGACTGCTTGTCGACGCTGATGACACCATGCAAGCGGACACGACGATCGATGCTTCCCTATTCGGTGTTTTTTATTTCGGGTGTTTTCCACCCCATGATGAGCGGGTGAAAAGCACCATGGCGGCCGTCGAAGCAAAACTTCGGACCGTGAGCTCTCTCGGCGGTATTGCTCGTTTTGAAGATGACAACTATATGCGTTCGGGAATAGATGCTCCGCCTAACCCGTGGATAATCACAACTCTTTGGCTTGCCGAATACTACATCGCCATCGCACGAACGAGGTCAGATCTGGAAAAGGCACTTCCCTTTCTCGAATGGACGACACAGCGGGCGTTGACGTCCGGTGTGCTGGCGGAACAAATTGATCCGTTTAGTGGTGCACCGCGCTCCGTGTCCCCTTTGACGTGGTCCCACTCGACCTTCATTGCCGCGGTCTGCAGCTATCTTGCGAAATGGCGTGAGCTGCAGGGGGCCCGTTTCATAAGCAACACCCAATAGGCTAAGATTTCAAAAGCAATGCGAAAAGCGAAGATCCTGGCAACGCTCGGGCCCTCATCGAACGAACAATCGATAATCGAGATCATGATCCACAACGGTCTCAACGCCGCGCGTATCAACATGTCACACGGAACCCGCGAGGAGCATCAGGAAACAATAAAAATGGCCCGGGCCGCCGCGCAGGCTCTGGATAAACCGCTGTCAATACTGGTTGACCTTTCCGGGCCTAAGATACGCACGCGAACCCTGACCGGTGGTGTTCCCGTCGAGATAAAGGAAGGCGGACGATTTGTTATAACCGGCCGTGATGTAGAGGGTAATGCACACGAAGTAAGCACTAATTTCGACAGATTGTCTGAGGTGGTCGAGCCCGGCGCTCGCATTCTCATCGACGATGGCGCGATCGAGCTGATGGTCGAGTCGACGTCAGGACAGGACGTCACTTCGCGCGTTGTCACGGGGGGCATTCTTAGCGAACGGAAGGGAATAAACCTGCCGAATACGGCTTTACCCATCCCGTCCATGACGGAGAAGGACCATGACGATCTTCAATGGGCAATAGAGCAGAACGTTGATTACATCGCCCTGTCGTTTGTACGGACGGCCCAAGATTGCAAACAGGTCAAGGACATCATCAAAAAGCTCAACAAGCGCGAGCTTGGACGCGCGC
>JBHENG010000091.1:0-6919 GCA_046262195.1 Pyrinomonadaceae bacterium | reverse complement strand
TCCTTAACCTACAGCTGCGGGGGCACAACGCAAAGGCTTACCAGGTGAAGCAGGTTCGTAATATAATTCTGAAGTACCGGTTAGGAGCCGATGGTGAGTAAATACGAAATAATCATTTTTTGGAGTGATGACGATAACGCTTTTGTCGCCGAGGTTCCTGAGCTCGCCGGCTGCGCGGCCGACGGAAACACATACCAGGAAGCACTCGCCAACGCCGAGATCATCATCGATGAGTGGATCGAAACGGCGAAAGACCTCGGACGTCCTATACCAGAACCAAAAGGACGGCTCGTATTCGCTTAAGCCTCCTCAATCCGTAGTTGAACCTTTTGAACGTTGAACTTTGAACCTTTGCCATGTGTCCAATCTACCCCCATCGTGTCTCCAAAACTTAGAGCAGAGTTCTAAGTTTCACTGCAATTGGGAACGAAAAAAGTTCAGCCAACCAGGTCTTTTCCAAACCACAGCACATTTGGGTTTTGAGCGGACTTGGCCTGGTTCTTTCTTACCCGGGCGGCTCGGACGAGCTGATCGCACGTTTCCCCATCCACGCCGAACGCCGCCGTCCCGTAATTAAAGTCCAGACATGGCCGCGCGTCACTCCGGTCAAAGGCATTCTCGGCCATCAATCCGGCGTCGATGCGTTCTGTCACTTCATGAGCGACCGCGAGGGTCGCCGTCGGCAGGATGACAAGGAATTCGTCATTGGTCGAGCGTGCCAGAAAGTCCATCTGGCGCAAATTGTCTTTGATCACGCTGGCCGCAAAACTGAGCAGCCGGTCACCTTCTGCATGGCCAAGCTTTTGATTGTGATCGTCAAAATCCCGTATATCGATGGCGAGGATAGCGAGCGGGCGCTCCTCGGGGTTGCGCTGCGTCTCGGCGATCTGGCTCTCAAGCACGAGATAGAATGCGCGCTCGTTGGGCAGATCCGTGATCGGGTCCGTCATTGCATTCGTCTTGCTTCGCTCCACGGCCATCGAGCTCAGCAGCAGCTGACCGGCTCTTAGTCCGAACGCGTCCGCAAGGACCGGTTCAAGCCCGTCGGTTTGAAAATCGCAGTCGAAATACAATTGCAGAACGCCAAACATCTGAGACGCGCGAGTGAGCGGGATCGCGGCCGATGCCTCGTCGGACTCCAGAGCGGCGCTAAGAAAACATCGCTCAGCCAGGTGCCGGCGGTTTGTGTCATCGGCGGCTGTCTGGGCGCCGGTAGACTGGGCCTGAACCAGACGGGTGCGGGTCGGGTCCAGCTCGTAAAATACGGCTGAAGCTACCGGCCAGAGCTCGCGGGCCTTGCTGACGATCAGCCGAAACGCATCGCCATTATTCAATGATCCGCTGAAAAATTCATGTGCTTCATCCAGAGCGGCGAGACTTCTGTCCGCCGCGTCGTCAGATATGCCGAGAGTGTATGTATCCCCGGGTCTTTTTCGGTTCAATAGGAACAAGCTCAGACATACGATGATCAGAACCACAACGATCGCCGAAAATCCCCGCGTCTTTGTCTCGAGATCGGCGTCGGACATTGCCAGCATGACCGTCATAGCCACTGCCGCGAGGGACGAGGCGACTATTAAATATGAAAAACGCGATGTCTGTCTGGTGTTGTCGGAGGGCATTTTTTCGGGGATCGCCTTGAAAAGGAAGGGAGATAAACCATTATTTGGCGTCACTTTCGAAGATAACGGTTAACTCGAAACCAAGTCAAGATTTTATTTATCCCCAGCAAAGACGGGCATGCCGAAAAATAAGGCTGAAAATTGTAAAAAAATGTTCAAAATAAATGTGAAAAAGGGCATTTTTTGCTGATTTTCGGGTTGACTATTACCTTCCCGATCACTATATTGACGATTGCTTCGAATAAGAAAGAGTTCGACTGCAAACGGCTGTGTCTGATCAGCCGGGGATCTGGAAACAGGTTATAAATTCTTTGAGAAAGATAGGAGTCTTATTTAAAATGAAAAAGGTAATTGCACTTTCGACCGTTCTCGGTCTCAGCGCTCTCGGCATGGCATGCGGCGACGCGGCGACAAACAACGCTAACAACGCTAACCGCACCAATGTTAACAGCACCAACACCACAATGGCACCGGCTACCCCGATGTCGACCCCGATGACCAGTACATCGCCGTCGAATACCACTTCGGGTAACAGCACCGGCGGCAACACCACCACCGGCAACACACGTCCGGCTAACACCACTTCGGCCCCGGCAGCCAATGCCAACGCACGTGCGACCCGAACCCCGTAAGGGATCTGATCGTTTTTGACTTAAAAAGGCCTGTCTTCGGACGGGCTTTTTCTATTTTCGCGTGATCGAATAGCTGCCATTGACGCGATAATGTCCCGAGTAAATTTTTTAATTATCTAGTTGACTTATTTATGAACCGTCTCTATATTGTCGTGTGTTCCTAAATAGCAAGACTTGGGACAAAGGCTGTGGCAACACGGACTTTTGGAAACTAGATCTAATCTTTGAAAAGACAGGAGAATCATTTCAGTATGAAAAAAGTAATTGCGCTTTCCGCAGTCCTTGCGATAGGTGCCTTAGGAATGGCTTGCGGCGACACCGCGACCAATAATGCTAATAACGCGAACAGGAACGCCAACGCGAATGCAAATCACAATACCAACGCCGTGGTCATGAATGCCAATACTGGCAATACCTCAGTGGGTAACGCGGTCAACACCGTTTCGAACATGGCAGCTAATGCAGCCAACACGGTGGCGAATGCGGTTCGACCGGCCAATGGCAACACGGCTAACGCTAACGCTAAAAAGACCCCGTAACGCTCGGGAAACAGTCTATTCAGATGATCGCTCGCTTAGGCGGGCGGTCTTTTTTTGTGGGCGACACGGCTAAAGTGTCAGGTGAGCTGAGCTTCCAGCTCCTTCACGTCCGTCACCGGGCGCTGGCAGACGAAGTCCTCGCAAACGTAGACCGTCGCCTTCCCGTCCATGGGTGATCGCTCTTTCAATAGCGGCACAGCCTCCGCGTCGCGATCCGGCCGATCAGATAGCACCACAACCGAATACGGCAGGTACTTTTCAAAAACCGCACGCTCGACCTCCGTCCCACGGGGACCCACCACCGCGATCTCTTTCGTCCTGCCAAGATAAAACTCCATCGCAGATAAGGTCCGCCCAAATCCCCCCGGATGACGCCTGATCTGCGCAGCCGCGAGTTTAAGGACCGTCACGGCAAAGCGTTCGTACCTGTCGTCCGCTGTCAGTTTTGCGAGCCTCAACAGCACATCGGCCGCAACTGAGTTCCCCGAGGGTGTCGCGTTGTCATAAAAGTCTTTGTTGCGGACGATCAGCTCCTCATGGTCGTTCGACGTAAAGTAAAAACCGCCGCTCTCTTCATCCCAAAACTCTGTGATCATCATATCGGCCAGCCGCCTCGCTTCTGTGAAGTATCTGGTTTCGCCGGACACCTGAAAGAGCTGGATTAAACCGTCCGCGGTGTTTGCATAATCTTCGAGGTAGCCATTGAGCTTGGCAGTGCCCTGTTTCCAGGTTCGAAGCAGCCGGCCGTCCCGGGTCATCTGGGTGAGAATGAACTCGGCATTGTTTTTGGCCATGTCCAAATAGCCCCTATCGCCAAGCACGCCGGCAGCGTCGGCAAAAGCGGCCAGCATCAAGCCGTTCCACGCTGTCAGGACCTTTTCATCCCTGCCGGGCTTGATCCTGCTCTCGCGCTTTTCAAACAGGATCTTACGCCCTCGTTCGAGTGCGCGATGCAGTTCGGCCTCATCGATTTTCAGAGCCTTGGCTGCCGCCTCGGGGGGGTGATTGACGTTAAGAATGTTCTTCCATTCAAAGTTTCCCTTTTCCGAAAGGTCGTAATAGAAGTTAAATATCCGTGCTTCATCCTCGCCGAGACCATCGACGATCTCCTCCGGTGTCCAGACAAAGAATTTCCCTTCTTCGCCCTCGCTGTCGGCATCCTGTGTCGAGTAAAACCCTCCCGACGCGTCCGTCATCTCTCGCCGCACATATTCAAGGGTCTCGACCGCTATTCGTCTATAAAACTCGTCACCCGTAACCTGGAAAACGTGCAAATAAAGGCGGATAAGCTGAGCATTGTCGTAAAGCATCTTTTCAAAATGCGGGACCAGCCATACTGCGTCGACCGAATACCGGTGAAAGCCGCCGCCGAGCTGGTCATAGATCCCGCCTCTCGCTATTTTGTCGCAGGTGTGACGGACAATGGCCAGTGCCCGCTCATCGCCGGTCCGCTGATGGTACCTGAGCAGAAACTCCAATGACATGGCCGGTGGAAATTTCGGCGCCCCGCCAAATCCTCCGTTTGCTTGGTCGAAGGTTCTGGAGAAGTTCGCAAACGCTGAGTCAAGCAGCTCGGTCGTTAGCGACCCGGACGGTGCGTCAGAAATGCTCAGGCGCCGCAGCTCGCCGACGATGTCGTTCGCCGAATTTTCCAGCTCATCGCGACGTTCGCGGTAGGCCTCTGAAATGCTCATCAATATCTGTGGCCAGGACAGCATCCCATAACGAGGCGAAGGCGGAAAGTACGTGCCCCCATAGAACGGTCGCTTGTCGGAAGTAAGGAAAACATTCATCGGCCACCCGCCGCGCCCGGTTGTCAGCTGAACAAAATTCATGTAGATCTGGTCGACGTCCGGCCTCTCTTCCATATCGACCTTTATGTTCACAAAGTTCTCGTTCATTATGGCCGCCGTGACTTCGTCCTCAAACGACTCGTGCTCCATAACGTGACACCAGTGACACGCCGAGTAACCGATGCTCACGAGCACAGGCTTGTCTTCCGCTTTGGCCTGCTCAAATGCCTCCGCACCCCATGGATACCAGTCCACAGGATTGTGCGCGTGCTGTAAGAGATAGGGGCTCGATTCGTTTATTAGGCGATTCGTATGCCTTTTTGCGTTTTGCATAAGATTCTAGGCTGCCTGCAAAATTCTGACTTCCTTGTCCAAACGGTCGGCAAGTTTGTCCTTTTCAGACTCAAGGTCAAATCGGGATTGTAAATTGATCCAAAACGTTTCTGAAAGACCGAAGTATCGCGACAGCCGCAAAGCCGTATCCGGAGTGATCGAACGCTTTCCCAATACGATCTCATTTATTCGCCGGGGAGGAACCGTGATATCGGCTGCAAGACGATACTGAGATACTCCGAGCGGAATGAGAAATTCGTCGAGCAATATTTCGCCCGGATGTATCATGTAAGGTATCCGCTTAGGCATATAGGTATTCTTTCACTTTGATTCCGCTCTATCAACGTCCGCAATTTACCTCTGGAACCGGATTTTTGAATCGGTGAGTGACTTCTGCTATATTACGGTCATCTTTATGACCTCTCGATGCGTTGCAAAACTCCGTCCCATCAATCAACGAGCTAATCTCTTCGCCGGCGACTGATCCTGCGTTCGTTTCTACTCGGCACGTATTTTTTCATTGAGGAACTGGAAATGAACAATACTCAAGACAAATCAAAGCAGGAAACAGATTCCAACGGGAAGCCAGTTAAATATAGGCATCCATATCCAAAGGAGCATCCGAAGGAAGTTCAGCGAGAACGCATGCGCAGTTTTTCGGAACGAGCCGCAAAGTTTTTGGAGAACCTGAATGCCAACGGAAAACAGAACCCGGGTTGAGATATTCCTGCCCGTACGGTCTGATCATCTAGCCTATCAGTCAGCACTGGATTGGCTGGCTGAGGAATTCGCCTTCGCTCGTGGGGGGTCGACCTTTACCACCCCGTTTGCGGGTCTATATTCAACCGCAACCGGTGGCGAACTCGTTCAGGATTCTATCCGGGTCTTGTTTTGCGACTTCAACTGGGATATCTCCATCGCGGAAGATCGACACGAGTTAGATAATTACCTCACCAGCGTCCGAAGTTTCCTCATGGCCATGCTGGAAGAAGAAGAGGTTTGGATCGTCTACCATTCCGTTTCGCGAATAGTTTCCTGAGCACATTTACGATTGGAGTAATCATCATGACACCATCATCAAAACTGCAGCGTCCCATCATTAAGACCGAGCTTCCGGGGCCGCGCTCGCGTGAGATCATCGCGGCCGATGCCAAGTACGTCACGCCTAGTTATCCGCGGCCCGATTACAAATTGGTCGCGGACCACGCAGCCGGAGTTTGGATAACGGACCCGGACGGAAATGTATTTCTCGATTGCAATGCGGGCGTGGCCGTTTGTTCCACCGGCCATTGCCATCCGGAGATCGTTGCAGCCATTCAGAAACAGGCTTCGGAGCTTATCCACCTTTGCGGAACGGACTTTTTCTACCGCCATATGCCCGAGCTTGGCAAAAAGCTCGATGCGATCTGCCCGATCGAGGGCCCGACAAAGACACACTTTGCGAATAGCGGTGCCGAGGCCGTCGAGACGGCACTAAAGGTCGCGATGTATCACACGCGCCGCCAAAAGTTCATTTCATTTTATGGCTCTTTCCACGGCAGGACTTTAGGCGCCCTGAGCCTCACGAGCTCAAAAAAAGCGCAGAGGCTTGGCTTTATGCGCCAGGCACTTGATGTCGTGCATATTCCATATCCGAACAAGTTTCGCCATTTTGTTACAGAACAGCCTACTGACGAGGCGACCGTAACACGCGACGTCGTCAACTGGATCGAAAAGAAACTATTTCATACGACTACCCCTCCGGAAGAGGTCGCCGGCATCGTGCTCGAGGTGGTGCAGGGCGAGGGCGGTTACGTCCCGGCCCCGAAAGCTTTTGTTAAAGAGCTGCGTCGGATCTGCGATGAGCACGGCATCATGCTGATCATCGACGAGGTCCAGTCGGGAATGGGGCGCACCGGAAAGATGTTCGCGCTGGATCATTATGACGGGATAAAAGCCGACATCATTTGCCTTGCTAAAGGCCTCGCTTCCGGAATGCCGATCGGCACCTGCACAGCTCG
>JBHENG010000090.1:0-7025 GCA_046262195.1 Pyrinomonadaceae bacterium | reverse complement strand
GTTCGGTGGGCACTCCTCGCCTACAGCCGCCGCCGCCCGCACAGCCCGCAGACCCGGTTGGTGAGAGGCAGGAGCCGCCCCGCTCGCCGGCCCCGACCCAAGGGTGACCAGCAGTCCCAGAGCCGCGCCGACGATGTGCGCATCAAGTTGCGTCCCCTTGTACCGAAAGACGGTGCTCCGCGCGATCACTTTCAACTTTGGCAGCTGTGAAAGATTGTTGATTATGCTTTCAGTGATGCCGTCGCTGAGGTACTCCATTTCAGGATCGCTGCCGGCATTCTCCAGCGGCAAGACAGCTAATGAGTCCAACGCTTTCGATCGGCGGCCGGATCTTGCGGAAGCGAATTCATGGCGTACCGATGCGTCGCCCCGCGCGGCCGCCACGGGCAAAATCGCCGTCGCAGGCTCGTCCGTCATCGCCGGCCCCTTAAGCAGCGCACTGCCATCGTCGAGACAGTAATTCAGAGTCTCGTCGAGGTAAGTTTGCTTGCACTCAGGGCACTGCTTCATTTGTTTGACCTTAACGATTTATTGCGGCAAGCCCACTCGTCGCTCAAGATCGGCGAAACGAGGGTCGGAGCGTAGCTCGTCCCATCTCGGATCCACCTTGAGCCATTGCAGATGAAAGGCCCGTTGCTTGAATCCCTTTTCCATCCACGCAAAGGCCTGGTCCCTTTCTCCCAGCCCAGAGTAAACATAGGCGATGCTTGGCGCCGGTATGTACTGGCTTTTTTCGGCGTCTTGAATTTGTGCGAGCAGCGTGCGAGCCTCCTGCTTGCGGCCCGTGATCGCGTAGATATGGGCGACTGCAGCTACGGAAGAACCCCACTCGTTGCCTTGTTTTAACGGCATTTTTTGAAATAACTCGATCGCATCCTCGTATCGACCCATTTGACCCAACGCTAAAAGCGTATATAGATAGGCCGGCGGCAGATCGGGGTCCAGCTCTATCGCCTTTTGAAATTGCTCGATCGCCCCTTTGTAGTCACGCGACCAGAACAAGGACTGGCCCAAGTCAAAAACTGCGATCGGTGAAAGCGGATCAAGCTCTAAGGCAAGCTTTTTCTCAGCCACAGACGCATCCAGGCGGCCGACGGCGGCCAAATATGAGCCGTACCACGAATGCGCCAGCGCGTAACGCGGATTCAACTCGATCGCCCGCTTGAATTCCTGGTCCGCGCGGGCCCAGTTCCAGTCGTAAGCTGCCAGAACACGGCCCATCGATGTATGAGCCTCGGCGAGCGTGTCGTCTAGTTCGAGAGCACGCGTGGCAGCCGCTTTTGCCATTGGCATTGCGTCATCCGGAGCCATCTGACTGGACGGTACCGAGTAAGCATCGGCAAGCCCGGCGTACGCCAGCGCAAAGCCAGGGTCCTTTTCGATCGCCTGATTCAGATATTCGATGGCTTTTCGGTTCCCTTCGACGGCCCGCTTGTTCCAGTGAAAACGTGCCTTGAGATAGAGCTGGTAAGCCTCGTTGTTGTCGGTGTAGTGCTTGGCCAGGCTTCGCTCGTTGCCGGAAACCTTGAGCTTCAAATTGCTGACAATTTCGCGTGCGATCTCACGCTGAGTGGCCAAAAGGTCGGACATCTTGCGATCGTATTGCTCGCCCCACAAGATCTTGTTTTGACGAATGTCTATCAGATCGGCGCTGATCGTCAGGTTGCCGTCGCGCTGGACTATTCGGCCCGAAACGACGGCGCTTACGCCCAGTTCCTTACCGACCTTTATCGGATCAATATCCCGCCCTTTATACTGCATCACGGTACTTGGAGGGCTGACCTTCAGATCGGGCAGCTGCGACAAGCGATATATAAGTGACTCCGCCAGACCGTCCGAAAGATATTCCGAATCCGGATTGCCGCTTTTGTTTACAAACGGCAGGACCGCTATCGAGTCGATCGGCTTTGCCGCCCGCTCGCCATAAAGCCAGTAGCCGCCGAAACCTAAAAGAACGACTAACAAAATACCCAGCGAACCAGCTATGAGTTTCTTCCTTCCGGCTGCTAATTCCACGGCGGTCTTCTCAGAGGTCTTCGAAGGTGAAGGACCGCGTTGTGCGGTGTCAGACGGCCCGATTGTCCGCGTCGGTCCTTCGGTATCTACGACCCCCGTCGCTACATCTCCCGGTTCTGACAAGATCGCCGTCGCCGGCTCGTCTGTCGTCGCGGGCCCCTCAAGTAAGGCGCTGCCGTCGTCGAGACAGTAAAGCAAAGTCTCGTCGTAATAATCGCGTCGGCATTCGGGGCAGCGTTTCATTTGAAATCCTTGATCAAAACCACATCGCTCGTCTGCGTGCCGCGGGAGAGTGCAAGCTGGCGGCCGTCGCGAGAGTAGTCAAACCAGAAGATCTGATCGTCCTCAAAAGCGGTCAATTGTTTTGGTGGTCCGCCATCGAGGGGCAGCGACCAGATGTTCGAGACGCCGCCCGTCGTATCTACGAACCTCAGGGCGCGCCCGTCCGGCGTCCAGCGCAGACCGGCGGGGCCGTTGACCGTGTGCGGAATGTCGAGCACCTTGACGGGTTCGCCGCCCGCGAAGGGGATGATGGCGACCTTGACGGGCGCGTTCGGCTGATCCTCGCGGTAGAAGCAGGCGATCAGGCTACCGTCTGGCGACACGGTCGGGTTCTGTGTCCATTTATCGGTCAACCGCACGGGATCACCGCCGTCGATCGGTACTTTCCAGACCCTGACGAAGCCGGAGCGCGTGGAAACGAAAACCACCCAGCGACCGTCGGGCGAAGATTGCGGGAATACATCTCCCGGCCCTTCGGTCAGTTGTTTGAGATTGCCGCCATCCGGATCCATACGCCAGATGCTCCTTGTGGATCGCGCTCGCGTGGACGTGAAGATAATGTAACGGCCATCGGCTGTGGCCCACGGGTATAAGTTAGTGCTCCCGTTGGCCGTCAACTGCTTCTGATTTTTTCCATCCTGCTCTATGCTCGAGATATCACTAAAACCGCTTCCTCGTGACGTGTAAACTATTTTACCGCCAGGCATCCACGACAGACCAAACTGCCCATCAGACCTGCCCGAGGAGATCTGCTTCACGCGGCCCGCGTCTCCTTGCGGCGCAACCCAGAGGTTCATTTCGCCCTCGGTCTGGACTGTGACCAGCGCGCTCGAATCGGCGGTCAGGCTCAGCCGGTTATAGTTATTCAGGTCGTTGGTGATCTTACGCACCTCGCCACCCGGGTAAGAGATATGCCAAAGTTGAATTGAAAACGTACCCCGATCGGGCGCAATTACGACGAGGCCGCTTCCGTCCGCGAGCCAGGCGACCCCTCCCGTTCCCAGTCCGGCGCTCGGTGGCCATTTTTCGGAAGTGATTGGCCTCTCTACTCCGTTTTCGACCTGCACTTCAACCACAATATTTCCCCCTACGGCCTCGCTAGGAGGTCCGACCGTGACCGAAGAGGCCAGCCGTTTCCCGTCAGGCGACCACGATGGCCCGCCGTTGCTGTAGGCACCATTGAGCAGCTTCCGAACGGCGACCTCTCTCTCGCCAGTCCCGTCCACGTTCGCCACGATCAGCGCGGTCCGATCTGAAGAACTTGCTTGCGTCGCGCTGCCACGCATAAACGCCAGCCGCGCCCCGTCCGGCGAGAGTGAGACGGGAGAATTGACGTTCTCGATCACCTTTCGCGAAGCGCCGCCGAGCACGGACACCTGGTAGAGCGTGCGCGTCGCGGGATTATTGGGCTCGCCTAAGACGTAATAGATGTAGTCGCCGTCTTTCGAGAAGGTTATTCCGTAATAGCTCTGCTCGGAGGGCGGGACGATCTGCGTGTCGCTGGTGGTCACCACCTGCCGCAGCCAGAGGCTCCGCTGTCCGGCGTCACTCTTGACGTGCGCGACGAATTTCCCGTCTGGGGAGATGGCCGCGTCCGACGCCTTGCCCGTCGTGGTAAGCCGCGTCAGCTTCGCATTCTGAAACGATATTGCACTTCCCGCAGGCCTCGTGATAACAAACCGGTAAATGGCGTAACCACCCAGTATGATTGCAACAGCAAGGACGGCCAGTGCTATTGCGGCCTTATGCCCTTTGATCCAACTCGTGCTGGAACTCGAGTCCGCATCCTGAGTTGATCTATCCGCCGCCGTTTCTGAGCGCGCCGAGGGTTCGATGAGTGATGTCTTGTCTTCTCCTGTGGATGACCCCGAGAGGATTGCCGTCGCAGGCTCGTCCGTCATCGCCGGCCCCTCAAGCAGCGAACTGCCGTCATCGAGACAGTACAGCAACGTCTCGTCGTAGTAATCGCGTCGGCATTCGGGGCAGCGTTTCATAGGATGAGAAGCCTATTAAGCGTTTATGGCGCCGCGCTTTCGAAACGCGTCGCGAATGTCGGGTTTCCAGAGGTACCATAGGATCAGTACGCACAACCCGATCCTCACCAAACCCAAGATTATTGTGGTTAAGTTTATCGCGCCACCTACCTGTACAAGGCTGACCACCATACCTACCAAAGAGAGCCCGGCGATGATCATCGTGATAATGCGTGCCCAGTTTCTAAGTGTCCAAAGGCCATATCCGATAAGCCCAGTCACTATTGCCATAACGGCGAAATAGACTGCCAGCATAGGGCCCAGATTGAGAATCTCGTCAGGCCCTGCCCCCTGCGGAGAAAGCGCCGATATCAGGGAGCGCAGGGTTTCAGGAGCGGCAACCGCCAGAATGAATAGAACCGCTTCGAACGCGGCGCCTATGAAGTTCAGACCAGCCAAAATCGTTATACCCAATGGTCTTTTCACGAATGTCATAATGGTTCCTCCTATCGTCATCGTAATAATCTTGTCGGCATTTTGGGCAGCGTTTCATGTCTGTGCAAAAAGTACTACATCACAAGCTCGCCTGGTAATGCTCCCATTGCTGCTTCATTTTCGTCATAAAGTTAATGAACCGCTGGTCCTTTCTTAGACTATTTAGGTTTGCGTCATTTTCGAACAGCAGGTAACAGGGAAATCCGTCATCAGCCGTGAACTCAAGCCATTTCAACGCCTCTTCTGGTTTGCCTAATAATGCATATGCAGAGGCGATATTGTACGTAGTGTGATGAAAATGCTGAAAGCTCTGGCCGATCTCGATCGCCCGCTTTATCGACTCCTCAGCCTCGCGTTCCTTCCCTGCTTTTGCGAGCAGCATGGCCTTGACGCTCGTCACATTGCCGCCCTCGTCGGACGATTTCGCAAGAAAATCGTCTACGATCTTCGAAGCTTCCTCAGTTCTACCTAGCTGGAATAGAACAGTCGCAAGGGAGCGGTCAAAAACCTGTGGATTTACTTCACGTGGGACCGTCTTAAAGATCGCAAGTGCCCGCTCGTACTCCGCACGGTGCGAGTGTATGAGGCCTATGCGAAACCTGGCCATTGCGTCGGTCGGATTTATCGACAGTGTCTTCTCGAATTCTGTCTGCCCCTTATCAAGCATCCCTATATGAAAATAGATGACGCCGAGCTGGTGGTGGGCTCCCGGAAGATTCGGTTCAAGCGCTATCGCACGCTTTAGTGATTGGATCGCCTGTTCGTGGGGGAAGCTCTCCACGTGCGTCCACATGACGGCGGCACGAACAAAATGGCCTTCGGCCAGATTTTGATCGAGCGCGAGCGCCTTTTCCACGGCAAGTCTGGCATCTTCGTATATCTTTTTCTTCTCGGCGTCCGCAGCATGATAATTGGCCTGAATGCTGTATGCCCTCGCCAGCTCTGCGTAAGCGGGCGCAAAGCTCGGGTCGGCTGCAACAACGTCCTGTAGAATCTTAATAGCCTTTTCATTGCGGTCACGGTTTTCGCTATGAGCATCGAGTTTGCCACGCAGATAATATTCATACGCCGGGGAACTGACATCACGGAAGCTGCCGGAAAAAGTGGGGCTTGCTCTAAAGAAAAGCGCATAAACAACGACAACGGCCGACAGCAACGCGATCGGGGCAGCGATCAGCCATGCTCGCCGCAAGCCGATGTTTTTAGGCTTCTGAGTACGCTCCGATAATGGTTCATGAAGTATCGCCGTTGCGGCTTCATCATCCGACAGGCCATGCACCAGGGTTGTCCCGTCCGCCAGGCAGTAGCTAAGCGAGTCATCGTAATAGTCTCGCCTGCATTCGGGACAGCGTTTCATAGAAAGTGATCTTTATGGATCTATTGTGGGAACCCGACGCGACGCAGCAGTGCGGTAAACTGCGGATCATCTCGTAATGAGTCGAACTCCTGCCGAACTTTGATCTGCGTCATCTGATAATCGCGTGCCTCAAAGGATCTTTCCAACCAGGCGAATGCTTCGTCCTTTTTACTCAGCCGCGCGTACTGGACGGCAATTGTATAGGCACTCACATACACCTTCTTCGATCTCTCCCTCTCCAATGTGACCTTTAGGCGCTCCTGCAGGAATGCATTCCACCCAGACCTCACGTACACCTCTTTTAGATGTGATAACTCCTCCGGCGGCAGCGGGACCCTGCCCGAGAACTGCATATACTGTGCGATCGTCTCATCGTACATCCCTTTTCCTTGATAGGCACGGCCGAGGCAGTTATGAGTAGTAACAAAACTCGGATCCATTTCCAGCGTTTTGCTGCATTGAGCGATGGCTTCATCATACCTGCGAGCATCTAGCAGCAGATCGCCGTATACACGGTTAATGATTACGGATACCGGCTCTATCTCGAGTGCCCGTCGAATCTCCGCGAGGGCTTCATCATGGCGTTCGATCGATGAAAGAGTCTCTGCGTACCATTGATGCGCCGTGGCATAGTTGGGGTTGAGGTCTATTGCACGCTTAAGCTCCCGTTGGGCGCCGGCGAAATCCCAATCGTAGTACCACATGATCTGTCCAAGGGATGCATGTGCTTCCGCCATGTTATTATCGAGGGCCAGCGCCTTCAATGCCGCCGTTTTGGCCTGGGGCATTAATGCGGCGGGCGAGTCGGCGCCGAACACACTCAGCAACGCGTATGTGTCCGCCAGGCCGGAATGCGCCAGTGCATAATTTGGATCTTTATCGATGGCTTGCTGAAAGTAGGG
>JBHENG010000089.1:0-7407 GCA_046262195.1 Pyrinomonadaceae bacterium | reverse complement strand
CAGTTTCGGATACCGTGCCCGATCCGTCGAGTGCCGGCAGCGATGGTCAGCGCTCAGCGTTCGAACGCGCTCTGGCCTATATGGGCCTACAGCCCACCCAGAGGATGGACGAGATCCGCATCGACAGAGCCTTTATCGGGTCATGTACGAATGCACGGATCGAGGACCTTCGCGAAGCTGCGCGGGTTGCGCGAGGCTATCATGTCAGCCCATCTGTAAAGGCCATGATCGTTCCCGGCTCAATGCAGATCAAGAAACAAGCTGAGGATGAAGGTTTAGCTAAAACATTCGTCGACGCCGGCTTTGAATGGCGCGATGCAGGCTGCTCGATGTGCCTGGCGATGAATGATGACGTTCTCGCAGACGGCGAACGATGTGCTGCTACGAGCAACCGTAATTTCGAAGGGCGTCAGGGCCGTGGCGGCCGAACGCACCTTGTAAGTCCGATGATGGCTGCTGCAGCGGCCATCGCCGGACATTTCGTCGACGTTCGAAACTGGAAGTTTAAGGACGAAGAAGAGAGCAGTATTAACTAAACTGCAGGATGGATAAATTCACACAACACGCTGGCAGGTGCGTTCCACTGTATCGGGATAACATCGATACCGACCAGATCATCCCTAAGCAATTCTTGAAGCGGATCGAGCGCAGCGGCTACGGCGAATTTCTGTTTTACGACTGGCGATATGCAGCGGATGGAACACCAGACCCGAAGTTCTTACTTAACGACCCGCGCTATTTCGGTGGATCTATTCTTATTACGGGTGCAAACTTTGGATGTGGCTCGTCGCGCGAACACGCACCCTGGAGCTTGATGGACTATGGCTTTCGAGCTGTGATCGCTCCAAGTTTTGCGGACATTTTTTACAATAACAGTCTAAAAAATGGTCTGCTGCCCATAATGCTGGAGAGTACCGACGTGGCCCGGCTTGCAGAAGCATCGATGAACGACCCGGCTTTCTCGTTATCTATCGACCTGGAGGCAAGTACGGTCGGTGATGGCTGCTCATTTGAGCGCACATTCACCATTGATGAATTTAGCCGATCTTGTCTTCTGAACGGATTGGATGACATAGGTCTCACCCTGCAGCACGAACGAGCCATTTCGGACTATGAGTCTCGCCGGGAATTTGCCTCCTCTTCGCCTTCTCATCTCAACGGTAAATAATAAATTATTAGGATTGTGGAGTGATCGGCGCGAGTCATAGAACTCAAGCTTCGTAGGTTAGCCCTGCGCATCCCAATTACGTTAGAATCAAGCATTGTAAATGCTGTGATCAGTTAATTATATGGGCTTTTCAACGACTGCTATTCATGTAGGCAACGAACCTGACAATGCAACCGGCGCCGTAAGCGTTCCGATCTATCAGACATCGACATATGCTCAGGAAGGTCTGGGACGTCATAAGGGCTACGAATATGCGCGCACGCAAAACCCAACGCGTGCCGCCCTTGAAAAGAACATCGCGGCGCTCGAGAACGCAAGATTCGGTTTTGCGTTCGCCTCGGGGATGTCAGCCACCGATGCGAGTCTAAAACTCGTCAAAGCCGGCGATCACGTTATCCTGGGCGACAACACCTATGGGGGGACATTTCGCCTGTTCGACCGCATTCTCAGTGACTATGGTGTGGAGTTCGACCTGGCGGATACCTCCGATGTGGCCAATCTGGAACGATCTTTTAAGCCGAACACCAAACTGGTTTTCGTCGAAACACCGACGAACCCTGTGATGTCGGTGACGGATGTCAGGGCGGTTTCCGATCTTGCACACAGCCGGGGAGCGAAGGTTATATGCGACAACACGTTCATGTCGCCGTACTTTCAGCGTCCCATCGATCTGGGTGCGGATATAGTCGTACATTCGACGACCAAATACCTTAACGGCCACTCGGATAGTGTCGGCGGGTTTGTAGCTCTTAACGATGAGAGGGACGCGGAATGGATCGGCTTCGTCCAGAACAGCATCGGCGCAATATTGTCGCCTTTCGACTCATTTCTCGTCCTGCGGGGAACGAAGACTCTGGCGGTACGCATGGAGGCTCACGATAAGAATGGGCGCATAGTCGCTAATTTTCTAGAGGAGCATCCGCGAGTCCAAAAGGTTTATTACCCTGGTCTGACCTCGCATCCTCAGCACGAGCTCGCTAAACGGCAGCAGACCGGATTCGGCGGCATGGTCTCATTTGAGACCGGTTCACTGGAGAACGCGAGAAAGGTCCTGGAAGGCGTAAAACTCTGCACCCTAGGCGAAAGTTTAGGCGGTGTTGAAACCCTCATTTCGCATCCGGCGACGATGACCCACGCGTCGGTGCCGAAAGAAACTCGTGATAGACTCGGCATTACGGACGGTCTCGTTCGCATCTCCGTTGGCATCGAAGATGTTGAAGATATCCTCGCCGACCTGGACCAGGCACTCAGCTAAAATCGATTTCGAAGTTTAGAGTTGATAAAATGCGACAAAACGCTAAACTTTGAAAACTACATTTAATATGTTCACTGTTGAGACACATGCTACCTCGCATATCGGACGGGTGCGAAAAGGTAACGAGGACAACTATCTTTTGCTCAACATCTCAGGCGCAAAGGCGTGGACAAGCTCTCAGGAAGACGGAGAATTCGTCATCGAGAGCCAGCGATTTGAAATTGACGACAGCGGTGTTGTAATGGCCGTCTCGGACGGGATGGGCGGCGCTCTGGCGGGCGAGGTTGCAAGTACAATGGCCGTTGAGACCGTCAGTGAAAAGCTGCTGGACGAGGATTCCGATGAGCCCGTTACACCGGAGGAAAACGACCATTTCCTGATCAATCGCCTTTATAACGCCACGGTCTTTGCGAACTCACTCATACATCAACAGGGTCGTACAGATCCGCAATTTCAGGGTATGGGGGCCACATTCACCGGAATCGGGGTTACCCCGGAAGCCGCCGATATTATTCAGGTCGGGGACAGCCGTGCTTATCTCGTTCGAAAGGGCAAGATCTACCAGATCACTAAAGACCAATCGCTCGTCCAGCAGCTGATAGACGCACAGCAGATCTCAGCCGAAGAGGCCGAGACCCACACGCTCAAAAATGTGATCTTACAGGCGCTGGGTGCGCAAAATGAGATCTATCCCGTCTCGGCTCGTGTACAGCCGTGCCAAAACGATGTGTTCCTGATATGTAGTGACGGCCTGTCAAACAAAGTGGGTGCGGCCGATATGCAGCGGATCATTCTCGATAATTTCGATGAGCTGCAAAAGGCTTGTGCGGGGCTGGTCAAACTTGCGAACGACAATGGCGGTGAAGACAATATTACAGTTGTACTTGCGAAATTCATTGGCGACGGCCTGCCGAAGGCCGCGGAAGACGGTGTCAAACTGGAACTGATCGACCTTGGCGGCATTCACGACACGGCGGACCAGGGGGCGGATGATGAAGACACGGCCGAGATGGTCTGATCGGCCGTTCTTAAAACACAGACAAATCCGTTCCTTTAACTACGCCATTCCGGCAGCTCATTCGTAACCCGCCGCACGTAGATAGATGAGCCTTTGACCTCGACCACCTCGACCTTTTCACCTTCCGTCAATGCCGATTCGCCCTCGATCGGAAACGCAGTCCAGGTCGAGCCAAATACCTTTACAGCGCCTTCATTCAGGGCGCCTTTGCTGGCGATAGTTACGGTGCCGACCTGACCGGGCAGCGAATCAACGCCCGATCTCATCACCTGCCCTTCGCCGTGGGCAAAGTATCTCGAAAACATGGTGCGAGACATGGCGGTCAGGGCAACTGAAACAACGGCAAAAACGAGAAATTGAAGTAAAAATCCGCCGCCCATTATTCCGACAAAAGCAGCGGCGACCGCGCCGAGTCCGAACCATAAAAGTACGAATCCCATCGTGAAGATCTCAGCTATTATTAGGACGACACCGAGGACCAGCCAAAGGATCCAACCAACTTCATTCATATCTATCGCGTGTTAGCGTGGGCTTCTCGCTTTCAATATACACGAATTGCGAGACTGGCGGGTGGTACGCTTGACACGTGCTTCGCGTGCGAAGTCCAAATCATCTATGCTAATCTCTAAAATCGTGCTGGGGTGGCGGAATTGGTAGACGCCCAGGACTTAAAATCCTGTGCCCTTAGGGGCGTACGGGTTCGATTCCCGTCCCCAGTACCACACCTTTCACAAAGCCTGGTTGGTTTCACGTTTCACTGCCGCTTTCGATTATTCCAGAAGCTTTGGCTGCGGGGCTTTGGCGGATTTTGTTCGCTATAGCTTATCTGTTTTGCCCGCATGGCAAGTTCCATCTCCTTCTGTTTCCGACGGGCCTCACCCGTCAACGGCGGGGCGCCCCTCTCGCCCCAGTAGTACTTTACAGTAATAAACAATAGGGTCAGGCTGCCGACCGCCGTCAACACTAAAACAAGCACAATGATCCAGATGAAACTCGACATCGTTGCGGGCCATCATTACCCACATTTCAAGCTAACGATATTGAATTCCTCTTAAATGTCGGCCACCGGACAAACCATTTATTTACACTTGAGATTCTGGGACCAGGTACTGCGGAACCCAACTCACATTATCTAAAAACGTCAAAGATCGGCTCAAAATAAGCTGGTATGGTATTTGCGAGCAATACTCCCGGGATGGATATCATTATGTATAAAAAGCTACTCTTCGCCTCCTTCTTACTAGTACTTGGCTTCGCCGAAGTTGGGTTCGGTCAAAATCAGAGATTGCTGTCGCAAGCCAGTCGAATGACGGGCGATCAATTTATGATCGCGACCCGAACGCCCCGCGGGGCTAACGTTTATGCGGTCAATCGCCCGGCACCCGGTGTGCTGAACGCAATTGACCGAGGTCTGACCGACTTGTTTGCAGTGGCCCGAAAGAACGGCTACAGGAACAGACTGAACTATGCCGATTACTCGATCTATATCGCTAAGGCAGACCGGCAGCAGAACAGTGATGGTCAATACTCGCCGGATATAGCAGTTGGCGCGGCGCAGTACAGAGGTTCGGTCTTCGACAAGGGCGGATTTATTTACGCCGCGGGGTTTGTATTATCACGTGAACCTTCAGCGTTTGTCGTCGGCGAGCACACACGTGACTTTGATCGTCTAGCAAATGTTATCAGGTACGAGGGCGAACATCTGGTCCTATATCACAACGACCGCGCACGCCACGCAGCCACGGCCGACCACAGTAGGGGCGGCGCGCACCCCATACTTCAATAAACACGCCTTAAATGGTGCACCTGTAACCCGAAACCGGTTCTGAAATGCTCGACTTGCAACGCCTATCGAATGTAGAATGCCTTGTTTTCAAAGGCATTTTTTGTTTTTAAGCATACAAATGGCACATGGCACGCCCTTTGCAAATCGACTCGCGGGTGGACAGCACGCCCTGCGAAGATGGAGGTTCAGTGATGTACCGCTTCGCAACTATCGCGACATTAACTCTTCAGTCGCTTTTGATCTTTGCAAATTCAACATTGGTATCAGGTCAGACCGACTCTATTTATCGACTTCCGGCGGGAACGCGTATTACGGTGACGATGGACGTCGAGCTCAGCTCAGAGGTAGCGAGCGCGAATGACACTTTTATCGCGACCGTTACAAAGCCGGTGCAGAGAGCGGGCGTTGTCGTTCTGCCGAAAGGAACGGTGGTCCAAGGTCGCGTTAAGAACGCTTCGCGAGGCGCGGGCGGCGGGCGTTCGGGTCACCTCGACGTGATCTTTGAGACGCTAAAAACACGGCAGGGAGATCGCGACATCGACGGGGCGATGATCACAACCGTCAAGGCAAGCTCATCGCAGACCTTTAAGCTGTTAAGCATTTTAGGCGGTATAGCCGCCGGGGCGGCAGCGGGTGCGGCGTCGGATTCCAGCAGCGGACCGCTGATCGGAGCCGCCATCGGCGGAGCGGCTGGAACGAGTGTGGCACTTCTGAGGCGCGGCAATGACGTAAAGATCGCCAAGGACCTCGAGTTCGAAATAGAGCTCAGAAAAGAAGTTATTTTACCGGTGTTGGATTATTAAATATTAACGGTTTGGTCGTTGGCGAGATCCTACGGCCATTTCGAAAAAGTCCGGTGCGAAGGGGAGAGCGCATCGGGCTTTTTCTATTTCCAGCGCAAATAGGGCCCGCTGTTTGCGGGAACTTTCCCGCCGTCATAAAATAACCTTTCATTTGCATATCGGCTAATCGACTTTCAAAAGAGAGGATAATAATGGTTGGAAGAAATAAAGTTACGGTTGTCGGCGCCGGAAATGTGGGTGCGACGGCGGCTCACTGGATCGCAAGCAAAGAGCTCGCGGATGTGGTCCTGGTGGACATCGTCGAGGGCACGCCGCAGGGTAAGTCTCTGGATCTCGCGCAGGCAGCTCCGATCGACGGCTTTGATGTTAAGCTCGTCGGCGCTAACTCATACGAAGACACAGCAAACTCCGATGTCGTTATAATCACGGCCGGGCTTCCGCGTAAGCCCGGTATGAGCCGCGACGATCTGCTAAAAACAAACTCCGACATAGTCGGGGCGGTCACGGACGAGATCGTTAAATACTCCCCTAACGCCTTCATAATTGTAGTTTCTAATCCGCTGGACGCGATGACCCAAGTCGCGTTTCGCCGTTCCGGCTTTCCAAAAAATCGTGTTATGGGGATGGCCGGCGTCCTGGACTCTGCAAGGATGCGCTGTTTTTTGGCTGAGGCACTGGATGTTTCGGTCGAGAACGTGACTGCTTTCGTGCTCGGGGGACACGGTGACACGATGGTTCCGCTGCCGCGGTATTCAACATGCGCCGGTATACCCGTTACGGAACTTTTACCAAAAGATCAGCTAGACGCCATACTGACTCGAACCGCCAACGGCGGCGCGGAGATCGTAGGTCTTTTAAAGACCGGCTCAGCATATTATGCTCCCAGCCTTGGTGCCGTGGAGATGGCTGAGGCGATCCTCAAAGACAAGAAAAAGATACTGCCCTGCGCCGTCTTTCTCGAGGGCGAGTACGGCATCAGCAATCTTTTTGTCGGCGTGCCGGTCAAGCTGGGTAAAAATGGAGTCGAACAGATCATTGAGATCAGTCTGACAAATGACGAACGCACGGCCCTGCACAAGAGTGCCGCGGCGGTCCAGGAACTTGTCGACATTCTGAATATTTGATGACCGTGTCACTGTGAAAAGTGGGTACTGTCAACTAAGCCTGAGGCTGTCTGAAAAGTCCTCTTTTCCATTCCCCCGGCTTCAGAGGCTGTGTCAAAACTCGCAAAAGTCCCGCAGGGACGCATGATAATAGCCCAGCGATTTATCGCTGGGAAATATGCAATATCCGGTTCCAGTCCCGTCAGGGACGTCCGAAACACAATAATCATCGGTGTTTTCAGCCGTCCCTGCGGGACTTGTAATATTTCTCGCC
>JBHENG010000088.1:0-7413 GCA_046262195.1 Pyrinomonadaceae bacterium | reverse complement strand
AATGAGACCTTTCCGCGGCCTCGGGCCGCGAGGTGCTCATTGATTATTCGTCGATTTTCCTCGAGTAACTTTACCGGGACGTTCCGAAAACTCGTCGCAGTCGGTACAGTAAGGCTCTGCTCCATGTTCTCGACGATCTTTTTCGCCGACCCAGTAATGGCTTTGGACGCTGTATCGGGAGGAAGCTGCAGGGGTGCCGGCTGCTTTGCGGGTTTGGCGGGCGCCGGCTCAGCTGGAGCAGTTTGTGCGGCCTGGGCAGTACCGTTCGTGTCGGCTCCGCTTTTGCCTGCGAGCAGATCGCCGAAATACGTTTGCCATGATTCGTCGACAAGCTTAGGATCGCTTTTATAACGCACCAGCAGCCCCTGGACATACGTCGCATTTGAACCAAAAGCCTCTTTGATAAACTCGGTTAGATCCCTTGTCTGTTCGCTCACTGTGTTTCCCAATAGCCTCGACTAACCTTCGATTTTAGCTCACCTGATTCTATAAAAACTAGCTTGAGGACGCTCGCGACCTTTGCGTCGACGCCTCCTTTCCATCAGCCTTTTCCAGGTCCTGTTTTATGGCATCGAGTATGCCGTTAATGAACTGGGTGGCCTCAAAGGTGGAAAAGCGTCTGGCGATCTCGAGCGCCTCGTTAATGACGACTGTGCCCGGGGTGTCCTGATGAAGAAATTCGTAAACAGCCAGCCTGAGGACATTTCGGTCGACAATGGCCATTCGTTCAATGCGCCAGTGTTCCGCTCGGGTGCGGATGCGGTCGTCCAGGGCTGCCAACTCTCTTATCGTTCCACAAGCGAGGGAGTTTGCAAATTCCCGCGTTTTGTCGTCGATACTGGGGTCGCCGAGCTCGAGCCAATAGTTATCGGTAAGAGTCGCGCAGTCGGCATCGACAAGATCGGCCGCAAAAAGCATCTGCAGCGCACATTCGCGAGCCTTGTGCCTGGTGCCGGAGCTCTTTTCTGCTTTATCAAACGACATGCGGAAAAACTTTCCCCGGGCCGCTGCCCGGCTGTTTCGACATGGCCATCGCACGAAGCGAATGTACAAACTCTACGGCCGACAATGCTGCTTCGTAGCCTTTGTTGTCCGCCTTCTCACCGCAGCGGGCTTCGGCCTGAGCGGTCGTATCGGCTGTTATCACTCCAAACAGGACCGGTACGCCCGTAGCAAGTGATGCCTGCATTATGCCCGCCGCTGCCTGACCCGCTACATAATCAAAATGCGGCGTGTCGCCCCTGATGACGACGCCTAGTGCGATCACGGCATCGAAATCGCCCCTCTTCGCCGCGGTCAGACACGCGAGAGGAAGCTCAAAAGCCCCCGGGACCGCAAACGTCTCAACGGCATTCGGCGCTGCCGCCGCCTCGGCCAAAGCGTCAGCTGCTCCGGCGGCAAGCCTCGAAGTCAGCCGGTCATTCCACCGGCTGACGACGATCGCAAACCGCATTCCAACGGCTGACACAGACTCGCGATTTAATTCAGTTTTCAAAAAAGTCGCTCCTCTAGGCCTCGCTAGCCAGCTCAAGTATAGAGAACCCGAAATACTATTGACAAGCAAAAGCAAAGTTTTTGCAATCGCCGCTAAATCTAATAATAATTAGCATGTTGTGTCGCGACAGATCATAGAAACCGAGGTAACTCTCATTATTCAGACGCCCGAGCGCCTGCAGCTCGAGTTTGATCCTGCATCCTTGACTGCTTTCCTGCGACGCAAAGTTTCCTCGACCATAGCTTTAATATGTTATCGTCCGGAATTCGGACTTTGAGCAGTGGAAATGTCACTAAAACAAATACTTATCACTGGCGGGGCGGGCTTTATCGGCTCGCACCTTTCCGATCATCTTTTGGCTGAGGGCGGCTGGCAAATAACCGTCGTCGACGACCTGAACGACTTTTACTCTCCGGACATAAAGCGAGCAAATGTTGCGGAACACCTGACACATGAAAACTACACTCTTGTTGAAGCCGATATTCGTGATACCGATGCTTTAGCCGCACTATTTCAAACGGCCAGCTTCGACTGCATCATTCATCTTGCCGCACGAGCCGGGGTACGCCCCTCGCTTTCCGAGCCAGGGTTATACGCCGAGACCAATATTAATGGCACGTTAAATCTGCTCGAGCTGGCACGAAAGCACTCAGTGAAGCAGTTCGTTTTCGGCTCGTCCTCGAGCGTTTACGGCATCAATGCCAAGGTGCCGTTTGCCGAAGACGACCGGATCCACCAGCCTATTTCGCCGTATGCGGCGACAAAGGCGGCGGGCGAATTGATCTGCCATACCTACTCACACCTTTATGACATTCGCTGTGTTTGTCTGAGGTTTTTTACGGCTTACGGAGCCCGCCAGCGTCCTGACCTCGCGATTCACAAATTCTCTCGGCTTATTTCCGAGGGCAACCCCATCCCCGTATTCGGTGACGGAACCATGAGGCGCGACTATACCTACGTCGACGATATTATCCAGGGAGTGCGGGCCGCGATGGACTATGACGCATCGATGTACGAGATCTTTAACCTTGGCGAATCTGAAACGACCGAGCTTGCGGAGCTGATCGCCCTGCTCGAGCGCAGCCTCGACATGCGTGCGGTCATCGACCGTCAGCCGATGCAGCCGGGCGACGTGCCCGCCACCTACGCAGATATTTCGAAATCAAGAGAGTTGCTAGGTTACAATCCGACGACCAAGATCGAAGACGGCATACCTAAGTTTGTTGAGTGGTTTAGAACTACGATCTAATTCTTCTCCAAATAGGAACTTCAGTTGAGCGAAGTCGGCGACCCACCAAAGTCTCCCTCCTTACGAAGCTCGCGTTTTCAATTTACCGCCCATGATCGTCATTGGAAGCAGAATCGCGGTAAAGATAACGTGATACCAAATGGGAACATACGGCCAGGACATAACCAGTTTCAGTAAACCCATTGCCAACAGCAGAAAGCCGAGCACCAGCGGCGCACGTTTGTTTTCACCGGCGATAAGCGCAGCCAGAAATCCTGACATCACCGAGACTGTTGAACCGAGGACAATGTGGATAAGTAGTATCGTCGAGTCTGCGGTGAACTGACCACCATTTTCAATGGCTGCCTGGAACCCGGTTTGATGTACTCCGAACGCAGGCCAGATCGCCGAGAGGATCTTCTCGCCTCCGAACCAGGCAGTCACCCAGGCAAAAAATCCGGCAATTACCCCCAAAATGATTCGAACCATAGATCTCTCCTTTTAGCCGCGCCGAGCGGCTTCGATCGCGGCGATGTCGATCTTTTTCATCGACATCATTGCGTCGAACACCCGCTTGGCAATCGCGGGATCCGGATCAGTATAGCCTTCTGTCAGCGCGATCGGCGTGATCTGCCAGGATAGTCCCCATTTGTCCTTGCACCAGCCGCACATACTTTCTTCGCCGCCGTAACCGACGATGGCGTTCCAATAGCGGTCGGTTTCTTCCTGCGTCTCGGTCGCGACCTGGAACGAGAACGCTTCGCTGTGCTTGAACTCAGGCCCGCCATTGAGCCCCATGCAGGGAATCCCCATCACGGTAAAATCAACGGTGATAACATCGCCTTCCTTCCCCGACGGAAAATCTCCCGGAGCCTTATGTACTGCCGTAACCTCTGAGTCCGGAAACGTCTCCGCATAAAACCTCGCCGCTTGCTCCGCGTCGCCATCGTACCAAAGGCAGATCGTGTTCTTTGCTTGTGTCATATCTTGTTCTCGACTTCTGTTTGATCACGGGCTGGAGCCGTTCCGCGTTTCGCGGCAATTAGCCACGCCGTTTACGGCGTGGTCATTGGTGCAGAATAACTCAAGGGCATTTCAACGTCCTTCCCCGGCCGACAGTCCCTCATCACCCATGATCCTTTCGAGACGTTCGTGAACCGTTCCCTTACTGTGGTGTTCCTTCTGATTTTTGATGTACGCAACCACCCAATCAAGATCTCTCGTTCCGAATGTGACGATCCCATAACCTCGTTGCCACTCCAATGCTTTCGGCTGTATTTCGTGATTGATGTAATGCGAGCTTGAGCCTTTTAGCTTGCCGATCCAGTCGGACACCAGAATATTCGGTTCTAGACTCACACCAATATTTACGTGCGTCTCGATACCACTTATCGCATGAAGATAAGCGCCCGGCGTTTCAATGATCTTGTGCGTAATGTAGTGATATAGCCGGTCCTCGATCTTCGCGGTTATCATCGGCAGACTATTTTTAGTGTGCCAGGTGATATGAAAATTGGTCTCGGAATAGACGGTGGCCGACATCGGCGTTTCAAAGGACGTTAAAACGCCCTATTTTCAAATTTTCGTTACCTTACCACGTCCTGAAGGACGTGGCTAATTGCCCTTCGGGAAGGCGCGGCTAAAAGCATCAGCCCTATTTCGTCGTGTAGATCGTCCGGGCGCTGAATAGGTTTTTCTCGTCCGCGTTTCGCGGCAATTAGCCACGCCGTTCACGGCGTGGATTGTTGGCACCTGAACGAGAAAGGGCGTTTCAACGTCGTTTCGACTCACAATCGGGAAGCAGGTTAAAACGCCCTATTTTCTTACGAATAACGGCGATACTTTTGGCAAATCTACCGAACATGACCACCCACACTTCACTCAACGCAAAACTGGACGACAAACTTACACCGCCGCCACGCGGTGTATAGACCGTATCCCTTTCCACGGCCTGGAAGCCGGCCCGTTCGATCATTTCTATGATCTCCTGCCTGGTCATTTTGACTTCGTTATTCGACTCGACGGAATAGCTGTGGGTGAGCTCGCCGCCGTCGGTGATGGTGCTACCGCGGCCTTTGACAAGTAGCCGATCCGAGTCAGGAATCGATCCATTTCCAGCACGGTTTTGCGGTACCACTTCCCTTCAGCACGCCCTGGATTGAAGAAGCCATGCTCTGCGCCTTCATATCCGAATAAGTCGCAAGTATTGCCTAGTTTCGTTGATTCGCGGCAAAAACGTTCGGCATCAGCGTACGGCACAGTTGTATCAGATTTCCCATGGAAGACCACGGTAGGAGGAAGACCACGGTGTAGGTGCTGTAAGGGTGAACCCTCGCTGCCTAAGCCGCGGAACCGTTCGCTCAGAAGTCGTGGCGAATTGCGTGTCGTATCGACTGCCGGATTAAACAGGATCAGCGCGTTGGGTTTTGAGCTAACGCTCTTGTCCTCGTCCTTTTCATCGAAACCGTCGAATATGGCGGTGCTGAGAGCGACGCTGCCCCCCGAAGAACCCCCTGCGGCCGCGATCCGTTTCGGATCAATGCCGAGAGCTTTTGCATGCGACCGAGTCCATCGAATAGCGGACTTTGCGTCGGCAATGGCTTCGAATGGGCCCGTTTTGTGGCGTCCGAATACGCGATAATCAGCGACGATCGCGACCATGCCGCGTTTCGCCAAGTACTTTGATTGTTCCTCAAACTGTGCGACGTCCCCCATGGTCCAGCCACCGCCGAAGAAAAAGATGATGGCCGGGACCCGCGAAGATTTCTTTTTCGACGGAGGAAAAACGTGCAGCCGCAGTTCCGCCCCGCCGATTGTCTTGTAAACGTGCGTGACCGCTCCTTCGAGAGTCGTCGTTTGCGGTTCGACTTCGAGTTCCTGAGCCGTCGCCAACGCGCAGATACCAAAAATGGCCATGACAATCCCTAAGGAATATCGCTTAATCGGATGGGTCATTTCTCGACTCCTCATGCTTTATGATCAGCGCCAACTAATTATTAACATTAATTACTTTTAATAGTCTCCCCATCGAGATTGCTACAACGAGCAGAACAGCTGCCCCTCATACTGCGATCCGCTCTACGCGATTATAGACCGTATCCCTTTCAACCGCTATAAACCCAGCACGCCGGATCATTTCGATGATCTCTTGCTTGGACATTTTGACTTAGCCGGCCGACTCGACCGAGTAGCTGTGGGTGAGTTCCCCGCCGTCGGTGAGACGTAAGTCGAGGTCGTTGTCCAAGTGGACGTTACAAACTAATCTACGCCGCCAAAACGTCTACATAATCGCTCTTAGACATTGGAGGCGGTATATGCGCCCCTGCTTCAGATAGGTCTTCCAAGTGAAATTCGATCGCATCGTGGATCAATTTCTTGACTTCTTCTTCACTTTCCCCCACTGCAGCACACCCGGGAAGATCGGGCACGTAAGCTCCCCAGCCGTTTTCTCCTTCCTCTATAACAACCATGTAACGCATAACTATTTCTTCAGTCCGGCTTGTTTTAAAACACTTTAAATGTTCCCAGCGGCAGTCAATACTTTCTTTTCCGGCGATGGTGACGGTGCCTGTCGGAACCGTGTCATTTAACACGTTCCTTCCAATATTCCGGTTCACGATTGAGATGAGCAACGGCGATTATCAAGATGTCGTTTTCTCTTACCTCATATATCACACCGTACGGAAAGCGCCTCATAAGGCAGCGTCGAGTATTGTCCGAGATTTCCGGCCAGGCGGTAGGCCCAAGCATTATGCGGTTGATAGTCGCGTGCACTCCCCGGGAAAATCGTAGTCCCAAGCCCCCGCGGCAGGTTTCGTAGTAGGCGATGGCTTCGATGAATTCGATCCGCGCTTCGGGATGAAATGTGAAGCTCATTTGCCAAAGCGCTTCTCTATCTCTTCAAAGACCTTTTCGCCTGGTATCGTCTTGACCTTGCCCGAACGAACCTCCTCAACTCGCCGTTCGACTTCTATCCGCCATAGTTCGTCAATCTCGTCCTCATGCGGATACATACTGTCGAGCAGCCGGTCAACGAGTAATGCCTTCTCATCGATCGGCAGTGCTTCGGCCATTTCAATAAGATCTGCTGTTTTTGTGGTCATAGTCTGCTTCTTTTTTACACTGCGAACGCGGTTTGGACGCGATTATACACCGTGTCGCGTTCCACAGCCTCCAAACCGGCACGTTCGATCATTTCGATGATCTCCTGCTTGGTCATTTTCACTTCGCCGCCCGACTCGACGGAGTAGCTGTGGGTGAGTTCGCCGCCGTCAGTGATGGTGCCGTCGAGGTCGTTGGCGCCGAAGTGGAGGGCCGTCTGGGCGGTGGCTTTGCCGAGCATAACCCAGTAGGCCTTGATGTGGTCAAAGTTGTCGAGCATTAGGCGCGAGACGGCGATGGTTTTTAGATTGTCGATGGCGTCGGGGCCGGGAAGAGTCGAGAGAGCTGTGCCGGGCGTGTAAAAGGCTAGCGGGATGAAGCACTGAAATCCGCCGGTCTTGTCCTGTTGCTCGCGGAGGCGGACGAAATGGTCAACGCGGTCCGCCATCGATTCTATGTGGCCGTAGAGCATCGTCGCGTTGGTCTTGAGGCCCGCCTTGTGGACCTTGCCCGCGAGCTCGAGCCAGCGGTCACCGTCGCATTTGTGGTCGCAGATCCGCGAGCGGGTCGGCTCGGCAAAGATCTCAGC
>JBHENG010000087.1:541-7584 GCA_046262195.1 Pyrinomonadaceae bacterium | reverse complement strand
ATACCGAGGCCCCCAAGGCCGCCGAACCCGCCGCCGCCTTTCTTACGAGTTACCTTGCTGATGAAAACGTAATCGCATTTCTTTAGCTTGGCCTCTTTTTCCGGTAAAGCCGAATTCAGAAGAACCGTTTCGACCGTTTCTTCTGTTAAAGCCACTTGCAGCGTATTAATAACTGCCATCGGGGTGTCAGTCATGGTGAAGTCCTTTCCCATTTCGGTGGCCGGCATTGCAATCCCGATCCTTATCGTTCCCGGTTTCTTGGCGTCGACCCGTTTTTTCCCGGCCATGGACTCGAGCATCCGCAACTGGGCCTCGTCGGTTTGCGCTGCGACAACGGCAGCACCTAGGGAAACCATAGCGAGTAGAGTAATAATTCTTTTATACATTTCATACCTCCATTTTTTGTGTGTTTATTCAAGTCTGCAAATCCGCTTCCTGCGGTGGTGGCCTGATCATCACCTTTTTCTTAAGACACAAGAGGCAAGCGACAAGAGGCCTGATTCGACGAAATGGATCGTGTCGTTTTCGACTAGCTGAAAAGATCTCTCGCTCCTGCGCCGAAACTGGTTTGATCAGCCTCACTCCATAGCGGAGAAATCCACGTCGGCCAATGTATCAAACACTTGGATCGTCCTGGTGTTGAACCGATAGCGTTTTGAATTGACGCCGATAACGTAGGTTTCACCCGCGGCAATGTTGTCGAAAGAGAAGTATCCAAATGAGCTGGTCAGGACCTCGCGAATGCTGCCTTTAGAGTCCGTAATCCAAACACGGGCATTCCTCAGGCCCGCGCCCCCGGGAGCCGTCACTCTTCCGCTCACCTCGACGCCTGTGGCCGTGGTGACGAGTCGAGTGGCTGAATACAAATCCATAAGACCTACTCCGCCAGCCCGATTTGAGCTGAAATACATCGTTGTGCCATTGGCTGAAAGAGTCGGTGAGAATTCGTTGCTTGCGGTGTTAATACCTTCTACGGGAACGGGCGCATTCCACGGAGCGGTGGTCGAAGCGCGGGTTGAGACGTAGATGTCGCTCATACCTAGCACTCCCGGGCGGTTTGTGGTGATAAAGATCTCCAAACCGTCACGGCTGATTACTCCACGTTCCTCGATTGCCGGACTGCTCAATTCAGTGATCAGCGTCGGCGCATTAAATGTGCCGTCCGCGTTTCGCGTGCTTTGATAAAAGTCCGCCAAGCCAACTCCGCCCGGGCGGTTGCTGTTAAAAATTAGCGTGCCTGCGCCGGTTACAGGGTCTTCAAAATAGGTCGAACCTATTTCCCCGGATGCGGAATTGATGACCGCCAGATTGACAGGCGCGCTCCAGCCGAAATCATTGTTCGGGTCTGTCCGCGTCATAATATAATGGTCAGAGCCGCCCAACCCGCCCGGACGACTGCTATACATAAACGCCGTTCGCCCGTCGCGTGAAAAGCTCGTCACGCCATCACCGGCGCTCGAATTGATCGTCGCGCCCAGGTTCTGCGGCGCACCCCAAGCCGAAGTTAGTGTGGCGCGCTGCGAAACATAAATGTCCGTTCCGCCGAGTCCCCCCGGACGATTGCTTGAAAAATAAAGACTCAGACCGCTTGGCGAAATAGTCACATGCATGTCGTC
Organism: Pyrinomonadaceae bacterium; assembly: GCA_046262195.1. GTDB lineage: Bacteria > Acidobacteriota > Blastocatellia > Pyrinomonadales > Pyrinomonadaceae > OLB17. Next base: position 5,968 of record JBHENG010000087.1, on the reverse strand, counting down.
CTCCGCCGAGTTGGGCGGCGTGCCCATATTTTGCGGCATGCTCCAAGTGGAAAAACTCGCCGCCGCGCTTGGTGTTATGAAGCCGGTTATTATCACCAATCCGATCATGACTGTAAGTATTCTGATTTTCATTGAAGTTATCTCCTTATCTGGTTTTTGTTCTATCTAAGAATTCCGTACCGAATTCAAGTTTCTGTACTCCGCAGGTCGCTTTTGTGCTACCCTACCCCTAAACGTAAACGCGAGAACTGGAAGAAAATTGGCGGGCGCTTTGGAGAAATCTTTGGGCGGTCGCGTCCCGTCATAGGCCCGGAGCTGGACTTAAGGTCCTTTCGTCTTCAGGGCGACGCATATGGACGAGCGTGGACAGTTGCCGATAACTCAAATGCTACTGGATTGGAGCGAGGGCGATCAGAGCGCTCTGGACCGCATGATGCCCATTGTTTACAGTGAGCTCCACCGCCTGGCTCATCACTATATGAATCGGGAACGCGTCGGTCATACGCTGCAAACGTCCGCGCTGGTCAACGAAGCGTATTTGCGGCTGGTCGATCAAAGAAATGTTAGATGGAACAATCGCGCACACTTTTTCGCGATCGCCGCGCAGATGATGCGCCGCATTTTGGTCGACTACGCCCGCAATCATTTATATGCCAAACGGGGTGGAGGAGCACTGCATGTGTCGCTTGATCAAGCGCAGCTGGCATCGAATGAGCCCACGGCCGAAGTCACGGCGCTCGATGAGGCGCTGACAAAACTTGAATCGATAGACCCGCAACAGGCGCGCGTCGTAGAGCTCAGGTTTTTTGGCGGCTTAACGATAAAGGAAACGGCCACAGCGCTTGGTATCTCGGTCGATACGGTCAAACGTGAATGGAGCACGGCCAAAGCATGGCTGTACCGCGAGATGAGGAGGAACACTACCCATCGAGTCCACTAAACGCTGGCAGGAAATAAAAGACATCCTTTACGCAGCGCTCGAGGTGGAGCCCGCGAAACGGGCATCATTTCTCGACAAAAAGTGCGGTGACGATATCGAGATGCGCCGAGAGGTGGAATCTCTGATCGCCGCACACAACGACGCAGAGGGCCGTTTTGAATCCCCTGCGATAGAGGTGATGGCCGAGAACGTCGCGGATCATCATGTCAACGGATTCGTCGGCCGGTCGCTCGGATATTACGAGATCATCGATAAAATCGGCGGCGGCGGCATGGGCGAAGTTTATCTTGCTCACGACACGCGTCTCGATCGAAAGGCAGCGATCAAACTGCTTCCCGGAGCTCTCACCGCCGACAGTCAAACAAAGCAGCGCTTTACGCAAGAAGCAAAGGCCGCCTCGGCGCTCAACCATCCAAATATCATAACGATCTATGAGATCGCATCGGACGACGGACACGACTTTATCGCGATGGAGTATGTCGAGGGCGAAACCATTCGAGACTTGCTCGCCCGCGGCCGCATCGAGACCCGTCGGGCCGTTGAGTTCGGGGCCCAGGCCGCATCGGGTCTCGCCGCCGCGCATGAAGCGGGCATCATCCACCGTGATATCAAGCCGGAAAACCTCATGGTGACCCGCTCGTCGCAGGTTAAGATCCTCGACTTTGGCCTTGCCAAGCTTGTCGAACAGCAGCGGACCTCGCTCATTGATTCTAATGTTCCGACGGTGAACTACATCAAAAGGAATGAGCCGGTCGTCACGGTACCGGGGACCATACTTGGAACAGTTGCGTATATGTCGCCGGAGCAGGCCGAAGGACGACCGCTCGACAGGAGAAGCGATATCTTTTCGCTGGGCGTGGTGTTCTATGAGATGGCCACCGGCAAGCGTCCCTTTGAAGGCAAATCGGCTGTCGACACTCTTCATTCGATAATCAATACGGAGCCGCAGCCGGCGCGCGAATTGAATGGGCAACTGCCGATGGAGGTTGAGGACCTGCTGGCGAAATCGCTCGCAAAAGAGCCGACTGAACGCTATCAACACGCCGGCGACTTCGAGCTCGACCTCCGTCGGTTTAAACGTGCTCTCGAGAGCGGCTCGCTGATGAGCGCACGCATCCAGCCGCTGGGACGCGACAACCGAAGCCGCATTTCGCCGATTTGGTGGCTTGCTGCCGGCGCTGTTCTGTTGAGTGCGATCATTATCGGCGCCTACCTTCTCCGTGACCGCTCGATCCCGACACCTGTCGCTGCAACAACGCTGGCCACCGCGACGCTGTCGCCGCTAACGGTCGACCCGGGATTCGAGGGAGAGCCGACGTTCGCACCCGACGGACAGACGATCGCTTACGTTTCGGACCGGACCGGGAATTTTGAGATATTCCTTCGGCAAATATCGGGCGGGCCGGACCTTAATCTTACGAATAATCCGGGCGACGACATGCAGCCTTCGATCTCTCCGGATGGCAAGCAGATCGCATTTGTTTCTTCGCGAACGGGGGCGTCCGACTGCCTCTGCTTTTTTATCTACGGCACCGATCAGCCGCTTATGGGCGGAGCGATCTGGGTGATGCCGACCTTTGGGGGGAGCGCTAGAAAGATCGTCGATACCGGCACCTTTCCGTCGTGGTCGCCCGATGGCGGCTCACTGATCTTTACGAAGGGTCCATGGTACGGGCAGACGATCTTCAGGATCGCTTCGAACGGCGGTGAACCACAGGAGATCGCTGTCAAATTAAAAGAGGCCGCGCCCTACCTGGCTTATCCGAGCTATTCTCCAGATGGAAGTCAAATCCTGTTTGAAGCCGCGAACAAGATTTTCGTTGTGGATTCGGGCGGCGGCGATGCACGCCCGCTTGTCGAAGGAAAGCATCCCATTTGGGGCTCGGACAGCGGCTCGATCTACTACACAAACGTAGAGGCGGGCAAGAACTACACGCTTTGGCAGGCCCCGTATTCCGTACGAGACGCAAAACTCGCGGGCGAGCCATCGCCGCTCACCGTCGGGCGCGGACGTGACACCCAAGCTGCCGTATCGCGCGACGGCAAGTTTGTCGCCTTTTCTGCACTCGATGTTTCCTTCAATCTCGAATCGATGCCGTTCGACGCCGAAACCGCGAAGGTACAGAATCAGCCGCGCCCGATTACGAGTGGCAGCGATCTCATTTACTTTTTCAGCACACCGGCGAATGCCGAAACCGCCGTTTTTGATTCGCACCGCGGTGCAAGCTCTTTTATCTGGAAGGTGGACGCAGCGGCGCCTTCGGTCCAACTGACGTCTGACCCCAAATTTGATGATAACTTTCCGGAGGTGTCGCCCGACGGGAAAACTATCGCCTTCAATCGTCACCCTGCCGGCCAAACCGAAGAGCCGGACGACTTATGGTTTATGGAAGCCGACGGAGCAAACCCGCGCCTCGTGATGGAGAAGGCGGGGTTTGTCGGATGGGTGCCGGACGGCCGATCATTCACCTACTTCTCGCTCCAGGACGGTCAATTGTATTTGTATGTTCTATCGGCGAAATCTACTAAACAACTAACTGACGAAGAGGGCGTCTACGCGAAAGGCACTCCGTCGCCCGATGGCAAGTGGGTTGCTTTTATGAGCATTGCTAGCGGAAATATTGACATCAAGGCAGTGCCGATAGAAGGCGGGGAGTCGATCAGCGTGGTCGCAACGTCGCGGCAGGATTTTCACCCCGTTTTTTCCCCTTCGGGGAAGTGGCTTTACTTCCAGCTCGATCACAAAAACATTTACCGTGTGCCCGGCCCCGCGCAAGCCTGGAGCAAAGCCGACCCCGAAAAAGTTACAAACTTCGCGGAATCGGGACTTTTCCTGGAGGATCCCCACATTTCAAGCGACGGACGTAAACTAATTTACTCAAGACGACGAACTGCAGGAGATATTTGGTTGTTGAGCTTGAATAAGTAGTTTGGCCTATTATCTAGAGTAGCAGCCCACATGAAGCCCTCTGAACGCTGGCAAGAAGTTAAGGAGATCCTTTATCCTGCTCTGGAAATGGACTCGGCGGAGCGCTCCTCTTTCCTCGACAAAAAGTGCGGTCATGATCAAGAGCTCCGGCGGGAAATTGAATCCCTGATCGATGCACACAGCAGTGCGGCTGACCGTTTCGAATCGCCGGCGCTGGATGTGATGGCTGCAGCCGTTTCCGGCGAGGATACAGACGAAATGATCGGGAGGTCGATCGCCCATTACCGCGTTTTAGAAAAACTCGGGAGCGGCGGGATGGGTGACGTTTACCTGGCTCAGGACACTCGCTTAGGACGCAATGTCGCGCTAAAGCTTTTACCTTCGTTCTTCACACAAGACAAAGAGCGCGTACGACGATTTCAGCAGGAAGCCCGTGCCGCATCCGCACTGAATCACCCTAACATCCTCACTATCCATGAAATAGGACAGGTAGATTCCACACATTACATCGCTACCGAGTTTGTCGAGGGTGAGACGCTGCGCGAGCTGATGGGGGGCGTTCCGTTGAAAATTGCCGAAACTCTCGACATCGCGATGCAGGTGGCAAGCGCGTTGGCGACGGCACACGAGGCGGGCATTGTTCACCGCGATATCAAGCCGGAAAATATTATGCTTCGCCGCGACCGGATCGTGAAGGTCCTGGATTTCGGTCTCGCAAAGCTAACCGAGGGCCCAGCGATCCAAGCTGAAGCTTCGACGATGGTCAAAACGGACGAAGGCATTGTAATGGGCACGGCCCAGTATATGTCACCCGAACAGGCCCGCGGTCTCAAGGTCGACGCCCGAACCGACATCTGGAGCTTGGGTTGTGTGCTTTACGAGATGCTGGTGAGCCGGGCACCGTTCACCGGCCCCACACCCAGCGACGTCATCGTTTCGATCCTCGAGCGAGAGCCGCCGCCGATAACGCGTTATGTGGATGATGTTCCGGCCGAGCTCGACTGGCTAGTGAAAAAAGCGTTGCGGAAAGGGCGCGAGGAGCGGTATCAGACGAGCAAGGAGCTGCTCTCCGACCTACGAAGCCTCAAACAACGGGTTGAGCTTGAGGCTGAAATGGAGCTGAGCGCACCGCCGGCACCCGTAGGTGGGGCAAAAGAGGCCCGGGAAAGCGTCGGGCGGACGGCTGCCGAAACGATCGACCAGCCAGTCGCGCACCCGACCTCGAGCGCCGAGTATTTGGTCAGTGAGATCAAACGGCATAGGCGAGGGTTCGTCGTGGCCCTGATCTTAGGGACCGTGGCGGTCTTTACGTCAGTGTGGTTGCTGCTGCCGCGTTCAGGCCCGGGTAGTAAAGAAGGGACGTCGTCGCTGCGGAACGCCAACTTCACCCAAATAACCGACCAGCATGGTCCAGAGTACTTCCCCAGCATTTCACCGGACGGCAAGTCATTCGTTTACGCCAGCCATGCCGCGGGCAACTGGGACATCTATTTCCAGCGGGTGGGCGGCAAGAACCCAGTCAACCTGACCAAAGACTCTCCCGCTGATGACACACAGC
>JBHENG010000087.1:0-259 GCA_046262195.1 Pyrinomonadaceae bacterium | reverse complement strand
CCGCACAGCCACAGGATCGCCTATGGGGGAAGGCGAAATGCGGCACAGCGAGACATCTGGACAATTCCCGCGGGCGGCGGCGAGCCTACCGAAGTAACGGATGACGCGGCCATCGAGGGGAGTCCGGTCTGGTCGCCGGACGGAAAGTATCTTTACTTTGCCAGCGACCGAGCAGGCAGCATGAACCTCTGGCGAGTACCGATTGAGGAGCAAACGGGGCGAGTGCTTGGACCACCTGAAGCGGTGATGACTCCATCCC
>JBHENG010000086.1:0-7876 GCA_046262195.1 Pyrinomonadaceae bacterium | reverse complement strand
GCCAGTGCGAACTTATGCCGGTAAATACCACACCGAGTCCCGCGCCGATCGCCATCGATACGCCCGTCGTTGCCGCGCGCAGCGGATCTGCCTGCACCCATCCTGAGGCTTTCTGGATCGACTTTCGAGCTGCGTCAAGCGTACCGGACATGCTCGAGCCAAATCCGACCACCCGGGACACCCGCTTTGCGTTAGTCTCCACCGTCTCGCGGGCGTCGTCAAAGAACTCCCCGGCCTTTCCAGCGGCGTCCGCCACAATGACACCCGCCTTGCTCCCGGCGTCTTCGGCCGCGTCGCGAAGCGGCTCGCTGGCGCTCCACGCGGTCTTTGCAGTATCGCTGGCGGTGCTCATCACGTCCTCCGCGACCTTGACGGCCTGGCGGCCGACGTCACTTTTCTCGGCTTCACTTTTGATGCGGGTTGCGCCTTTGTGTGCTGTTTCGACGACGACACGCGCACCACCTTCGATTTTCTCTTTCAGCCCGAGTTGTGCGTCGATCTCCTCAAATTTCTGAGTAGCCTTTTTCTGCCAGCGGTCAAACTTCTCTTTATAGTCGTTCATAACAGTTTCTCTCGGGTGCCTTTCCCTCTCAACAGATACGATCAGCCGCCCCACTTTGTTCGGGCATCTGGCGCGACTCTCATCATTTTATCATCGCGCCACCACGCGTGTGATTCAATAGATTTTTGGCCAGGATTTGATATTCTAGCCTCTGCTGTATGCCGATCGTTAGATGCCCAAACTGCGGCAGGGAAACAGAATTCAGCGGTAACGAGTTTCGACCCTTTTGCTCCGAGCGGTGCAAGCTTTTAGATTTTGGTGCCTGGGTTGACGGTGAATACAACATACCGAGCGAAACCTCCTCACTGAGCGAGGACGAGGTCGAATTGCTCGAAAAAGCACTGGAGGAAGGGGAGGCAAAATGATCATACTTTTTCAGATTGGCGGCACGGGCCTGTTCGTCGCCGCATGTTTTTTTCTTATCCTGCTGGTCGGTGCTGTGATCGCCTTTAAGATGATGAAGCGCACCGTCAAGATGATGTTTCGCATCACAATAGTGGGCGTCATACTACTGGTAGCGATCATCGGCAGCTTTGCTTTATATGCTTTAACGTCAGGTACGTCCGACCGCGCTCAACCGACCCGCTCCAGGTAGAAACCCACCTTATGGCCGCCCCGGAAGTCGAACCGAAAAACGGCCGTTTGCACAAGTACCGCAGTCTGCCACGAAACGTTCTTGCTCTGAGTGCCGTCAGCCTGCTCAACGACACCTCCAGCGAGATCATTTACCCTCTGCTGCCGGCCTTTCTGGCCCTCAGTCTCGGAGCATCGCCTTTCGCCATTGGTCTGATCGAGGGCTTTGCCGAATCCATAGCAAGTCTCCTGAAGCTCGCATCAGGTTATTTGAGTGACCGTTTTGGCACCCGTAAGCTGCCGGTATTCCTGGGTTATTCGCTGGCCGCGATAACTCGTCCGCTGCTGGCCTTTGCCAGCAGTTGGCCGCAGGTGCTCGTGGTGCGGGTGACTGACCGAGCAGGCAAAGGGATCAGGGGCGCTCCGCGTGACGCACTGATCGCGGACAGTGTGTCCGAAAGCAAGCGAGGATTTGCATTTGGATTTAACCGTGCCGCCGACCACCTGGGCGCGGTGTTCGGCCCGGTGGCTGCGTTTTTCCTGCTGTACCTGTTCGCTGCCGACACGCAAAACCCGACCATACGCGAATATCAGCAGGTTTTTCTGCTCGCCTCGGTACCCGTCGTCCTCGGGCTGCTCGTCATCGCATTTCTGGTCCGTGAAGATAAGCCGGCCGAGCACCATCATACGGATGCTCCAAGTCTGTCGCTCAAAGGGTTTGACGGGAATTTTAAGCGGTTTCTGGTGGTCATCGCACTATTCACGCTTTCAAATTCCACCGACGCCTTTCTGCTGCTACGTGCCGGGCAATCCGGTATTTCGCCGGTGGTTTTGCCGCTGCTATGGATGGCACTGCATATTAGCAAAGTTGTCAGCTCACTTATCGGCGGCCATCTGTCGGATACGTTTGGCCGCAAACGCCTTATCGCGGCGGGGTGGCTGGTCTATGCCCTGGTTTATGCAGGATTTGCCTTTGTCAGCTCGCCGTGGCAGTCCTGGGTGCTTTTCATCGTGTACGGAGCCTATTTTGGCCTGACCGAGGGCGTCGAAAAGGCTTTTGTCGCCGATATGGTCCCGGTCAAAAAGCGTGGCACGGCATATGGCCTTTACAATCTCGCGTTTGGTATCACGGTGTTCCCGGCGTCACTCCTGTTCGGCCTAGTATGGAACCAATTCGGTGCCGCTACCGCCTTTCTGTCGAGCGCAGTCGTTTCCTTAGCGGCGATAATTCTGCTCAGCACGATCAAGGCTAAAAAAGAACCGGTTCCCGCATAAAAAGGGTGGGCCGGCTGTTGGCCGCTCACCCGTTTCATACACAAATAACGAGGCCTAATCGTTAAACTGGATTGATCCGATCACGTTCCTGAAAGCCGCGTTATACTCGAACGATTCGTCGTTCGGGACGACAGTGATCGCATGGAACAGATATCCGCTCCTCAGCTGCGTCGTGTAGATCGTAACAACTTCGCTGCGGCCGGTGATGGGAGATCGGCCTGCGAGTACCGTCGCCAGTGCCGTACGTCCGCCAAGGCTTGTCCGCGTCAACCCTGAGCGCCGGCTCAGGTACGAGTTGCCCTGCATGACCTGGTTAACGTAGGTCTCCGTCGCACTCTGAAGATCATACGACTGCGGCCGATACAGGCCGACCATTACTCCGCGTGTAATTCCCTGGTCCCCGTAAGCGCCCTCAGGTGCGAATTGGACCTCCGTCTGCGATGAGAATTCGCGCCAATTTGACGGTACGCTTAACCGCAGCCAGCTCACATCCGAGTAATTCCTGTACCGCGTGGACGGTGCGGGAACATTGTTCGAATACCGGCCCGAAGCAGCGGGATTATTTGTCCGCTGATCACCGCCATAACCTCTTTCGATCTCTGCCATCGACCTGGCCGGCGGCATTCCTGAAAGCCGCGCCTTTACGCGTTCAAAATCGCGTGTGATCTTGATCGGATTCTCTACACGCAGGTACGCGGCTTCCCGGTTGATCTTTTGGTACCGATTGCCCGGGTCGGGGTGGCTGCTCAGCCACTCGGGGCCGCTGCCGCCGCCCTGTCGTGCGATCGTCTGAAACACGTTCGCGAGGTCACGGGGGTCGTAACCTGCATTTGCCATGATCTGGACACCGAGGGTGTCAGCCTGGGTCTCGTACTCCCGGCTGTACTTCGTCGTCCACACTGATGCAAGACCGGCACCTAGTTGGGCACCCGTCTGGCCGCCCAGGACCGCACCGCCGAGTATCAATCCGAGCGTACGAAGTGTGTTACCCGCACCGCCCTGTTTGGTGGCCTGAGCAGTTGCATGGCGGAGGGCCACGTGACTGATCTCGTGGGCCATCACCCCGGCCATCTCCCCCTCATTTCGTGCCGCCTCGATCATACCCCGATTGATGTACATCGGGCCGCCCGGCAGCGCGAACGCATTTAGATCCCGTGCATTGACCACCTTAAACCGATAGTCGAATGCCGGCTGTCTGAATTGCGGCGGTATCGACGCTACCAGCCGCCCGCCCACGCTTGCCACGTAGCTCGCTGCATCATCGTCATTCAGAATGGGAAACTGCCTTTCAACCTCACGTGACGCGTCGTTTCCGAGTTTGACGTCGTCCTGTACCCGGTACTTGTTGTTCGGGATCCTGATCTGCGTTAGCTGGGCGACAGCCGCCAGCGGCATTCCCCATAACGCAACCGCTACCATAGCCGCTGCCAGCCGGTTTCTTATAGATCGATGTGTCATTTTGTTCCCTCCGTGTTCGTGATCTTGCGGTGTGCCGTCGTCTGCCGACGGTCTATGTGCACGTTTTGATGAGTACGTCGGACGGATAAGTTCGCCCCTAAAAAATGGGGCCTTTTGGCCGCAACGTTAACAACTTGTTAAGTTGGGGCTTTTCATGCCACCACCCGCCGGCCGATCGTGAGTGTAATTTTAAGTATTTTGGGGTCCTTATCCTGACCACAGGACATTAGTCAGTTAGACATGGTGTAAGCGTTCTAATATATTTGAGTTTCAGACATAAACTCAGTAACCGGAGACGTTAAACATGGCTTTTAGCTTTTTGCCGAGGGAAGACCAGTACTTTACTCTCTTTTCGCAGATGGGCGGAAAGATCGAGGAGGCGGCCGCTCTCCTGGTCGAGCTAATGGAGGGCTCTGACCAGAATTTCGATGCCCTCTCAAAAAGGATCAAAGACGTCGAGCACCAATGCGATGAGCTAAATCATGAGGTGACGGTCAGGCTTAACCGATCGTTCATCACGCCTTTCGATCGCGAGGACATCTACACATTGTCGATGACCCTTGACGACGTGTGTGATTACATCGATGCCGCGGCTCGAGCGATGGTCATGTTCAATATTCATGAGTCCGACGAATATGCTCGCCAACTTGCCATCATCCTGCAAAAACTCGCAAAAGAGATCAGCGGTGCTCTGGCACTTCTGAACGGTGCAAAGGGTATGAGCCCGCATCTGCTTGAGATACAGCGGCTCGAGAATGAGGCCGATGACGTCTATTTTCGGGCGATGGCGGCGCTTTTCAAGAGTTCAGCGGATCCGGTCAGGATCATTGTCTGGAAAGAGCTCTACGAGATCCTTGAAAACGGAACGGACCGCTGCGAAGGGGTTGGCAACGTCATTGAGAGCATCGTGCTCAAACACAATTAAACCCAACCTATGGATCAATCAGCTTCGTTTGCCCTCGTCGTTCTGATCATCCTGGTGGCCTTGATATTTGATTATGTCAACGGGTTTCATGACGCCGCCAACTCGATAGCGACAGTGGTAGCCACCCGGGTTCTCTCGCCCGGCGTGGCTGTCATGTGGGCGGCTTTCTTTAATTTCATTGCGTTTGCAGTGTTCGGAACCGCGGTCGCGAAGACCGTCGGCGGCGACATGATCAACATTGCGATTATTCCCAGTGACGACCAACTGTTAGTTTTGCTCGCCGCAGTTCTGGGCGCTACGATCTGGAACCTGATCACATGGTATCTGGGTCTGCCGACATCGAGCTCTCACGCCCTCGTAGGAGCGTACGCTGGTGCCGCCCTTTCGTCATACGCGTTCCACTTCGGCATTACGGGTGCCCAAACTGTTTTGAAGGCCGAGGGCTGGATCAAAACCTTGGCCTTCATTGTGCTCTCGCCGCTGATCGGCATGACGCTCGGTTTTGGCCTGATGGTGGCCGTGTACTGGATCTTTCATCGAGTATCGGTCAATCGCGTGGACCGTGTTTTCCGGGTCGGCCAGTTATTCTCGGCAGCAGCATATTCGCTAGGACACGGCGGGAACGATGCTCAGAAGACAATGGGCATCATCACGATCGTTCTGGTTACCGGCGGGTTTCTGCAGATGGAGCCCGGGGGCAAATTGCCTGACGTGCCGTTCTGGGTCGTCCTCGCTGCCAACGGTGCTATCGGCTTGGGTACGCTCTCGGGAGGCTGGCGCATCGTTAAGACGATGGGTACAAAGATCGTAAAGCTGCAGCCCGTCGGCGGGTTTTGCGCTGAAACTGCTGGAGCGATCGCGCTTTTTGGCGCGACGGCGGCGGGCATACCTGTCTCTACGACACACACCATTACCGGCTGTATCGTTGGCGTCGGCTCTGCGAAACGGTTTTCGGCTGTGAAGTGGGGCGTCGCGGGTCGAATCGTGTGGGCCTGGGTCCTGACGATCCCAGCCGCAGCGGCTATCGCGGGGCTTTCCTACGGGGTAATACTCATCATCGAAAAGATCTTTGGCATGATCTAGCCGGGCCTCTTCAATTAGTCCGTCCTTGCGAAGCAGACCCAGGGGATCGACACCCGCCGGCCATTTATGCTCGACCGGCCCTCCGACGAGGTTGGGCCGAGTTGATCTCTACGATTCGCTCGCGTATTTCTCTGACAAAACCGTTCATCGTTCCCGTACTGTAACCGGCCGCCCGAAACGCGTCCCGAAGCTGGTCGTCCGTCAGCCGCGACAACATTCCGCCTATCCAGCGCACATGCTCGGCCCTGATCTGCTGCATCGCCTTTTCCTTATTAGTCTGGCTTCTCCAGTAACCGGGAGAAAAGACGAACGTAAATATCCCAAGCCCCGCCGGTCTTGTACGGTACTGGAACTCAACCATTCCATTCCGCACCCGTTTTATAAGCCTCGCGGATCGGTAGTCGGACAGGTTATTCTTTGACCTTTTCCCACCCAGGCCGCCAATGGCACCAAGGGTGGCACCAATGTCGGTAACCGTGTAATGGTCCTCCATGCGGCCGTTTTCCGGATTCATCACCGTGAGAATGCGGTTATTTGCAGTGCTTGTGTCGTAGTTGGCGAGCAATACCATCAGTGTTTTGAGGCCATTGAATTCACGTCTTCCGACGAACGGATTCTTGAGCCAGCTCCACGTTGGGCCCCGCTTCACTTTCTCGCGCCGCGGCTCAAAACGAGCGCCCCGTACGTGCATATTGTTGTCTATATATTGTCTGCCCCGTGAAAGTCTGGGCAGGCCCTGAACAGGCACGCGCTCAAAGTAGTACGCCTCCTCGGCAAAGTATCCCATTGCCCACACGATGCGGGTTGATATGATTTCCGACTGAGACTCCGGGCCCATCTTCACCACCCAGGTGACGTCGTTTGCATCCTTGACTTCAAACTTGGGCGATTCGCCGTCCCGCTGTTCCTCAACGAAAGTAAACGGAGCCCTCGGCGCCTTCTCGGGCGAGCCCGGTCCGTAAAACAGATCACGTTCCCTGATATTACCCGGATCACGCCATAGGACCGGGGTGAATCGCTGTTCCGACGGCTTAGCTTTCTGGGCTGGGGCTAGTGGCGGCAGCAAGGCCATACAAATGCACAACACAATTGCCCATCTGGTAAGTTTGATATCCACAAACATCTGACTATTTTCCTCCCCCTATTAAGGTCAGCCTGGACGTCGGCTTATGTAACAAATAAAAACGAACTATAGATTTACGAATGCCGAAAAAACGTCGGTTTTATTACATACGCGCAAGACGGGACAGCCGTTTTGTGGCAACCATAATATCAGAACATGCCATCCCCTCAATGTGGTGTACGCTGCCATACGGTGAGCCCGCGAGCCCGTGTATAGCATATTTGATACAGGAGATTCATCATGAAAGCTCTTATCATCAGCTTGCTTGCCTTTCTGACTGTTTTTGGTGTTGGAGTTCAGGCACAGTCGGTCGTCGCCAAACCGGTTCTCTCCAAAAACGACAAAAAGATATTTGCCGACTTTCTGAAGCGGACCAACAGGTACATCGCCCGCCGGGAACAGCTGCGGACAAAGGCCCCTCCGCTGGCCAAAGAGGCGACGCCCGAACAGATACAGGCTTTCAAGGTCGCACTGCAAAACACGGTTCGGGCTGACCGGGTTAACATGAGGCAAGGTGATGTTTTTACCCAGCAGATCGCGATCCTGATCAGGAAATCGATCAAAGATGAATTTAAGGGCTGGGAGGCGTCAGAGTTGAGAAAACAGGTGCTCGAGTCTGATACCAAGGGCGTCCCCCTAAAAGTAAACGTTCCCTATCCCGAAACGAAGGAACTGGTCCAGATGCCGCCGACCCTGCTTCTCAACCTGCCGCTGCTGCACAAAGATCTGAGATATCGTTTCATTGGTCGAAATCTGGCGATCTTAGACCGCGACAGCTCTCTGATAATCGATTTCATGAAGGACGCTCTCCCGTAATTTTGAGATACCTGAGGGAAAAACATGAAACAGATCTTAGTATTTTTGTTTGGTTTGTCAC
>JBHENG010000085.1:0-8165 GCA_046262195.1 Pyrinomonadaceae bacterium | reverse complement strand
GCCTTATCCCGCCAATTGGCATGTTCGACATTTCGGCAATGGTGGTCTTGCTGCTGATAGGCTTTCTTCAATCGATGGTTCTCAATGTTTTTGTAAGATTGTGATCAACGACCCGCAACAACACTTAGAAGAGATCGTTTCCTATAACCCCGCAACGGGGCGCGAAGTGAGACGCATAAGACCGTTTTCCACTGAGGAGGTCGAAGCCGCCGTGGAACGCTCGCGTCAGGCATTTCAATCCTGGAAAATTACATCATTTGGCGAAAGGAAATCGCTCGTAATGAAAGCTCGTGGGGTTATTCTGGCGCGTTCCGAAGAGATCGCCGAGCTTATATCCGCCGAGGCCGGTAAACCCGTTTCGGAAGCCTTTTCGATGGAGATCGCACCGGTGCTCGACCTGATGCAGTATTTTGCACGAAATACTGCAAAACTTTTGAGATCCACCAAGATCGATATCGGGCTCTACGCGCTGCTCGGACGATCGTCAAAGATCATTTACCATCCGCTCGGAGTTGTTGGGATCATCCCGGCCTGGAACTACCCGTTTTCCATTCCTCTCGGTGAGGCCGTGATTGCGCTGATGGTTGGAAACACGGTCATAATAAAACCGTCAGAACTTACGCCAATGGTCGGCCTCAGGATCGGACAGATTTTTGACGAGGCCGGTTTTCCCAGCGGCACTGTACAGATAGTCTCCGGTGATGGCCGGACGGGAGCCGCACTGGTTGCAGCGGCACCTGACAAGATCATGTTTACCGGCAGCGTTGCGACTGGCAAGAAGATCGCAGTAGAAGCAGCTAAAAATCTCACCTCTGTTGTGCTCGAACTCGGCGGAAAAGATCCAATGATCGTTTTTAGCGACGCCAATCTAGAGCTTGCGTCAGGTGCCGCCGTATGGGGCGCCTTTTGTAATTCCGGCCAGTCATGTTCATCCGTGGAACGCCTATATGTTCAGGAAGGTGTTGCCGATGAACTAACCCAAAAGATCATCCAAAAGGTAAGGGAGCTTAAGCAAGATATCGGGGCAAAAGAAACTACTTCGATCGGGGCAATGTCATCAGAAAGGCAGATGAAGATAGTTGAAGACCACGTGGAGGATTTTCGCGCAGCCGGTGCGAAGGTCGAGACCGGTGGGCAACGAAATGCGGGTCTGGAGGGACTGTTCTACGAGCCCACCGTCATAACAAACGTGAACAATGACATGCGTGGGATGCAGGAAGAAACATTCGGCCCGACTCTGCCCATAGCCACATTTTCGACTGAAGAAGAGGCCATCAGACTTGCCAACGACAGCGAGTTTGGATTGACGGCAAGCGTCTGGACAAGAGATCTCGCAAAAGGAAAACGTGTGGCCGCCCGGATCGAGGCGGGCTCGGTCTGTGTTAACGAAGTGCTTTATACACACGGCATCGGCCAGACGCCATGGGGTGGATTTAAGAACAGCGGGCGCGGACGAACGCACGGGCGCGAGGGCCTTATGGAGCTGGTACAGCCGCAGCATATTCACGTTAACCGTCTGTCAGTTCTGCCAGATGTATGGTGGATGCCTTACACTGCAACCGCGGCGAAAACCTTTCGCGGTTTCGCCAAATACTTCGCCACCGGTTCGCTATTTCAGACGGCGCGGCTATTGCCGCAGCTACTAAGACGCATACAGGAGCTTAGGCGTAAGTGACCGATTCGATGCCGGCAATCTTTTTCGGCCATGGCAACCCGATGAACGCGCTTTATCGGAACCCGTGGACCGAAGGTTGGAGAGCAATAGGACGGAATATTCGCCAACCAAAAGCCATTCTGTGCGTCTCGGCACACTGGTATATTCCATCCGTGGCTGTTACAGCTATGTCCCACCCAAGGACAATCCATGACTTTGGTGGGTTTCCGCGAGAGCTGTTTGAGGTTGAATATCCGGCCATCGGCTCGCGGGTACTCGCGGGCAGGGTGCGGGAATTGCTTGGTGATGATGTCATTCTCGACGAGCGCACATGGGGCTTGGATCATGGCACATGGTCGATTCTTATCCACGTGTTTCCGGATGCGGATGTGCCTGTCGTACAGCTTTCAATTGACGAAACCAAATCAGGCGTGTGGCACTATGAATTTGCGAAGAATCTAGCGCCTCTTCGGGACGAAGGCGTTCTTGTCATCGGCAGTGGGAACCTGGTCCACAACCTACACGCCTATTCCTGGGGCCGGCATGAGGTTTATCCCTTTGAATGCCCTGTTAAGTTTGAAAATACAGCTAAAGCTTTGATGGCGAGCGGCAATCACGTTCCCCTTGCCAACTATGATTCACTCGGTCCCGATGCCATGCTTTCCGCGCCAACGCCCGACCATTACCTGCCGCTGGTTTACGTGCTGGCTCTGGGACGGGAGAGCGAGCCCGTGACGTTTCCGGTGGAGGGATACGACGGTGGATCGATCTCAATGTTGACAGTGCGGATCGGCTGACGAAAGATACCTTTAAGAGCGCGCAGGTTGGTAATATGCTGTCACACACTGCTGTTCTATACTATTGAGGGAGAGAAACTAATGAGTAACGTTCGAATACTTGGCATCGCCGGCAGCCTCCGGCGAGATTCTTATAATCGTGCAGCGCTCCGGGCGGCTCAACAGCTGGCTCCCGAGGGCGTACAGATCGAGATCTATGACATCGATGGATTTCCTGGCTTCAATCAGGATGAGGACCAGCAGCCCCCTGCAAAGGTCGCCGACTTCAAACAAAAGATCCGGGATTCGGACGCAATCCTTTTTGTGACACCTGAATACAACTATTCGGTACCAGGCGTATTAAAAAATGCGATCGACTGGGCATCACGTCCATACGGCGACAGTGCGTGGGATGGAAAGCCGGCAGCGATCATGGGAGCGTCGATCGGCGGGATCGCAACGGCCAGAGCCCAATATCACCTTCGCCAGATCATGGTTTTTCTGAACATGTTCCCTTTAAACAAGCCTGAGGTCATGATCGGTCATGCACAGAATGTATTTGATGCAGACGGTAATCTGACTGACGAGGTAACAAAAGGCTATATACGCGATCTGCTGCAAAACCTGGTTGAATGGACGCGGCTGATCTTGAGGAAGAGCGGTGCAGCCGGCAATAACCCAAGCCTTATCGTTTCTTAATTTCGAATCGGAGAACCTCTAGTTGGCGGCCATCGGCTGATTCGAGCGTCGCCCGCTCGCCCCCTTTGATCCACACGGTTTGTCCCGGCTTAGCGGCGGGACCTTGTAAAGCCTCACCGGTGATGCCTGCGGGCGAAATAACCGCGATCAATGACGGCTCATGTTCGGCGGGGAGAGCCAGACTGCTTCCCGCGGAAACCAGGCAGCTGACCCGAACATGGTCATTTTCAAAATGGATTTTGTTAAAAGCCTTCCCGACAGATATTAGCTCGGGCGGAAACCTACGATGGGCAAGATCCCGGCCCTGCTTTAATGACTTGAATTCAATCCGTAAGAAGTCGCTGGATGAGTCGCCGGAGTTCTCCACACTGTGAGTCTCAGCGTCGGCTGTCGTCGGTGAAAGCCTGAAACTGCGTGCCTTCACAGGGGGGCGGGTGAGAACTGGGTGCTCCCAGTCCGTGTGGCTAAACCGTACCGGTCCCGCATCATTGAGATACACGTATGCCGCTGGATACCGCGAGTGGTCGTGTACCGGCACCTTTGACCTGACAGCATAATGAACCCTCAACACTCGAACTAGGTCGTTTTCGAACTGTACCCGATACGATTCGGGTGCGACTTTTATTGGGTCCTGAGCGAGACTGAAGACCGTTGAGGCGCTGAAGAAGATCAAAATGAACAGACTTTTAACCCGCATCGACCCATTATTGCATAGGTCTCCTACTCTCAATGCGACTAATAAGGCCTGCGAAGCGAACTTCGCGGGCCCGTCTTGACTACGCACCGTTCAATTACGGTCGAGCGACGTAGTCTGGCCAGCAAACCGCAGGGCGCGACCCGCGTCTTTACACAACTTTACACAAACTCCGCAACAACCGGTGCATGATCGCTCGGTTTCTCCAGACCGCGCGGCTCTCTGTCGATCCAACAGTCTATGCAGCGCTCAGCGAGCGGTTGTGAGGCCCAGATGTGATCGAGGCGGAGCCCTCGGTTCTTTGGGAATGAAGACGCTCGAAACGTGTCCCACCACGTATATTCCCCCGGCTGGTCATTCATCTGGCGAAAGACGTCAACGAACCCCCAACGTTTCAAATTGTGCAGTGACTCGCGCTCGGGTTTCGTAAAGTGCATCCTGGTCACCCAATACCGCACATTCCACAGGTCTATCTCATGGGGGCAAATATTGGTATCGCCGCAGAGCAGCACATCATCGTCGGGACTGTAGTTTTCGTCAAAATATTTCCGAAGACGGTTTACCCAATCGATCTTGAAATGAAATTTCTCGCTGCCTATTTGGGTGCCGTGGGGAAAATAAGCGTTCACCACGCGTATGCCGCGCACAGTGGCCGAGACAAGTCGCTTCGGTTCTGATTCGTTTTCACCGGGAAAGCCTTTCACAATATCGGTAAGCGGGTATTTAGATAAGATGGCGACCCCGTTATAAGCGCTTTCGCCATGATAGGCAAAGTGCTGGAAGCCAGCCGAACGCAGCTTCTGGACAGGGAACTTTGCATCGACCAACTTTGTTTCCTGCAAACACAGTACGTCGGGTTCATTTTTGATCGACCAGTTCAGGACGTGGTTGATCCGAGACGTTATCGAATTGATATTCCAGGTAGCGATCTTCATGATCACACTGAGAACTCGGCTACGACTGGCGTGTGGTCCGAGGGTTTGTCCTGTTTACGCGGTTCCTTGTCGATCCAGCATCCCGTACAGATCTCTGCCAGAGGCCGCGATGTCCAAATGTGATCTATCCTTAAGCCATGATTTCGAGGAAAGGCGCCAGCTCGATAATCCCACCACGAAAACTCTTTTACATCCCCGTTCATTTGTCGAAACACGTCGGCGAAGCCCCATTGCTTTACGTGGTGTATCGCGGCACGCTCAGGTTTTGAAAAATGGATATGCCCCTCCCATGCCGCGGGGTTCCATACATCGAGCGGGTCGGGAGCAACGTTGAAATCACCACATAAAAGTACCATTTCATCGGTCCGATAATTCTCGTCAAAAAATCGCCTAAGCCGCTGCAGCCAGTCGAGTTTGAACTTGAATTTATCAGACCATAGCTCCGATCCATTTGGAATGTATGTGTTTACGACGCGCACTCCATTTACCGTAGCGGCGATCAGCCTTTTTTGTGAATCAACCTCATCGTCGGGAAAGCCCTTTACGACATCTTCGGGCTCATATTTTGAGAGGATCGCAACACCGTTGTATGACTTTTGCCCGTAAAATGCGGAATGATATCCGAGGTCAAAGATCTCCTGGTATGGGAATGTTTCGTCGACGCATTTGGTTTCCTGCAGACATACGACGTCAGGAGCCGCCGCTTTTATCCACACACTCAGCTGCGGCATTCTCGAATTGATAGAGTTGACGTTCCATGTCGCGATCTTCATCTAGATAATCTTTATCACAAATCGGGCGCTTCAGAAGCGCGAGAAGCGCCTGAAGCAGGTGAAGCGCCTCGAAATCATCGTCCCGAGTTCCTTTCCCAGAACACTCCGTTCACGAGACCCTGGATCGAGCTGTTTGACCCAGCAAGTGACAGCCGTTTCTGAGCGATAAGGCAGAAATCCTCGTCCGATTCAATGGCGACAAAGTCCCGTCCCAGCTTTTTAGCCACGACCGCGGTAGTACCGCTGCCTGCAAATGGATCGAGTATCGTATCGCCCGGGTTCGTACTTGCAAGAATGATCTTTGCCAGCAGCTTTTCCGGCTTTTGAGTGGGATGGTCGGTGTTCTCAGGCATCGACCAGAAGGGCACGCTTATGTCCGTCCATATGTTGGACGGATGGGTATCGCGGTAGTTTCCGTTTTCGCCGGCGGTCCAGTCCTTTGGGCGGCCATTTTGCCTGTATGGCGCGAGCACTCGGCGACGCTGTTTGACGGCATCTAGGTTAAATGTGAATTCGTCCGAAACGGTAAAGTACCAGATGTCCTCGGCCGTATTCTTCCAGTTGGCCTTTGCACCGCGGCCCTTCTCGCGCTCCCAGGTGATGCGGTTGCGCAATTTAAAGGACCTCGACCCGACCCTCTGTATCGCCGCGCCCGACCGCCAGTCGCCGCATATGTACACGGATGCGTCAGGTTTTAGCAGCGGAACGCAAAGCCGCAGCCACGAGTCTAGCCACGCCTCATAGTCGTGGGAGCCGAGCTCCGAAAATTTTTCTTTACCGAAGGTTTTGGAAAGGTTATATGGCGGGTCGGCAAAAAGCAGGTCGAACGACTCTGATGAAAGCTGCGGCAGCACCTTGAAGGCATCGCCGCAGATGACACGATCCTTCACGTCCGAAAGCCCGCCGCCCTCGCCAAACACAATCGATCCGCGCGAAGAGGCCGCCTCGCTGGGAGCGACCTCGAGAGTACGATTTCTCGGGGCCCGGCTCTTTTGGAAAGGCGGCTTCTTGCGCATTACGCGATCAAACTACTTTTTGCGCACTGCGGTAAATGCCACGGTCCCGTGCAGGTCACTTGCAAACGTTCCGGACATTTTGTCGCCGTCGACTTTTCCTTCCATTTTGCTTCGTACAGACTGACCCTGCACATCGGTGCTAAAGATAGCAGTCAAACTGCTGCCGCTAACCTTTCCCTCCGAGATGGTTCCGTTGCCGAACATCGCCGTAGTTGTGCCGGAAACATCTGCACCGCTTTGAGTTAAGGTCATCTCGATCTCCATCACCTGCCCGTTAACATCGATCGTCGCGACCCATTTTCCGGACAATCCGCCGGTTGCCGACACCGGTGAAGAGGCGGACGAGCTTGCGAGCGTGACAGTTTTCGGGTCAACCGTGAGTTCTTTCAGACGCTTCTCCACAGCCGGTGTCATCGTCTCCTGATAACGTCCACCCAGGTGCTTTGCCAGGAACTTCTCGGCCGCAGCAACCATTGCCATGTTATTAACAGGCCGCGCGAAGCCGTGCCCTTCGTCAGACGCAAGAAGGTACTCGACCGGGTAATTGCGGTCGCGAAGTGCGATGACTATCTGGTCCGACTCGCGTTTATTGACTCGCGGATCGTTCGCACCCTGAACAACGAGCAGCGGCGTTTTTATCTTATCCGCGTGCGTCAATGGCGACTGACGGATCAACTGAGCCTTGCCTTCCGGCGTCTTCGCATCGCCCATGCGTTTGGCGAAGACTATTCGCCCAGCTTCCCAATAGGGCGGGATCGTTTCGAGAAGTGTGATCAGGCTCGACGGCGCGACGATTGCCACTCCGGCTGCATACAGATCGGGCGTGAAAGTTACGCCGGCCAAGGTCGCATAACCGCCATAACTGCCGCCCATGATGCCCACCCGCTTCGGGTCTGCGATTCCCTGTTCGATCAGGTATTTGACGCCCCAGGTGATGTCGTCCTGCATCTTCTGGCCCCACTCGTTGTTGCCGGCGTTCAGGAACTTCTTGCCGTAACCGGTCGATGCGCGAAAGTTCGGCTGCAGTACAGCATAACCACGGTTCGCCAGAAACTGCGCGTACGAATGGTAGCCCCAATAATCGCGTCCCCACGGACCGCCGTGGATGTACATCACGACCGGCAAGTTCTTGCCCGACGAACCTTTCGGGATCGTCAGCAATGCGGGCACTTCGAGGCCGTCGGACGACTTGTAACGAACCGCCCTCATCGGTGATAGCGCGGCGCGCGGGAGTTTGGAGCGCATCTCGTATTGCGGCGTCAGCTTCCGGCTCGACCGGTCGAATACAAAGGTCCTGCCTGGCTCTACGTCGCTGTTCGCGTTAACGATCCACACCTTCTCATCCTTGGTAGATGAGCCCAGACCGATATCCATATTCGGCAGTTGCTGCTGCAGCCATTTGTAATCGGCCTCGAATTTCTTGTCTTTCCAATAGTAGCGCTCACGGTCGTCCTCATAGGCCGTCGCTATGATCTCGTCGCTCACATCAGAAAAGAGCGCACCGGCGAGGTCGACTTTTTTTAGCGGGTCGCTCTCTACCCTCTGGACCGCGCCGGTTTCGACATCAAGTAATGCCAGTTCAATCAGATCGAGGTCATCGCCTTTATTTGTCTGGATG
>JBHENG010000084.1:0-8223 GCA_046262195.1 Pyrinomonadaceae bacterium | reverse complement strand
GAGCCAAAGGGTCCGCCGATCAGATTTGGCGGGACGTTGGCGCTGCCCGAGGCGAGTGTATTTGGTGTGCCGGCAAGACCAGCGGAGGTATAAGACGTGACCAGATCGATCTGCGGCTTTGTCTGATTCTTAAAAAATCGCTGATCTATCCGGTTGATCTCCGCATTTACTTCTAATTCTGTTATCTCCGGCCGATTCTTCAGTGCCTCAGTTACGGCAACTTCCAGCCCCAGCCGGGGTACTGCTCTGTCGACCGGTGTGACCGGCGTAATGGGCCGCGACCATTCAGGCGACGTCCTAGTTGGAAGTATCAGTGTTTTCAAAGTATTTTCCGCTCGCGTGATCGTTTCCTGTGCGGAGTAAACCTGTTGTTCGAACGTCGCCATCTGTGCGTTCGCGGCGACCACGTCAACGGGGGCGAGAACGCCCTGAGCGACCTGGCGCTGATTGCTCTCGAGTTGCGCGCGAGCCTGCGAGAGCGTCTCCATTTGGACCTGAAGATTACGCAAGGCGAAAGCCAGATCCCAATAGGCTTGTTCAACTCCGGTTACCGTGTTGATGGCCCTGAGCCGCAATTGAGCGTCCGAGATCTCAATATTGCGCCGCGCTATCTCAATGGTCCGGCGGTTGTTATCTATACTGCGATTTCGCCATAAGGGCTGAACAAAAGTACCCGCCAAAGAGGAGGGAAATTGCGGGTTTAACGTAGCGTTTCGGTTCGTCGTATTGGTGCGGGACGAGTTGAAATTCAGATCATACGCCCCGCCGTAGCGAGGAACGAATCCGGAGAATCCGGTAGAACCCAGCAGCTGCCGCTGGGTCACAGCGCCGTTGACGGCGCCGCCAATAGTCGATGCCGTGGGTGTGGTCCGACTCTCGTAATAAAACTCAGAATTCCAAACAGGGTCATAGACGCCGCGGGCCGACTGCAGGGCGAGGTCGGCGATCTGCGCATCATTTCGCGAGGTATCGATGTCGTTGTTATTCCTGAGCGCCATCTCGATGGCATCTTCTAAAGTGAGCGAAAGAGGCGCGTCTCCATTGACGCCGACGCGTTCCACGCTTGGCACCGGGCGCGGAGGCCGGTCAAACGAAGGCTGCACCGGCGGCGGCTGATCAGGCGAGGGCAACGGTAGCGGCGTCGGGGTCTGCGCCGAGATTGCCGCACTCAAAGCCAGGGTCAAGATAGTAATTGAAATGATCCCCGACACGCTCACTGCGTGTCTGATCCTTGTTCTTTGCAAAAACATTTTTAAAGCTTAGTGTGCCGCCTCCTGCTCCGCATTTTCTGCGACCGGATGAGCTTTTTTGCCACGCAGCGATGAGAAAACGCGCCCCACTGCTCCCGATACGCGTCTGACAACTGTAGTTTCCTTGGCGTCGTCGAAGAGCGAGTAGAAGACGGGTACAGCGAGCAGCGTCAGCAGCAGACACATTGACTGTCCGCCGACGACCAGAATACCGATCGACCGGTTCGTCGCGGCACCCGCGCCAGTTCCGACGGTGAGGGGAAGCATCCCGGCCACCAGTGCCAGTGTGGTCATTAGGATCGGCCGTAAACGGTCACGGTTCGCCTGGATAATTGCGTCGTAACGGTTCATTCCCCTCGCCCTCAGCGTGTTGGTGTGGTCGATCTGCAGGATGGCGTTCTTTTTGACGATTCCGAACAGGAGCAAAATTCCTAAGGCCGAAAAGATGTTCAGCGTTTGGCCGGCAATCGCGGTTGAAAGTAACGCGAACGGCACAGCGAGCGGCAGCGTTAAAAGGATCGTGATCGGGTGGATGAACGATTCAAACTGTGCTGCCAACACCAGATACATGAATACGAACGAGAGCAGGAAAGCGTACAGGAAATCCTCATAAGCCTTTTGCAGCTCCTTGGACTGGCCAGTCACACCGGTTAGATATTCAGGCCCCATGTCGAGGTTTGCGGCGATCTGCTGCATCTTTGCGACCGCGTCCGACTCTGAGGCGTTAGGCGGCAACCCGGCAGACACTGTGACCTGGCGGAGCCGGTTCAACCGCTGGATCGAAGACGGTGACGTCCCCTCGTTTATCTTGACCACACGGTCGAGATCAACGGTACCACCGTTAGAGGACTGAACAGTAAAGTATTTGAAGTTTTCTCGATCACGCCGATACTTCTCTTCAGCACGCACCACCACGTCATATTGTTTCGAGTATTGGCTGAAGGTCGAAGTGATCTGGCCCGCTGAAAGGATGTTCAATGCCTGTGCCACATCCCCAGCCCGGACACCCAGGTCCGCCGCCTTTGTTCTGTCGATCACGACGCGAATTTCGGGGTTACCTACCTCGATGGATGTATCGGGATCGCGGTAGATCGGGTCCTGCTTCATCTTTTCGACTATAGCATCGGCGTACTCGGTGAGCTTCGCCATGTCGGGTCCAGCTATATACATTCCGACCCCCGAACCGCCTCGGCCGAGGCCTATACTGCCCGCGATCGAAGATGACGCGGATACGGTCACCTGATAATCCTTGGATGAGTACTTACGTGCGATGCCGCGGACCTGATTGATCAGCTCGGCCTGCGATTTAGCTCGCTCAGAGACCGGCTGGAGAGCGACGTTGATAAAGCCGTTGTTTGAACCCGACCCGCGTCCAAAGCCGGCTAGCACCAGCGTGTTCTGCACTCCGGGCACCTGCGCACGAATGTCGCGTGCAACGCGGTCTAGTATCGACTGCGTAGCTGAGAGAGAAGTCCCCTGCGGGCCGCGAACGTTCACCTGGAAAAGAGATTCGTCCTCGTCCGGCAAAAAGGCCATTCCAACAAACTTATACAGCGGGACGATCGATGCCACGGTGATGACGCAGATCAGCACCACGGCCCAGCGGAATCTGAGCGCCATCGTCAGCAGCAAGGCGTAAGTGCCGTCGATCTTGCTGTAAAACCACCCTGTCTTTGAATTATGCCCCTCGGCAGGTACAGCTTCGGTCTCCTCGGAGGCGGCAAAATCGCTGTGTGTTTCGTTGCCGACGGTACTGTCATTATCGGTAACTATGGACTGTGCCGGCGGGGTTGGCACGTGAGCCCGGTCCTTTTCTTTTTTAGGCCTTTTAATCCATCGAGCTGCAAGCATCGGCGTCAATGTAAAGGACACGATGAGCGAGATCGCAATAGCCGCAGCGGAGGTCAGCCCGAACGACGACATGAACCGGCCAACAATGCCGGTCATAAAACCGACGGGTATGAATACGGCTAGCAGTGACAGCGTGGTTGCAAGCACCGCGAGGCCGATCTCACGAGTGCCTTCAATTGCTGCCTGGAATGGGTTCATTCCCTTTTCTTCAACGAACCGGTAGATATTCTCGAGGACCACGATCGCGTCATCGATCACGATGCCTACCATGAGGGTCAGGGCCAGCATCGTCATCTGATTTAAGGAGTACCCGAAAGCCGCGATCGCGGCAAAAGCCCCGATGATTGAGACCGGTATGGCCAGCGCCGCAATGATCGTTGAACGGAAGTTCCAAAGGAAGAGGAACACGATAATAGCGGCGAACAGGCCGCCAAGAATGAGGTGCTCCTCGATGGTATGCAGGGAGTTTTCGATGAATTCGGACTGATCGCGGATGACCGCCACGTTCATGTCCGGAGGCAGGTTTGGAATGATATCGGCCATCCGGGACTTCACGTTCCGGATGACCGCGATGGTGTTGGCTCCCGCCTGCTTTCTCACACCCACGGAGACAGAGACAACGCCGTCGAGCGACGCAGCCGAGCTGGCCTCGCCGCCCGTCTTTTCAACGCTGCCGACGTCCTTGATCTTGATCGGATACCCGTTTCGGGTACTGATAACGACATCGTTGAACTGCCCAACCTCTGTGAGCCTGCTCATAGTCCTGACGCCGAGGGTGCGCTGACCCTCGATCAGGTTGCCGCCCGGCATCTCCTGATTCTGCGACCGGATCGCGTTGGTGACCTCGGTGACCGCGATATTGAATGCACGTAGCCGATCGGGGTTGACATTGACCCTGATCTGAGGAGTACGGGAGCCCCACATGAACACCTCTGCCACGCCGTCTGCACTCTCTATACGTTTCTGGATCAGCAGTTCGACCTGTTCGCTGAGTTCCATTACATCGCGTGGAGCACTGATGGTATACATCAAGATCGGCTGGGAATCAGGATCCGACTTTTGGGCAACTGGTGGATCGGCCGTCTCGGGCAGCCGGTTGACGACGGTGCTTAGCTTTTGCTGAATCTCCTGGTATGCAACATCAGGATCTTTTTCAAGATTGAACGTTAGCGTCACGTTAGAGCTGCCGCGGGAGGAACTTGAGCGCATCTCTTCCACTCCAGGAACAGTGTTCAACGCGCCCTCGATAACGTCGGTGATCTCAGTCTCGATCTCTTCAGGTGCCGCGCCGGGGTTGCCCGTGCGGACCGAGATCGTGGGCAGATCGATCTTTGGAAATCGGTCTACTCCAAGCGTAAAAAAGCTAAAGCCGCCGATGACCGTGAGAAAGAGCACGATCACGGTCGCAAAAACCGGCCTATGAACACAGATCTCAGCTAACCACTGCATAAAACGACCTCAGTCTCTGGTCCCTAGTTCATAGTTCCTAGTCGACCCGCGACTTGAATTTCAGGCCCTTGAGGTCTGACTGATTCAAGTATTTTGACAGCCCTGCGATCACACGGCCGTTCTCCGTCAACCGGTCTGCAAGGGTGCGAAACTCAGCTTCGGAGATATATCCCTGATCGGAGGCAACAATTAGAAGTGATCTTGTCTCACCGGCAGATCCCTTCGCAATAGAAAGAAAGTTGATGAACTCCCTCGTTCCGTCTCGTTCGAAACCCTCAGCGATATTCGACATGATCGACACTGCCGACCTGCAGATCTGGTCACGAAGGCCGAAGTCACGTGAAAAATCACCTCTGCGAGCGAGCGCATATACTTCACGTGTGATCTCTCGGGCGATCTTCCAGGCATCCAGATCTTCGAAGCTATTTATCCTTGCCATTATCCACTCAACCGCAATCTCAAAAGCGAAAACTAGGGACCAGGGACTAAAGACCGAGACTTAGAACGCTACTTTCGCTCCTTCATAGAGTTGATCGAGATTGCTCGTAGCGACGACCTCATCCGCGTTCAACCCGCTAAGTATCTGCACACTGTCACCTTCTTCGGTACCTAGCTGCAACACTCGAAGTTTGGCCACCCCTTCCACTATCACGAATGCTCTATAGGACTGGGTGGGCTGGTCGTTATACACCGCTGCCTTCGGCACGAATATGGCTTTCGTACCGCCTTCCCTGCCTATGTTCGCTGCTACAAACATACCAGTCCGCAGGGCATTGTCACCGTTCTCGATCAGCGCTTCGACGACCGCGGACCTCGACGTCGGATCGAATGCAGGATTTACGGCGGAAACTGTGCCGGCGAACTTCCGATCTTTATATGCATCGACCTCGATCGACACACCCCGGCCGACAACGACGAACGGCATGTCCGCCTCGGCGACCTGGATCTGGGCCTTTATAGGATTGGTACGCAGTATGGTCGCCACTATCGACGCCGATGATACATACTCGCCCACCGCAACCGGCCTCGCACTCACGAAACCCGAAAAGGGTGCTCGAATGAGGGTGTCCGCGATGGCTTGCTGAGCTTGAGCTACCTGGGTCTGAGCTGCCTCGACGTTTGCCTGCGCACTGACAATTGCCTGATTGCTCTGCCTGGCTGTATTTACCGCGGCCTCAAGCTGCTGACGTGCTGCATTAGCACGTGCACGTGCCGTGTCACGAGCCGTGCGGTAAGTCTCATAAGTAATGAGAGCGACATCGCCAGTTCTGGTCAGCTCGCGGTAGCGATTCTCGTTCGCCTCGGCCTGCTTCAACTCAGCAAGCATCTGCTGGTAGTTGGCTTCGGCCGTGCGAACCTCTGGAACAGCCGACGCGCTGAATCTGCCGCCCTCAAGCAATCCCAGACGGGCTTCCGCTTGTCGTACCCCTGCCTGTGCCTGTTTTACACCCGCCTGGGCCGACGCAAGCTGAAGTCGGGCGTCCCGATCATCAACCTTGGCTATCATCGCCCCCTGCGAGACAAACTGGCCCACATTCACAGCTATGTTCGCGATCTTACCGGCCACCTTCGGCGCTATATCCGACGTCTCCGCAGCGACCAGGCTGCCGGTGGCTCGGACGACAGATCCAATATCTCGTGATTCGCTTCGGCCGACGGTTATGGCTATTGCGGGCGCACCGTCGCCGGCATTCGAATTTCCACGACGAACGCGGGTCTCACCACCACCGGATCCGCAGGACAGAATACTTGAAACAGCGAAGACAAAGACTGCCCCTCGTACACATGAATACAACATACAAAATCGCTAAGTATCCTATTTTATACCACTTCGGGGGGCCGACTATGAATGGCTTTGTAAATTTTTGTCAAGTCTAAACGCCGTATCATGTGATATTACGTTGGCGTGGTGATAAAATATGCCGCGGGTCAAGTGTAAAACGATTGGAATATGCAAGAAATTTCTGCTCGGGAACTCAGGGAACGTCTCGACGCTGGTGATGACATACAGCTTATCGACGTGCGCCAGCCGGATGAACATGCCTTCGCCAAGATCGAGGGGGCCAGGCTGATCCCTTTAGGCGAGATCATCTCGCGGGCAAATGAGATCGATCCGACAAAAGAGACAGTGATTCACTGTAAAATGGGGGGACGCAGCGCAAAAGCAATAGAAGCCCTCCAACGCGTAGGATTTAATGGCGAACTCAAAAATCTAGCCGGCGGCATCACGGCCTGGTCTAATGATGTTGACCCAAGCGTGCCCAAGTATTAGCCCGCTGCCTAAAAAAGCTAGTTTGCCGATAGATCGATGCTCTCGGCCATGCGGACTATTTCCAAGTTCTCCGTCACCATCGTTCGGCAAGCCATTACTGCTTTTTCCTTGTCACCGATCTTTATCCATACCTGACAGTTAAGACACTCACCGTTCCAACAGAATTCACCGTAAGAGATGCTCTCCATCGCGAGATATTGAAAACAGCGTAAGAGAGTATTGTTGTCGGGCACCGTGTATATGGCGCCAAGAACCTTTATCTCGATGAGTCGGTCATACGGCTGGAATATATCGGGAAGCGTCATGCTGGCTCTTTGTTTCAGGCCGAAAGGGGTTGCTAGATTATCTTAGTCAAAAGGTGTAATTTTGAACAATGACGTTAGTGCTCTACACGAAACCGGGCTGTCCGTACTGCCAGCAGGCAAAAGACCACTTTCATCAAAATGGCACACCGTTTGTTGAATACGATGCCCAAAACGATAAACAGCGACAGAGGGAAATGCTTGAGTATTCCGGCGGGGATGTGACTGTGCCGTGTATTGTTGAGAATGGCGAGTACGTGGCCTCGGGCTGGGGCGACCCGCCGCGTGGCTGAACGATCCACCCGGATTGACCGGCAGTTTGCCGGTCGCTACAATTAACGACTTTGTATCGGCGGATGGTTTAATGAGCCGATAAGCGAATGAGTGCGGCCTTACATATCCTGCAGCCCTTCTAGGAAAGGTAGTCATCCTTCCTTGAGTAAGCAGGCGGTCGCCTATCGCACTTTCATATGATTGGTTCGCAGATCAACCAATACAAGATTCAGGAAAAGATCGGTTCAGGCGGCCAAGGAACGGTTTACAAAGCCCTCGACACTAAGCTCAACCGAACTGTCGTTATCAAAGTTCTTCCACCCGAACTTACTCAAAAAACTGCGAATTTTCGCCGATTTGAACGAGAGGCCCAGCTCTGCTCCCAACTTGACCATCCCAATATCTGCACGATCTACGATTTTCACAGCGCCGACGAGGTCTTCTATATCGCCATGCAGTACGTGCCGGGGAAAAATGTTCGGCAACTCGTATCCGGCCGGCCGCTGGAGATCAGAAGTGCCCTTTCCATAGCGATCCAGGTAACAGATGCTCTGGCGTACGCGCACTCAAAAAACATCATCCATCGCGATATCAAAGCGGGCAACATAATGGTGAGTGAGAGCGGACAGGCAAAGATCCTGGATTTTGGACTCGCCAAGCTATTGGAAGACGAGCATTCCAATATCCCCAGGGGCAGTGACCGTACTGAGATAACTGAGTTAGGGATCCCGTACGGGACCGCAACATACGCGGCACCCGAACAGGCAAAAGGCGAGCGAGCTGATCACCGGTCTGATATATTTTCCACCGGCGTCCTGCTTTACGA
>JBHENG010000083.1:0-8315 GCA_046262195.1 Pyrinomonadaceae bacterium | reverse complement strand
GAATGCATCTAAGCGTGAAGCCAGACCAGAGATTAGTCCTGCCAGTGAGACTCCTGGTAGACCACCAGGTTGATAGGCTGGAAATGTAAGCGCAGTAATGTGCTCAGTTGACCAGTACTAATGTTCCCAAGGCTTGACCGTAAAATTTACTCTCAAGCAACAGCAAGTTCAGGCATGCAACACAGCACTTGCCTAAAAGTCGCTATTCGATTCTCAAAGCTCTCTTCCGGTGAGAACATCTGTTTTCAAGTTTTCCGGTGATTTTGTCGGTAGGGTCACACCCGTTCCCATCCCGAACACGGAAGTTAAGCCTACTGGAGCCGATGATACTGCAGCTTTCAGTTGTGGGAAAGTAGGAAGTCGCCGGATTTAATCTCAGGAAAGCCTGCTCAATTTGAGCGGGCTTTTTTGCGATTGTCTCGTACAATCAGAGTAGAGTAATGTAAATTTGTAGTGCCCTGCCTGCTGGAGTCTGGGGCGACACTCCGAGGGAGTAACACCTGATGGGACAGAAGGGCTATTAAGGAATACTTTGCGTTGCTGATTATGAAGTCGTTCTAAAGAAGAGCGTTTACGCAAAAAAATCAAAAGTAAAAACTGAATTCGTGGGGGTTGCCAATTATATGAAGGTTGTTCGAAGGCCTCATTTCACATTTTCGCTCTTCTTCTTGATTGCGGCCTCGGTGGGCTATATCTCGGGGCAGCAGCCGATCAAGGATCTCCGGCGAACCGTAATCCTGATCTCGATCGATGGGTTCCGGGCCGACTATTTCGAAATGTACCAGCCGCCGACCATAAACAAGCTTGCCTCGGAGGGTGTGCGTGCGAAATGGATGACACCAGCCTTCCCGACCAAGACGTTTCCCAACCATTACACCGTGGCGACAGGCCTTTATCCGGCTCATCACGGCATCGTGGAGAATAACGTGTGGGATTTTGGCGTGACCTTCACGATGAGCACGCGCGAGGAGGTGCAGAACCCTCGTTGGTGGTTGGGTGAGCCTATTTGGGTGACGGCGGAGAAACAGGGTCAGCGCGCGGCCGCGATGTTTTTTCCCGGCACCGAGGCTAAGATCGGCGGGGTTTATGCAACCTTCTGGAAACCGTACGAGCATACATACCCGAACGAGAAACGTGTAGACACCGTCCTTGAGTGGCTCGACCTTCCCGCCGACAAGCGCCCCACGCTTTACACAATGTATTTCAGCGACGTCGATTCGGCCGGGCATGAATCCGGGCCCTACTCCGAGGGGACGCGAAACGCCGTACTTAAGGTCGATGCCGCAATCGAACGTCTTGCCGATGGGCTTAAAAAACGCAGGATCTATGACAAAGTGAATCTGATCATCTTCAGCGATCACGGAATGGCGCCCGTCGATCAGCGAAACG
Source organism: Pyrinomonadaceae bacterium (assembly GCA_046262195.1). Lineage (GTDB taxonomy): Bacteria > Acidobacteriota > Blastocatellia > Pyrinomonadales > Pyrinomonadaceae > OLB17. The sequence continues at coordinate 6,926 of JBHENG010000083.1, read as the reverse complement.
CGATGATAATGGACGACTATCTGGATGAATCCAGGATCGAAAAAAAACTGACTACAGGAGAGATTTGGCAGATCTTCCCTAAGGTTGGCGAGGATTCAGCTGTGATCAGTAAACTTCGAAACCTTCATCACGCCACCTGTTGGTTAAAGAACGAGATCCCGGAGCGGCTACATTACAGTGATGGTGCGCGCGTTGCCCCAATCGTATGCTCATCGGCCGAGGGCTGGTTTATGACCATGCGAAACCGGTACGACGAGCAGAAGAAACGCTCGGATTTTGGTGATATGAAAGGCGCTCACGGATACGACAATCAGCTGACATCGATGCGGGCAATTTTTCTCGCCCATGGCCGGGCGTTCAAAAAACACAAATTGGCACAACCCATTCTGAACGTCGACGTCTATGAACTGATGTGTAAAATACTGCGCCTCAAACCGGCGAAAAATGATGGCGATCTAAGGCGCATTCGGGAAATTTTGAAGTAGCAAGCCTTGCCACAGGAATCGATGCAGACTGTAGTCGCGGATGCCCGAAGAACCTCGCTGAAAGCGAGGTGATGATCGACACACTTGCCGAGTCGAGGAGGCTGGGTCACACCCGTTCCGTTCCGAAACACGGAAGTTAAGCCTACCGACAGCCGACGATACTGCAGCTTTCAGCCAGCGGGAAAGTAGTAAGTCGCCGGATCTCTTTTAGCAAGTAGCCCGCTCATTCACAAGCGGGCTTTTTCCGTTTGCTCAAGTTGCATAGAAGCTTCGTCGAAATGCCGATCGCAGGTTCATAAGTCTTTTATTCTCAATTCGGCTTCGATTCCTTGGGCCTCTATCCACTTGCGTGCGATGTCCAGCATTGCACCACGCTCAAAGGCGAACCACAGTTCCCGCAGGTCAGGATAGTGGGCGAGCGTTTCTTTGAAGCGGCGAAACGGAAGGCTTCTATTGATCGCACCCGTAAGCCTCTCTCGCGTACTGCCATCGCACTGCTGTTCAATAAACTCGGCCATTAACCTCCAGCCATCCGAGGACGGAAACGGACTGATATACAGGAAGCGTTCCGGGTATTCCTCGAGAAGGGACTCAAATTCCTCATCCGGTTGGGAAATGCCCTCATCGACGCGGAATAGAACTTCGCCGGTTTGGAGATCAAGAAAATACTCGGACTCAGATTCATCGTTCTGCAACGCCATTATTAGGTCTTCTGCATCTATCGTGAGATTCCTCATTTTACGTTAACGGCACAGCAGCGACGACCTCGTTAACGCCTGCCCGATCGTATCATCCTCTGCGTCGTGATCTCCCGATCTGCGAAGTCGTACCAGCGACGGCTTCCTGTCAGTTTTAGCCAAAAAAGCAGCCGTATTCGTCGGCGTCTATCTCCTTGACCATTGCAGCCAGACTCCTGGATCGGGTACGCGGCGCGTATGGCCACCATTGCCGCTGGCGCGTTTCCAGTAGAGTTTCCATGCGTTCCGCGTACGCACAAAACGCAATTTCGCAGAGTCCATTTCGATCCACTGCGACGGATCCCTGAAATCGGGCCGGGCTTCGCGGATTACCACATTCTGACCGTCGATATCATGGCAAGGCGGACCTGATCCCGCACGTTCGCAGGCACGCGGCGCCCACACAGACCTCCGACTTCTCGCTCGATCAATCTCAATTGTTTCTCAGCAAACATCATTAGCCTATAGTTTCTTCAAGTTATTAAAGCCTATCCGCTTCGTAATCTTCTTTTTCTGTCGTGATCTTTCCGTCGGCCAGGTCGTACCAGCGTTTGAGGCCGGCGGCGAAGGCGGCCCAGCCGGTTGGGCCGAGGGTGTTGGTAATCAGACGGCGTACTAGTTTCCGATTTACGAGTCCTTTTTTCTTGAGAAGGAAAACTGCATCCTGCTGGTCCTTGAAACGTCCGGCGATATATTTCAGAATGACAAGCCATTCTGCCGTTATTATCTGCAAGCCGTTTGGCAAAAGGTATGCTTGGTCGAGCGCTTTTTCATAAAAGGCGCGAGCATCATCCTTTCTCACGATCCAATCCAGTGGAACTTGCAGCTTACCGACAGCCACACGATAGCGCACGCCGCCGAATCCGAGCCGCCGCTCGGCCTCGACCGGCAGAATGTCAGAAGCGATAACATCGACATCCTTGGTAAGTCGGGGGCCCCCATAAAAATGCATGGCGATTCCGCCTATCAATGCAAAGTCGATCTTATTCTTTTCCGCCAATGGCGCGAATTTTTTAACCGCACGAACCCCGGCTTCGGTCGCTATCATTGGATTCGGATTATTTCTCATATTCCGGTCGACCATTCGGATAATTTCTTGCCTGGTCATCATACACCGGTATTATACAGGTCGGACAAGATTGCGGTAAGTAAAGACAGGCCTTTCATACGACTCGTCCAAGATTCCCTTAAAGGCATCTTCTTGTGTTAATTTGGATAAGAGGGATATTTATGGGAGGTGTACGATGATCGACGTGAAGGGAGACGTCTGGCCCCTTGCGTCCGCAATATTGACAAGTGTAATTACCCCTGACGAACACCTGAAATTCCTACTTCACCTTTCGACCAAACTGCCCGACAGGTACTTGTGCAGAACGCTCGATATCAAAGTCTGATAAGGTATTCCTTCTTCAAGAGCACGTTTTTGCAGTCCCTGCAGGTCCTTGACAGAAATACGGATATTTACACGACGGTCCTTTCGAAACGTAGCCCGTGCGTACTCTTGATAGCGCTTGATCTCGCGATCCAAATTCTCAATCGATCTCCATTCACCAGCTTCGACAGAAGCTAACAGCTCAGCTTCTTCTTTATCAAGTTTTATCTTCTTGGTCATACAAGTATTCACGAGTCATTTTTCGGCTCGGGATGATCGTTTTTAAAAAGACCGTCTCTTCGGATTCGATAAATGGCACCATATATGCGTAGCCATCCAGGTTAACAATGTACACCTTTTGATGGCGATACCTCACAGCGTTGGGATGCTCGACGATGTCGAGCACATCACCATTTTCAATATGAAAAACTACTCCCTCAAATGAAACACCGCGTTTCTGCTTGAGCAGCTCATTCTTCCCGCCGTCCCAGGCAAAATACTTCACATCAACATGTTATTAATATGTGTGCCTTTTGGCAACGCCTGGAGACGTTGAGCCGACTGGAGCCGACGATACTGCAGCTTTCGGCCAGCGGGAAAGTGGGAAGTCCCCGGATTTAATTTAGCAAAAGGCCCGCTCATGAAATACGGGCTTTTCTGCCCTTGAATTTCCGTGAGACGAGTAACAAATGCGCCACATTTCTAATTAACTTATTGCAACCTTCTCCTGGACGAGACGATATAATTGTAAACGGATTGTGAGCTTCGATACTTTTTTTCGCCTTGTCTCATACGCGGCCGTATTCTGCGGCTTTTTTTCGCTGTGGGTATCAGGATCATTTGGGGTGGTCGGCAGCGGGCTATTTATCGCTGTGATGGCCATCGCATGGTTTATAGAGGGAACCCGGTGGCAGATAGCCGAAAAGCCCGGCACCGCCCTTATCGTCCTCGCGCTGCCGGTCTACTTTCTCATTTTTAAATTAGGGTCATTCGGCAGTTATGGATCGGAGATGTTCGCTCCGGGAATCCTCGCTCGGATGATACTGACCCTATCAGCGATAAAACTACTGCAGAACAAGAGCGACCGGGACTGGATCTTCTTGTATTTGATGGCGTTCTTTGAGGTGCTGCTGGCTGCCGGGTTAAGTATTAGCGCCTTGTATATGGGCGGCTTTCTCGCTTACCTGTTTGTGATGGTTTGCGCTGTGATCGCGTTTGAGATGCGCCGGACCAGACGGACGGTCACGAATAAATTAAATCTAGCGAAGTCGGCCGATGCGAAAACGGCAGAGAATGCCACTCCGGTCTTATGCATCCGCAGGCTGCCATTAACTGCAGTGGCACTGATCTTTTTTATTGTAATCTTAGCGATGCCCCTGTTCTTTGTGCTTCCTCGCGTGGGGGAAGCGGGATTTGGCGGGGACCGGACTGGGCTCGACACTTTTTCCGGCTTTTCTGATACCGTGACGCTCGGGAATATCGGACGAATACAGGAGAGCGACGCCATCGTTATGCGCGTAGAGTCAGAAGATACGGCAGAACCTACGCAGCAGCTTTACTTCCGCGGCGTGGCACTCGACACATTTGATAATCGTTCATGGACAAAATCTTCGAGGCAGTCTAAACAATTGGAAAAACGCGAGGGGGAATGGCTCCGGGTCGATGGCCCGACTTCTCCCGCGGCACATTTATCACAGCAGACGATCTATATGGAGCCAATGGACAGCCCCGTACTGTTCGGCCTGCCCCGTGTAATTGGGCTTCAAGGGAATTTTCCAGCGTTGAAGCAGGATGCCTATGGTTCACTTTATTTTCAGCCTGGTTATGAGCGCATTAGTTACAAGGTCGCGTCGGATAGGAGTTTGCCGCCGGAAACTCAGCTTCGCATGGACCAACAGCCCTATACGGCGACCATAAGCAACTACCGAGATCTGCCGGCGGTATATGACCTTCGGATCGCGCAGTTGGCCGATCAGATCGCGGGTCGTTTGGAGAACAGGTACGACAAAGCCAGGGCAGTTGAATCGTATCTGCAGACCAACTTCGGCTATACCCTCGAGCGTAAAGCTACGGGTCCAGAGCCTCTGGCAGATTTCCTGTTCAATATCCGCGAGGGGCATTGTGAATATTTCGCAACGGCAATGGCCCTTATGCTTCGTACACAGGGTATTGCTACGCGTATTGTGAATGGATTTCACGGGGGCGAATACAACAATACTGCGGGAGTGACGATCGTCCGCCAACGAAATGCGCACTCTTGGGTAGAGGTATATTTTCCCAAAGATAACGTGTGGGTGCCGTTCGATCCAACGCCATTCGGCGGAGAAGCAGGAATGCCGCAGGCGGCCGATGCGATGGCATCTCTCAATAGGTTTGTCGAAGCACTGGAGACTTTCTGGATCCAATATTTTGTTGCCTTCGACAACCAGGAACAGCGATCTTTGGCCCGTTCAGTACGCAGCGGCTTTATGAATTATCAATCGCGAATTTCCTCATACATAAATACCGCTCAGTATTCATTAACTAACTGGTGGTCAGAGGTAAAAGGTGATCGCGGGAATGGAGCCAGATGGAGCACGATCGGGTATACGGCGGCTTACGCTGTCGGTGTAGGACTGGGTGTCCTCGTGATCATTTGGATCTATAGGGGCCTGAAACGCACCACCTGGTTCCGTTTTTGGAAAGGCTGGGTCGTTGGTCATCCAACTTCGATCGTTGAGTTTTACGAGCGTATGCAGCGATCGCTCCTGGAACGTGGGTACCGGCGTGAGCCACACCAGACACCCCTGGAATTTGCCTACGCCGTAGACATTGCTGAAGTGCTTGCCATTACGGAAAGATATAACGGCGTGCGATTCGGAGAAAGAAACCTGAGCGATGACGAGGCCGCCGAGATGGAGCAGTGGTTATCGAGACTGGAAGCTGGGCCCGTCAGATAGCCGGCACCATTGATCGTGTTTTCAGGTTGCAGATCTTACCCTGTCAGCCCGCAATGCTTTCCGGTCGGGACGCCATCAACTATGTGCTAACCTATATGATTGCGTTGGCGATGAAATTCGCATTATGAAGAAAGTAGGATTTGTCAGTCTTGGGTGTCCCAAGAATCTTGTTGACAGCGAGGTGATGATGGGGCAGCTCGCCGCCGCCGGCTACGAGATTACAAATAACGCCGATGAAGCCGACACGGTCGTGGTCAACACGTGTGGATTCATTGAGTCCGCTAAGCAGGAATCGGTCGATGCGATCTTTGAAGCTACTCAGCTTAAGGCACAAGGTCATGCGACGCGGGTGATTGTCGCGGGCTGCCTCGTAGAACGATATCGCGACGACCTGATCAAAGAATTACCTGAGGTGGATGCCTTCATAGGTACTTCGCAGATCAATGAGATTCTGGCTGCCGCCGATGATCGGTTTGACGCTGAACAACTCACGATCACACCCATCGGCAACAAGTCTGCCACATATCTTTACGACGAATACACGCCGCGAATTCGAGCAACGGACCCGCATACGGCGTTTATAAAAATAGCTGAAGGATGCGATCGCCCATGTGCTTTCTGTTCAATACCGGCGATGCGCGGGTCCTTTCGTTCACGCCGTTTCGGTTCGATCATCGCGGAAGCGCGAACCCTGGCAAAGCAGGGTGTCAAGGAACTTGTATTGATCGCACAGGACTCGTCCCGTTATGGTGAGGATCTCGGAGAAGTGGACGCTCTAGCGGCGCTGATTCGCGCGCTCGGCGAGATCGAGGAGATCGAGTGGGTGCGGATAATGTACGCTTATCCGACTCACATCTCTGACGCGTTTCTTGCTGCCATCGCCGAGACGCCAAAAGCAGTGAAGTATCTTGATATGCCGCTTCAGCATGCGTCCCGAAACGTTCTAAAACTGATGAAGCGGGGCGGAACTCGCGACTCGCTCGAACGTCTGATAGCACGTGTCAGGGAGCGGGTGCCTGGAATAGCGATCAGGACAACGTTTATCACAGGTTTTCCCGGGGAAACGGACGAGGACTTTAATGAGCTGATGGAATTCGTGCGTATTTGTCGCTTCGATAATGTCGGCGTATTTACTTATTCTGACGAGGAAGGCACCCCGGCATACGATCTTCCCAATAAAGTGGACCCGCGTATGGCGAAGCTGCGGCGGCATCGATTGATGAAAGAACAAGCTAAGATCAGTAAGGCAAAGAACGCCGCGATGGTGGGAAATACTTATAAAGTCTTATTTGAAGGAATCTCGAAAGAGTCTGATCTGCTTTTTCAGGGTCGGCTCGAGGCCCAAGCCCAGGAGATCGATGGTTATGTTCTGATCAACGACATTCCCGAAAGT
>JBHENG010000082.1:554-8367 GCA_046262195.1 Pyrinomonadaceae bacterium | reverse complement strand
AGCCGGATAGGCCTGACCCCGGACATTGCTGTCGCCGCTCGTGTCACCCTGTGCGATCAATTCGTCAGGAAACCATGGCTCGATCGAGACGGTAACGAGCTGTGGCGGTCCGAAGGGCTGTGCCGCGGCGACGAGCCTATCGGCATCCAGCGGAGAAAGCCGCAGAACCGCGATGATCTTTTTCTCAGCCGGATAATCCTTCCAGGCGATATCCTCTGTCTCGTACGGAACGCGAATGAGAACGCCGAGCTCCTCGACATTAGTTCGGGGGGCGCTGGCCGACTGGCCCTGGGTGGCGTTTACGGTTGGGGAATTGACATCGACGGTACCGCCACCGCAACCCGACAGGGCAGCAGCGCAGAGCGATAATGACACAACCCCTCGCAACCTCTGTTTGATCATGCGGCAATTGTAGGTTGAATGAAATCGGATTGCAATTTTGAGTGCGCTCACGGGTCAAGACCGCGGCCGATAGGTCCGTTGAGTTAACAGGAGCCGTAATCTATCATAAGGATATTTCCGAGAACGTTTGGGGGTAGCATTGAATTGGACACAAAAGAAGTAAAGATAGCCGAGTCAGCCGCAAAGTCTGCCGTCGAGCGTTGGGAAGAAGAGACTGTAAAAAAGGTAACCCAACGTAGTCCTGAGCGTAAGCCTTCGTTTGAAGGCGTCAGCCTAGTGCCCGTAAACAGGCTCTACACCGAGGCCGACACTGAAGGCATAGAGGACATCGGTTTTCCCGGCGAATTTCCTTACAAACGCGGCATTCATCCGACGGGGTATCGCGGCCGGCTGTGGACGATGCGCCAGTTTGCGGGCTTCTCGTCCCCGGAGGAGACGAATCGCCGATTTAAATACCTGATGGCTCAAGGCCAGACCGGTCTTTCGGTGGCATACGACCTGCCGGCTTTGATGGGACTCGACGCCGATTCGCCGCTATCAGAAGGAGAAGTTGGAAAATGCGGTGTAGCTGTCTCGTCACTAGCCGACTTTGAGGTGCTGTTTGACGGAATACCGCTGGAGCAGGTAACGGTATCGCAGACCATCAATGCACCGGCCCCCATCTTTCTGGCGATGTACCTCGTCGTGGCGGATAAACAGGGTGCGGACTTTAATAAGATCTCAGGGACGTTGCAGAACGACATTCTAAAGGAATACATCGCCCAAAAGGAATGGATCTATCCGATCAAACCAGCGATGAAGCTCGTTATAGACACGTTTGAATACACGACGAAGCACGTGCCCAAATATAATCCCATCTCAGTATCGGGCTATCACATTCGGGAGGCTGGAGCCACGGCGCTGCAGGAACTGGCGTTCACGCTTCGAGATGGCGTTGAATATGTGCAGTATGGAGTGGATCGCGGTATGGGCGTTGACCAGTTTGTGCCGCGGATCTCGTTCTTTTTTAATGCTCACAACGATTTTTTTGAAGAGATCGCCAAGTACCGGGCCGCAAGGGTCGTATGGGCACGAACAATGAAGGAGCGTTTCGGCGCTAAGAAACCACGGACGATGCAGATGCGTTTTCATACGCAGACTGCAGGTGTATCCCTGACCGTGCAACAGCCACTGAATAACATCGCACGGGTCGCTATCCAGGCGCTCGCCGGCGTTTTGGGCGGCACACAGTCGCTGCATACGGACTCTTACGACGAGGCGCTGGCGCTTCCATCAGACCAGGCAGCATTGATAGCGCTTCGAACGCAGCAGATCATAGCCGAGGAAACTGGCGCCGTTAACACCGTGGATCCGCTTGGGGGCAGCTACTATGTCGAATCGCTGACTCAGAACATGGTGGACGAATGCATGGAATATTTCGATAAGATCGACAGTTTTGGAGGCATGGTCGAGGCGGTCGAGGCCGGTTTTCCACAGCGTGAGATACAAGAATCCGCGTATCAGTATCAAAAAGCAGTTGAACGTGGTGAACAAACGATCGTCGGGGTCAACAAATACGCCATGGACGAGGAAAACCCGATCGACATTCTGCAGATCGATGAAAAGGTCCGCGATCACCAGCTGCTGAGGCTCGAACACGTGCGATCGATCCGTGATAAAGGAGCGGTCGCGAACTCACTTGAAAAGTTGAAGCAGGCAGCAAATGAGAGTCAGAACACTATGCCCGCGATAATCGAAGCTGTCTCAGCATATGCCACGGTCGAGGAGATCTGCGTGGCGCTTCGCGACGTCTACGGGATCTATGAGGAACCGGCGTTCTGATAAAGATATGTTTAACGGGACCTCGACAAACTCCCCGCCCCCATGGAGGCTGCCCCGGGTATGAGTAATGGGTTCCAAAAACCTTATTTATCGATTCCTGATGATCATCCCGACACTTCTGTTCTGGATGGGATTTTATGTTGTGTACTTGCGCGGCAATAGGATGGACGCAGACGAGACGCTAGCCGCGGGTGCGGCCAGCATTGGAGCGCTGGTTGGGAGCTTGATCCTGGCCGTCAAGCGAAAGAACGATCTTACCTGGTGGGCGGCCGCGATAATCAATTCCACGCCACTGGCCGCGTTGGGCACGATAATGCTCACACGCCGCTGATCATTTACCGTAACTCACGCGCCAGATCTTTCTTGCCCCATCATCTGTGATCAGCAGCGACCCATCGGCCGCCACCAGCAGGCCCACGGGTCGCCCCCAAACTTCGTTGCTGTCTTCGCTTGGTAGCCACCCGGACATAAAATCCTCGTAACTGTTGCCGACAAGCTTGCCGTTGCTGAATCTCACGCGGATCACCTTGTAACCGCTAAGCTTTTGGCGATTCCAGGAGCCATGAAGCGCAACAAAGGCGTCGCCCTGATACTCCTTCGGGAACATCTTGCCGGTGTAAAACTGTATGCCCAGGGCAGCGACGTGGGAAGTAAGCAGCACGTCAGGTACGATCGCTTTCCGGACTAATTCCGGATTTTCGCCTTTGCGACGCGGATCCTCGTTCTGCCCGATGTATGAGTAGGGCCATCCGTAAAAGCCGCCCTCCTTTACAGACGTAACGTAATCCGGCACCAGATCATCCCCCAGGCCGTCGCGCTCGTTTACCGCGGTCCAGAGTTCACCCGTCTTTGGGTTCCAGGCGAGGCCGATCGCGTTTCTAAGGCCCGAAGCGTAGATCCGGTGGTTTTTGCCGTCTGGATCATAGACAGAAATAGCAGCCCGTTTGGGATCGGCCTCGACACTGACATTTGTTGCGGAACCGATCGACACGAACATACGCTTGCCATTGGGCGAGAACAAGATGTTTCGGGTCCAGTGCTGGTTGTAGCCGCCAGGGGTTAGCTCCGCAAGACGTTCCGGCTCGCCCTCGGCCGCGGTCTGACCCGAACGATATCGGAACCGGACTATCGAGTCCGTATTTGCTACATAAAAGTAACCATTCTGGAACGCCATACCAAACGGCTGCGATAGTTTGTTAGAGAAAATGAAACGCTGCTCGGCAACGCCGTCCTTGTTCGCGTCGCGCAGTACGATCACCGAGTCTGCACGCGAATCGGCCAAAAAGACGTCTCCATTCGGCGCCAAGGCCATCCACCGAGGCACTTGGAAATCGCCGGCGGCAAAAACATTCACCTTGAAACCCTTGGGCACAAAAAGCCGTGCATTCTCCGGCTGCGGTATCTGGCGGGAGCTTCGGCGCACACTCTGCGTGTGGAAAGGGGCCGGCAGCTTGGCCGGGTCGACAGAATGGGCCGGTGCTTTATCAAAATTGACGATCTGAGGTAAAGTTGGCGCCGCGGCCTGCGTGGCGGCTGGAGCCGGTGACTGGCTGTTCGCGCACGCTGACACGTAAAAAACGAGTAATGCAGCACCAAAAACATCTCTGATATAATCGCGTTTCATAATTACCTGCCGAATGTCTGATATTCTGTCGATCATTCATGAGAATAAACTTACGGGCTCGCAAATAACAAGCGGGTTGGGCACTCGGGGCGAGGCGCTGGCTGCCGATTTTCTTGTGGAAAACGGTTACAGAATCGTTGTTACTAACTTTAAGGTGCCGGTCGGTCGAAATAGTCGCGGAGCTCAGGTCACAGGCGAGATCGACATCGTCGCGCTTGACGGCAAAACACTTTGTTTTATCGAGGTAAAAACTCGTCGCTCGGACGAATTTGCTCCGGTCATCTCGAACGTTGACCTGCGGAAACAACGTCAAATTACCCGAACAGCCCGGGTCTATCGACGATTATTTGAAGTGGGACAATTGCAATATCGGTTTGACGTCGTGACGGTCTTATTACCAAAACACGTTGCCAAACCATCAATTGAGCTGACAAAAGGGTTCTGGAACGACAGCCGATTCCGCAAGCGTGTCTGGATCGACCGTACCTGGGATGATATTCCTCGCCAGGCCAGCCGCCGTCGTGGGTAGATCGAGACCTATCTCCTGTTCAGAGGAACGCTTGCATCGGTTAGGATCACGAAATCGCCCGTGTTCAAATGCTTAGCCGCGTCAAACATCTTGAAATCGGTCTCATATCTTATGTTTACCACCAGGACCCTTGATTTCGATCTGTATCTCAGCAGATGTTCCACGGCCCCGAGCCGGCTTTCGCTGTGAAACCCGCCGTTGAGGTGTATGACAAGGGGATCCTCGTGCTTTTTCAAATACTTCGATATCGACTCGGCCATAGTTGCGTCCCACAGCGACTGCGAAGCCAGAATGTTGTCGATGCCCATCTGCGCCTCGGCACTCGGGCCCATGAGGGCCTTGAATTTTTTTGCGTATGCCTCGGACGGTTCGCCGTACGGCAGCGAAGCTATCCATTTTCTGGCGTCTTTTGAGAGACCGTTTAGAGCGCGGCGCCCGCTGCGCGAAACCATGTTTACGTATCGGCGCGGCGCGTTAGCGGCGATCACGTCGAGTTTTTTCTCCTTTGCTAACTCAACCAGTGGCCTGTAATCGGTCTGATAGTTTGGCCAGGCCCGGCCGCTGCTGATCAGGTGAGATTCGCTGATGAGGCCGCCGAGATATTCGTTCAAAACGATCTGGACGTCACGCTCGAACATTTCAAGGGATAACGCTACCCTGCGATCAGTGGAATGGCGGGCGACTGCCTGGCTGAAGATCTCCATCTGGACCGCATGTCCCACCGCGTCATCGTGCTGTTCACCCAGAAACACAGCATCTGAACTACCGACGGACATGATTATCTTTTCGAGCGTCGCAGGATTGCCACGGCCGTCGAAGACACGGTAGCGTTCATTGGTCAAGCTAGACTGGCCGTCTGATGCACTACTGAGGCACAACAGGGCGGCGATAGCGAAGCATAACCTATTCATATGCACACAGTACCATCAACCGCAGATGATCTGAGCCGCCAGCAAGGGCATTGTAAGTTCATGATGACCGGTTATCGAGAAGCCTCGTCCAGCCCCGCCGGCCGTGGGGCGGTGTACGACGTTCGTCATCGGCCTGTATCTCTCGACGAAATCAAAATTTGCAGTCGTTATATCCTTGACCTCATGCCCAAGGTTGCGGACCACCGTGACGGCTTTCAAGAATATCTCCGGCAGCACAACGGCGGAGCCGTAGTTTATATATACACCACCGCCATTCATCTGCTGCACCAATGAGCACATGATGCGAAAATCAGTGTGCGACGTGGCCCCCAGAGCCGCTCCGTCAGATGATGCGTGGAAGTGACCAATGTCGGCTCCGATAGTCAGATGCGCGGTCACGGGGACGTTTTTCTTGTATGCCTGGCAAAGCAGGGACTTGTCAGCGTATGGCGGGTTCATCGCGGATACTGCCCGGCACATTGCCTCGCCCAGGCCTATCGAACCGGCATGTCCCTCTTTGGCGGCCGCGTTCAGGATCTCGCCGGTCTCTTTAGCCGCACCGAAATCGCCGTTAGCAAGCGTCGCATCAACATCCTCGCTCGTGAACCCTACCAAGGCAATCTCGCTGTCGTGAACTAGAACAGAGCCATTCCCCGCTATTGCGGTAACAAATCCCCGATCCATAAGATCGATGATAATTGGCGCGAGACCTGTTTTAATCACGTGTCCACCCAAACCCCAGATGACAGGTTTTTTAAGCTCTCGAGCTCGCCGGATCTGCTCCACCAAGCCGCGCAGGCTCTTCACGGCCAGGATGTCCGGCAGCTTGCCAAGAAACTCAGCAATCGAGTCAGTGTTGGCGGGCGAGGCGGCAAAATCCGCCACCGTCACTTTGCTCGGACGCGAAGCTAGATCGTAGGTCTGGATCTCAGTCAGATCGATAGGTTCAAGGCTCTCGTAAATAGACATCGGGTTGTCACCATCTTACACAAAAATGGGGTGGGAGTGGCAGCTTCAGGAGAAAAAAAGGCCGTCCGAAGACCGCCTAATGGAGAGTGAACATGAGAACTCGTTTATTCCTGAGCAGTGAAGTCAGCTCCGACGAGGTTGTCGATCGGCTGTATCATCTTTGCCGCAAAGCGGTAACGTTTCGAGGTGACGGAGATGCGGTAGGTCTGGCCGGCGGCGACGTCGTCGAAGGTGTAGCGGCCGAATGTGCTGGTCACGACCGACCTTGAGACGCCGCTTGAGTCAGTGAGAGTGACTGTAGCGTTGCGAAGCCCACGGCCGTCCTCTGTCTGTACGCGGCCCGAGATCTGGATCGACGAAGCTGTCGCTCCAGAGATCATGATGTGACCGTCCTCATACCGTGCATCGAGCCGTTTTGCTTCAGCACTCGAGATGCTCGCAGGTGTTGGGTCGCTGCCGAAGGTGATCGCTGTCTTGCCGGTCACTGCGTCTGTTGCGACATCAAACGTTACTGTGATAAGCCTCATTGATGCTGCAGTTGTTACCGCAGAGTCGACCAGCATCATCACGCGGCCTTCTGAGGCTCTTGTGGTGTTTGCAGTCAGGTTTGCACCAGCGGCGTCGGCTCCGAGCGAGACAACAGGGTTAGTGAGTTTCATAGGATCAAAGTTCAGCGTAAAGCTTGCCGCTGTCTCATCTCCCTGTGCATCCATCTCTATAAACACACTTACCTTGTGGCCTGCTCCTGCTGTAGCTGATACCACTCTGACAGCACGCTTCACTCTATCTACAGAACTGTACGCTCCTATCTTCCTTGCAAAAGGAGGAGGTGCAGGCAAAGGCTGCACAGGACCGCCTGCGGTCTGTGCGGCTGCCAATCCTGCAACATAGTTGATCTGCTGCTGAACATCGATAGCATCGAGCACGCCGTCGCCGCCTGTTCCATACGGAGCCGAATCAGCTCTCTGGAACTCGTTGTACGCGCCGTTCGCAGCTCCGCCCGCTACCAGTACGCGGGTTACTTCGATATCTGTCGGACGATATAGACCGTCACCTGTAAAGCGTGATGCAGCATCACCTTCCAGCCCGTGCTGGAAGACGACGAATCCGTTCGTATACGTGGTCTGGAGCGGATTGCCGCTTGTGTCGGTCGTCAGATTGCCCGTTGTGGCAAAGACAAGCGGTGTATTGGATGCCGTCGTGGCGGTCGTATTGAACGTGATCGTCACCACTTCCTTAAGTCCCGATGCATACGTCGCCGTTACAGGGTCCACAGAGATGCCGATCACTCCCGCTGTGGCAGTGTCCAGCACGATCGTACATGCCGCACCCGAAGCCGCTCCGCATGCAACGGTCGGCGTATTTAGCCTTGCGGCATCGTACGTCAGGCGGAAGTCCGCCTTTGCCTCATTTCCCATTGCCGTCAGCACGATCGGCACGGTCACAGCCTGGCCTGGAACGGTGTAGCCGTTCGCCACCCTCAGATTGCGTGTAAGAGCGTCGTATGCGATGAAGTTCGCATTCAGCACATCGGCTGTCATGCTCGTGAAGGTCCGG
>JBHENG010000082.1:0-544 GCA_046262195.1 Pyrinomonadaceae bacterium | reverse complement strand
GCTTAGCGGATCAAGTATCTTGCCCGCGATCGTCGGCGTGACCGTATAGTTGCCGCCGCTCGAGAGGCCACTGAATGAGAAGTTCCCATCCGCCCCTGTCGTGCGTGTGGTTCCCGCAGACACCCCGGTTCCTGTCAGCGTGACCAGCACTCCTGCAAGAGGTGTGTTGGCAAGCGGTGCATTGAACTGCTGTATGTTGCCGCCGAGCACCGCAGGCGGAATGTTGACCGTAAAGGTACCGATCGAGCCTGCTGCGACAGGCTGGCTGCCTGGTACGTCAACAACCTGGTTCGGCTGCATCACGACCGTGTATGGCGAGCCGTTGTCTGCCATGTCCCAGGACCCGCCCGGGGGCACGATCGAGTATGTTGCCGTACGCGGTGTGCCGTTGGTGTTATTGTTCACGCCCATAAGTGTGGCCGCTGCGTTATAGCCGCCAGGCCCCGTCACGCGAACATCGTTGCTGTCGATACTCCCCACATTCAGCGAGAAGTCGTCGGTGTATGTGACCGTGAATGTCACAGGTGCCGCGGCAGATGTAATG
>JBHENG010000081.1:0-8638 GCA_046262195.1 Pyrinomonadaceae bacterium | reverse complement strand
TTCTCGCCGGTCATGGGCATAGAAGGCGAGACCTGGGATGTATACCTGCTTTACGACAAGAATACCGAGTGGAAGGACATCCCTCCAAAGCCGACCTATTGGCAGGAACAGCTCGGAATCTCCGAAGAGACGAAGCTCGACGGTCCAAAGTTGACGGCCGAGATCACGAAACTTTTGGACAATTCGACAAAATAGAATGAAAACCCTGCAGCTCGTTGCGAGTGTCCTGATCGTTGCCCTCGGGCTCGTCCACTGCGGTTTTACGTTTCACAGCTACGAGGGGTTATCGTACGAGGCGGTCTGGTTTCTCGGAATAGGTGTCGCCATCGTGATGCGTCAGCCACAAGTTTTCGTCGGCGCGGCCCTATTCCTTGCAACAACGATCTATCATTTGTCAACGAGCGGCAATAGAGTTCTACGAATCGGGCGACGGTGGCCACCGCCCCATAGTGCTCTGGTTTTTACTAAATTTGTGGTATTGTCGGCAACGAGTCTGTAAGAAACCCATTATGACCCCGAAAAATCAACTGCTGGCGCGATTGCCGGACGATGTCTTTGCACGTATCGAACCTGATCTTGAGCGTGTCTTATACGAGCGCGGCCGTGTACTGCATTCCCCGGGCGATGAGATCCAGCATCTGCATTTTCCTCTCACGAGCATGATCTCGATAACCGTAACAATGGCGAACGGCGAAACGGTGGAGGCGGGAGCCGTGGGGAGCCGAGAGGTGGCCGGTATAAATGCGTTCATGGGCGGCCGGGAAACGACCCAGACGGAATACATTGTTCAGCTCCCCCGGCGACGCGCTCAAGATCGCTGCCCAACCCCTCAGGGAAGAGTTTGACCGCAACTCTGAGCTGCGGAATGTTTTGCTTTTGTACACACAGTCGTTCATCGCGCAGATCTCGCAGAATACCGCCTGCAACAGGCTGCACGATCTTGACAGGAGGTGTGCACGGTGGCTGCTGGAGGTTCGGGACCGTGTTGAAAGAGACGAGTTCTGGCTGACGCATGAGTTTATCGCGGAAATGCTCGGCTCCAACCGCTCCTCCGTGTCACTCGCGACGGGCCGATTAAAGGATCAAGGTGTGATCGACTATAACCGCGGCGACATACGCATAAAGGACGTGACGGCTCTCGAGGCAAGATCCTGCGAATGCCGCGACGTTCTATGCGGCGAATACGACCGGCTGCTTGGCAGCCTGCCTGTCAACCGGTATGCAAAGGCCGCATAAATTCTTTTTGAAAAAAACTTTCTCTATTGTCAGCCAGATTACCTTCGGGCGGCTTTGGAACAGGTAGATTTATATCAAGCCGTTAGTGGAAACGCATGTCTCCCCAAACAGACATGAGCGACGCCCCAAACGTTGCGAGTTGCCTTAACTGCTTGTAAAAAACATGGATGAAAATAGCGAAGGGGGTGTGTCCTAACTTGCACGCCCCTTTCTTCTGTTTGTGATCACGCCCTAGGCGAGGATTTTTTTTAAAACGCAGGTTTTCAGGCAGTAAAAGGTTGAAATATCCAAATCCATGATGTAGTTTATAGCCATAGCCTACAATGTGGCGGTGTCAAGGCTTCAATTCCGTCAACTCGACCGAAAAGAGAATTTATAGTTAATTTTTCTGTTATTTTTCCAGCGCTCCCTGAGGGAAAGGTTCAATGAAAAATAGAAGCGGGGGACAAGACCGTTTAGTCGGCATACGCAAGGCGCCTACGGGGATCCCTGGGCTCGACGCAGCCTCGGACAAGTTCCGGGGCGAGGTGCTGGCCCAGATCAACGAGGTAGTCATCGCCCTGGACAATGACCATCGCGTGACGTACATGAATCCGGCGGCCGAAAAACAGTATGGTTTTGAAGCCTCGGAAGCACTGGGCCGACGGCTTGAAGAGATCTACCAGTTCAAATGGGTGGATCCCGACGATGAGGCGCGGGCTGCCGAGCTGCTGGAAACCCGCGGCTACTGGCGGGGCGAAAACATTCATGTCAAAACCACCGGCGAAGAGGTCCACGTCGAGTCGAGCGTAAGCGTCATCAAGGGCAGGAACGGAGAAGACTCTGGACTGCTGGCCATCATTCGCGATATCACGGAGCGAAAGCGAGCGGAACGGAACAGCGCTTTTCTCGCCGAAGTGACCAACGAACTTTCGAGGCTGACGAACGCCGAGGAGATCATGCGTCTGGTCGGCGCGAGGATCGGCGAGTACCTTGATCTGTCAGTGTGTGCCTTTGTCGAGGTCGATGAGGCGTTTGAAAAGGCAGTAATAAACCATGACTGGCACCGAGACGACCGCCGAAGCTCCGCTGGCGTCTATTCGCTGTCCGAATATATCAAGGACGACTTTCGTCAAGCGGGACGCGCGGGCGAGATATTTATTGTCAGCAACACTCAAGTAGACCCGCGGGTCAACGCGGAAGCCTACGCTGTGCTCAAGATCGGTGCGTTTACCAGCGTCCCGCTCCTTCGGGACAAACAAACCCGCTATTTGCTGGTGGCATATGATCAAAATCCACGTGAATGGCGACCGGACGAGGTCGAGCTGCTGAATGAGCTGACGACCCGAATTTGGACGCGTGTTGAGCGTGCACGCGTGGAGGAAGAGCTGCGGCGGACGGAAAAGGAGCTCCGGGATTTTGTGGAGAATGCGACCGTCGGCATGCACTGGGTTGCGCCGGACGGGACGATATTGTGGGCGAACCGGGCTGAGCTGGAAATGCTTGGGTATTCGAAAGAGGAGTACATCGGCCGGAACATCACAGAGTTTCACGCCGACGGTGATGTGATCCACGACATGCTTCTCAGGCTCACCGAGAGGGAGAAGCTCGACAACCACGAGGCGACATTATTGGCCAAGGACGGGTCAGTGCGACACGTGATCATCAACTCGGATGTTTTGTGGGAAGGAGACGTTTTTGTCCATACGCGTTGCTTTACACGTGATATCACCGAGCGGAAACTGGCTGAAGAGGCGCTTCGTCATGCGCATCACGAGCTGGAATCACGCGTTATCGAACGTACAAGAGAACTGGCGGATGCTAATGCGGCGCTCCAGCGTGAAATGGAGGAGCGCCAAACTGCCGAAAAGCAGCGTATCGATCTGCTTCAGCAGGTTGTAACCACCCAGGAAAACGAACGCCGCCGCATTGCAAGAGACCTTCACGACCAGCTTGGACAGCGGCTGACCGGGTTGAGGTTAAAGATCGCTTCACTGAAAACCGATGTCGCAACTGACGATAAGGTTCTTGAGCGCGTACAGGGCATCGAGGAGATAGCGGCGGCCGTCGATACCGAGGTCGGCTTTTTGGTGTGGGAGCTGCGGCCCGCGTCGCTGGACGAACACGGGCTTGTGTCGGCGGTCAAATCTTTTGTTGAAGACTGGTCGCGTCACTATCAGACCGAGGCCGATTTTATGACAAACGGTCTGCGAACGCCGAGGTTTGACAAAGATATCGAAACGCAGCTTTACCGGATCGTCCAGGAGGGTTTAAACAATATCGTAAAACACGCGCAGGCCTCCCGCGTGAGTGTTCTGCTGAAATGCGACGGTGACGATCTCAAACTGATCATCGAGGACAATGGTGTTGGATTCGATCCGGCGACAAAAGGTGCGAGCCGTGAAGTCGGACGCGGGCTGGGGCTGATCGGGATGGGTGAGCGGGCGATGCTCGTCGGCGGAGACGTGCAGGTCGAGTCGGAACCCGGCGCCGGAACTACGATCTTTGTCCGTGTTCCTCTCTCAAACGGATGCAACAACGGTAATTAGCCAACGACGCCAGGTTTTTAGTAAGCAAAAGATTGATAGATCTCGCGCTTCGGGGCGTCCTCCAGAGACTCGACCACCTCGTTAAACCGAAGCATATGCCGTGACGCGGGCGATAGCGCCGCCCAAACGCCGCCCGGTACGCGGATCGATACCTCAGGCCGGAAAAGCCATCTTCGGCTATAACCTATGACGATCATTGGGCGGGGATCACCCTTTCGGTTGGGCGTGCCACGGTGCAGACCCCGGACATCCCTGATCATTACATCGCCGAGGCCCAGACACACCGGCTCCAGTGGGCGCTCACCGCTGCCGATCGCTCGCAGACCATCTTCTTTAGTCATCATATGCGTGCCCCTTGCCACCTCAAACGGGCCGTTCTCGAGAGTGACATCAACCAGCGGAAAATTAACTGCCAGTTGAAACGCTGGCGTTTCCTCTCGTATCTCCGGAAACAGAGGCGGAGCGTCGCGGTGAATGTCCTGATAATCGGAACCCGCAACGGGCGTGTCGGAGGCGAGCTGCACCATCGTAAAGTCTGAGCCAACGAGGCGTTTCACGATCGCAAGGATGACCGGGTCCGCAAAGATCGATTCGTCGGCGAACGGCTGATCAAAGGGAAGGGTTACGTAAAATCGGCCGGGACCGCGGTTCATGATCTCGCCCTCCCGCTCAATGTGATCCTCTAATAGAGGCAAGAACTGGTCATACCAGGCGGTAAGCTTTTCCCTGGCAAACTGGGCGCGCAAGATGCAAAAGCCGTCCTTGATCGCCTCAGCGACCAATTGATCTATCTCGGCCTGTGTGTAACGCCGCTCGTCCATACGGGCATTTTATCTCGCGCGCCATCCTTGTACAACAAGATGGATATTTTGGTTAAAGGGCGAGTCGCCGCGGCGTTTCGCGGTGAAACGGCACGATTCCTTTTATATTTATTCGTTTTTTACTGGCAATGGGCCGTATATTCTTCTAGAATTTGGCTATAGACATTAGCGTTAAACACTCTCCGAAAGGAAATCGTTTTGAATCCGACAGATATCACAGATCCCGAGTATTTTCATAAGGTCGTCGACTGCCAGTACGCGTGCCCCGCGCATACGCCGGTGCCCGAGTATATAAGGCTGATCGCCGAGGGCCGTTACACCGAGGCCTACATGATCAACTGGGACTCGAATGTGTTCCCGGGAATACTCGGCCGAACGTGCGATCGGCCATGCGAGCCCGCGTGCCGACGCGGACGCCTCGAGCAGGAACCCGTTGCCATCTGTCGTCTTAAACGCGTTGCGGCGGACTTTAAAGACGACGTCAAGTCGCTGATGCCTCAGGGGCCATTTGCACCGAACGGTAAAAAGGTGGCTCTGATCGGGGCCGGCCCTGCGTCGTTGACCGTCGGCCGCGATCTGGCACCGCTCGGATACGAGCTGCACCTGTACGACGAGCAGAAAAAGGGCGGCGGCTTTATGCGGAGTCAAATACCCGCGTTTCGACTACCCGAGACGGTCCTGGAGGAAGAGGTCGATTACATTCTGGATCTCGGAATACATACTCATTTCAACACTTACGTATCGTCGCTTAAGGAACTGCTTGAAAAAGATTACGATGCCGTTTTTGTCGGGACTGGAGCGCCGCGCGGCCGGGATCTGCCAGACCTGCCCGGACGCCAGGAGGGCGCGGCTAATATTCACATTGGCATCAACTGGCTGGGGAGCGTGGCTTTTGAACATACGCATTCGATCGGCAAACGTGTGATCGTGCTGGGCGGCGGAAACACAGCGATGGACTGCTGCCGGACGGCGCGGCGGCTTGGCGGTGACGACGTGAAAGTCATTGTTCGCAGTCCATACGCCACCATGAAGGCGTCGCCATGGGAAAAAGAGGATGCGCAGCACGAGGACATCCCGATCATCGATAATCACGTGCCGAAATCGTTTGTGGTCGCGTCAGAACCCCCTGCGTCAGCGGGGGGCCAGTTCGTTGACCCTAGCTCAAGTGGCTGGCCGCCCGCTAACGCAGGCGGTTCTGACACATCTGGTCGCCTCGTCGGCATGACCTTCGTAAAGGTCGAGGCAGTTTATGACGAGGACGGTAAACGCAGCCTGGTCCCGACGGGCGAGCCCGACGTTTTTTACCCGGCCGACGACGTTTTGATTGCCGTGGGCCAGGAAAACTCGTTCCCATGGATCGAGCGCGACCTCGGGGTCGAGTTTGACAAGTGGGAAATGCCGGTCGTGGACCGCACTACATTCCAGTCCGCACATCCCCGTGTGTTCTTTGGCGGCGACGCGGCTTTTGGACCCGAAAACGTTATTACGGCGGTTGCTCACGGGCACCAGGCCGCGATATCGATCGATTTGCTCTGTAGGGATGAGGATCTGAACAAGCGGCTGTCGCCCTATGTGAACCTGGTCAGCCAGAAGATGGGAATTCACGAATGGGCGTACGACAGCGAGGTGGCGCCCGACCTGCGATATGTGGTGCCGCAGGCTCCTAAGACCATTACGCTGAAAAACCGAAAACAGGAAGTGGAGATGGGCTTTGACCTGCAGGCCGCTTATAAGGAAGCCGAACGCTGCCTCAACTGCGACGCGGAGACGGTTTTTGACGCACCAAAATGCATCGAGTGCGACGCGTGTGTCGATATTTGCCCGACAAGCTGCATCACCTTTACCGCGAACGCCGAAGAACCAGTCCTGAGGACGATGACAAAGGTACCGGCACTCAACTTGACCCAGGAGCTATATGTCGCCGACGGTCTGAAGACCGGCCGCATAATGGTCAAGGACGAGGACGTTTGCCTGCACTGCGGCCTCTGTGCGGAACGCTGCCCAACCTCAGCGTGGGACATGCAGCGATTCTTTTATAACGTGACCAAGGCGGGCAGCGTGAAATATGGACAGCCGATTGCGCCAAACATTGTTCAGATCACGCGGAATGGGAATGGTGCGGGCTAGTATTGCCGGCGATTATGTCGATGAGCATGCCTGTCGGGTCAGAACCGGGAGCGGTAGCGACTGGGTTCTTGGACGACTAACAGAACTCGACAGGCCCGTGAGTCGCATTTTAACGACCAGTAGGCGGCAGACCTGAATACAAGTGACTAGTTTTAGGAACCCAGTCGCTACCGCTCCCGGTTCTGACACCTGCGGCTCCTGATGCTCTTTTATGTGGAACGACACAGACATCCCACTTGCAGTTTTCTTTACGGTGCGCTGCTATGGCACGTGGCTGCACGGTGACGAGCGGGGCTCCGTTGATCGAAATAATAATGTCTACGGAACTGCGAGGATCGCGGCAAACAGCAATTGGCGAAAATATAGCGAAACTCAATTACTTAATTCGCCGGCTAGATTGAACGCAGCGGAGAGGTCATCTGTCGAAAAAGCGATACGTGAGACGTGCGATAAGCGCCGTTGGGAATTGCTTGCGCTAAATGTTCGAACGAACCATTTCCATTTGGTAGCCGCCATAGGCGACAAAAATCCGGCATCCGCATTAATAGCCTTTAAGGCAAATGCAACTCGTCAGCTGCGCGAAGATCAGCTTTGGACGTCGAGCCATTCACCTTGGGCAGACAAGGGAAGCAAGCGGAATCTGTGGAATGAAAGAAGTGTTTGGGAAGCATGCAACTATGTTCTTAATGCGCAGGGCAATGATCTGCCGACCTTTGATTGGTGGTAAGCCTAAGAGAACCCAGTCGCTACCGCTCCCGGTTCTGACTTGGTGACGCAAAGAACCCCAGTGACTACCGCTCCCGTTCTCGGGCTTGGCCGGATGACTTATTATGAATATCAATGATTTCGTAGTCCGCTTTGCGAACGTCAACGGACAGGCTCGGCGTCGGCGAACGCGCTTTTTACCAAGGCGGTGTTTCGCATGGGCGTGCCCGTAACGCCGAAGAATATCTTTCCGTCGAACAGTCAGGATATGCCGACGTGGTACGAGGTGAGTTAGAATAGACATATGAACGCAACTATCGAAACATCGGTATTATCACGTTCCCCTGATGTAATGAGCGGAGCGGCGGTGTTCGCCGGCACGCGTGTGCCCGGGCAGAGCCTCCTCGATTATCTTGCCGGAGGCCACACGCTCGAAGAATTTCTCGACGACTTTCCGACCGTTACAAGGGGACAGGCCGTCGAGTTTCTGCACGAGCTGAGTCACTCCTTCGTGGCCGCGAGCTGATGAAGATATTGCTCGACGAATGCCTGCCAAAGAAGCTAAAGCTTGAGATCGACGCGGAACTGGTAACGACCGTTCCCGAGGAAGGCTGGGCCGGGAAGCAGAACGGCGAGCTGCTGAGGTTGGCGGAGCGGGAGTTCGATGTTCTGTTAACCAATGATCAGAATATGGAGCACCAGCAAGCAATCAGCACGTTCGATCTCGCCTTCGTCGTGCTCGTTGCCCGGACGAACGATATTGACGATCTGCTGTCCCTCGTTCCGGCGGTGAACGAAACCCTAAAAACTATCAAGCCAGGAACAATTGAGTACATCAAGTAACAAGATCAATGACTTTGTAGTCCGCTTTGCGAACGTCAACGGCACCGGTTCGGCGTCGGCGAATGCTCTGTTTACCAAGGCGGTGTTTCGTATGGGCGTGCCCGTAACGCCGAAGAATATCTTTCCGTCCAACATTCAGGGCCTGCCGACGTGGTATGAGGTGCGTGTCAGCGAAAAGGGATATCTGGGCCGGCGCGAAGGTGTGGACCTAATGATAGCCGTCAATCCGCAGAGCATGGCGGCTGATCACGATTCGGTGCGCGAGGGCGGATATTTCCTATACGACAGCTCAAAGCCTCTGCAGCCGGGTTATGAGAGGACGGACATTACCTATGTCGGAATCCCGCTGATGGCTCTTTGTAACGCCGAATTCACGGA
>JBHENG010000080.1:0-8715 GCA_046262195.1 Pyrinomonadaceae bacterium | reverse complement strand
CCGTCGCTTGGTGACCCGCAAGTGGCGTTACCCAAACCAGCCAGGCCGCCCGTCGGCGAACAACCAGATCCGCGACCTCATCTCCAGGCTCGCCCGAGACAACCCCCGGTGGGGGTATCGCCGCGTACATGGCGAGCGAAAATCAGGTGCCGATAATGACGCATTCCGATGCGGTTTTGCAATTTGGCGCCAATGCATACGGTAAACCCGCCACAGCTCTAAACATATTGCGAGAGACGGTACTCGGGCGTGAGATCTTCGATCACGCCTTCAAGACCTATACGCAGCGGTGGAAGTTCAAGCGCCCGACGCCCGCGGACCTTTTCAGAACGATGGAAGATGCCTCAGGGCAGGACCTCGACTGGTTCTGGCGAGGCTGGTTCTATACGACCGACCACGTTGACCTGTCCATCGAGAACGTACGGATCTTTCAGCCGAACGGCGGCGATCCAAGGGCCGAGGCCGCAATTCGCGAGCGGCAGCGCATTGAAACGCCGAGAACACTTTCGCAGCAGCGCAATGAAGCACTGCCAAAACGGATCGAAGAATTTCCAAGCTTGCGCGACCGTTTTAATGAACCGGAATCTCACCAGCCGACACCGCAGGAGATCGGTCAGTACGAGGCATTTCTGGCAACACTGACGGAGCAGGAAAGGCAATTGCTCGCAACCAACTACTATCTGTATGTGGTCGACGTCAGGAACATAGGCGGTCTCGTAATGCCCTTGATCTTTAGGGTTGAGTACACCGACGGCACGAGCGAGGAGATACGCGTACCGGCCGAGATCTGGCGATATAACAATTTCAATGTTTCGAAGCTGATTGTCTCGAAGAAAGAATTAAAGTCGATAGTGCTGGACCCGAATCTGGAAACGGCCGATACGGACCTGGACAACAATGCATTTCCTCGCCGCCCGATAACGACGCGTTTCCCGATAGTCAGGCCTACGCCGTAAGCTACTTATGAAGTTCCTACTGATCGGCGCACTCATGACCGCGGCATTTGCCGCTCTCGTCACCGCGCAGACAAGCTCCACAACCATAGGTAAAACAGGCCATGAAAAGATCCGGCTTGATCTGGACGACGTGCATAAGCGTGTGCGAGACGCCGTCGGGCGCCATGATAAGGCTGCGCTCGAGCGGCTTTATGCTGACGAATTTCTCTTTATTCACACGACCGGCGACATAGACACAAAGGCGGAATGGGTAGCCAAGAGCCTAACCGTGGGAACACCGAACACGCCGCCTACACCGGACCCGATATATATCGACATCTACCGTGATGTCGCGGTGCGGACGGGGCGAGCGAACTTGAGCGATGGCCGCGCCATATGGTGGACCTGGGTGTATGTTAAAAGGGATGGCTGCTGGCACCTCGCCCGCCAGCATGGCTCGGCAGTCGCGGCTCCGAGTGTCGAGGTCAAGGTTGACCCGAAAGTCCTAGATGCGTATGTCGGCACGTATGAATATGTCGGCGGTGCTTCGTTTACCGTTGTGAGAAGGGGTGATACGCTGGTCGCTCATAACCCGGCCAGGCCTGAGGTTACTCTTATATCAGAGTCTGAGTCACAATTTCACGTGCCAGGCGGCGGGGCCGTCTATACCTTTCATAAAGACGAAAAAGATCAGGTGACCCACATCATAGTTCGGCGTGCAAACGGACAAGAGTTTCGAGCTAATAAGGTGAAATAACCGCCTGACAGCGTCCCTTTTAGGGTCAGTGCCAGGATAAGAGCTAGTGAGACGAAAATGAGGGTTAAAGGGGGCTCTCAAGCACGAAAGGTCCGATGTGAGGAGTCGAGGTGTTTAGGCACGTTTGGAGTGCCAGGATCAGGGACTCTCGCAGGTAATCTGGCGTGACGATCGCGTCGACCAGTCCGCGGGCGGCGGCATGTTTGGCGTCCAGCTCCCGGTCGTAGGTCTCCCGGACCTTTCCCATTTCGGAAAGAAGGGCTTTGTCGGGCTTGCGGCCTTCTTTTTTGAGCTTGTCGAGCTGGGTCCCAAAGATGGCTTGGACGGCGGAATCGCCCTCCATAACTCCCATCCGCCCGGTTGGGAGCGAAAAGATGAAGTCGGGGTCAAACCCCTGCCCCGCCATCGCGTAATAGCCGGCGCCGGAAGCATGGTTGACGGTGAGGACGATCTTTGGCACGATCGCGGTCGCCATGGCTTCGACGAACCGAGCTCCGGCACGAATAATGCCGCTGTGCTCGGCCTCGGCACCGATCATAAAGCCCGAAACGTCCTGTACGAAGAGCAGCGGCGTCCCGTGGCGGTCACAATTCTTGATGAAGTAGGCAGTCTTTTCCGCGGACTCCGTGTAGACTATGCCTCCGAACCGGGGCGGCGTCCCGGCCTTCCCTTTCGACATGCCTCTTGAATTTGCGATCACGCCCACGAGAATGCCGCCGATCGGCGCAGTGCCGCAGATCATCTCCTTTGCAAAATCGGCTTGGAATTCGTCGACGGGTCCGTCGAGAAAGGTGTTAAGGATCGTGTGCATGTCGTACGGAGCACGGTGGTCGTCGGGAAGGATGTTGTAGAGGTTTTCCGAGCTTTGCAGAGGCCCGACCGTGAGGGAGGGCGGTACACTCTTCTCCAATGCTTCCCTACCGCCCTTGCTTACGCGCGGGCCTGCGCAGGGGGGCGGAAGTTCGGTGATCAGCTGACGGATCTTCGCGAGGCACTCTTTGTCGTTGGCCGTGCGGTAATGGGCCACGCCGGATATGGCGTTATGGGTCATCGCTCCGCCGAGGGTTTCGTTGTCGATCGTCTGACCGGTAGCTCCTTTTACCAGGTTCGCGCCGCCGAGGCCCATGAACGACGTGCCCTCGACCATCAGAATGACGTCAGACAGAGCAGGAAGATAAGCACCGCCCGCAACACACATTCCCATGACGGCCGCGATCTGCGGAACCTTGAGATACCGGCGCATGATCGAGTTGTAATAAAAAATGCGTGCGGCACCATACTGGCCGGGAAAAACGCCGCCCTGGTAAGGCAGATTAACGCCCGCGGAATCGACTAGATAGATGATCGGTACGCGATTGCGCATCGCTATCTCCTGTGCACGCAGGATCTTCTTGATGGTTTCTGGGTACCACGCCCCGGCCTTGATTGTCGCGTCATTGGCAATGACGACGCACTCCCGGTCCTCGATCTTTCCGACGACGGTTACGACCGCCGCCGCTGGAGCCTGGCCATTATATTCGTCATAGGCGACGAGCAGACCTATCTCCTGGCTGAATGTGTCCGGGTCGAGAAGGAGGTCCATGCGTTCGCGGGCCGTCAGCTTTCCCTGCTTATGGATCTTCTCGATCTTTTCAGGCCCGCCGCCGAGCTTTAGCTTTTCCTCGAGCGCGAGATATTCGTCGGTGAGCATGCGGAGGCGAGAGGATGTCGTTGGATCTGCCATTCGTCGTGGTACGTGCTTGCTCGTATGCAGGTTACTTTTCGTCGATGATAAAGGTCGGGACCATTCCACCGCCGGATGATACATTCGCAAGCTCGGTCGATGAGAGCCGTGTAAACGCCGATCCGACCTCGCCCATGAAAAGCAGCGGATCCAGATCTACGAGCTGCTCGACCATCTGCCAATTGCCCGCATCGTCCGTGATCATCGGGAACATTTCCCGAGCCGTTTTAACGCGTTCCTGGACCAGGTAATCCCGATCGGCAAGAGCTACCGAGATGGCGTCATCCCACTCAGACGCGGTAGCGTTCCAGCCGATATAGATGCCGTGGCCACCGTAATCGTCGTTTGGTTTGAGAACGAGCTTCTGTGAGTTGGCACGCGTCCACTCGACAAGATCGACCTCAGGGGCAGCATGCCGCTCCGCGCTTCTGACAAAAGTCGTCTCCTGCCGAAACTTTCGGGTCCATGGCACATGCGCAGTGATCGCCTGATGCTCCTCCCGGGTAAAAAGATCGGCGTGCCGCTCGTTTGTGAGGACGGCAAAAACTGCCTTCTTATGCACGAGCTTGCCGCGAAAGCTGTTGACCATGCAGACGGCCCCAGCTCGATAGGCGTCAAGCAACGCAGGCTGTGCTTCCATGATCGGCAGGTATTCGTTCACCAGCAGCCGTTTGTATATGATGTCGATCTCTACCTCGCCAAATCTGAGCCGCCCCTTGTCGAAAACGAGATCCTCAGGAGAACAGATAACGGCCTTGTGCCCATTGGCCTCGAAGTACTCTTTGAATAGTTTGAACTCCTCGATCGTGGGCAGGTTCTTAAGGTCGACAATAGCGATGACGGGCGGCGAGTCAGGTTCGCGGACGAGGAACTCTTCATAACATCTCAGCAGGACCTCGAGCATCTTGGAACGCCCTTCCAGGCCGCGTATTTTGTAACGCTCTGCGAACCGCTGCATTATGGGAAGCGACTGAAAGATCTCGGTCGCCGAATCGGCAAAGGCAACGCCCGCCGGGCTCTCACCGTTAAGTTCCACGTAACTGTAGGCGTTGTCGGTAAGAAACGAGTCTAGTCGCGATGTGGGCGAGACGTGATCGTAACCGGGGTCGATCTTGATCAGCTCACGCTCGATCTCAGAGATGCCGAGCTCGTCGAGTACGGCCGGGTCGGCAATGGCAGCATCTTTGACTTTTTGCAGGGCCCCGAAGATCGTATGCCCGATGGATGTGATGCGGGCCCAATCAGCCTCGGTAACGAAATGCGGACGGAGATAGGGAGACAATCGTCGCCCGCCAAAAATCAATCGTGAGCGTTCGAGGCCCTCATCCAGGAGCCTTTGAGACGGGCCTGGAATGGTCTCGTCAGCAAGCAGTTGGTGGTAATAGGCTACGGCCTCTTTAAGCATCGCGGCCTATTTGGACATGCTCACGATCTCGTCAAATTCGTCGTTGGTCACGGGCATGACGGAAAGCTGTGACTGGCGAACCAGTTTCATGTTGGCGAGGGCGACGTTAGCTTTTATCTGGGCGAGAGTGACCGGCTTTTTCAGCGGCTTGTCCGGCGTAAGCTCGGTCGCGACCCACTTTTCGTCCGTTGGATCCGGAAAAGCTTCTTTTGAGACCTTGGCGATACCGACGACCTCTTTACCGACATTTGAGTGGTAATACAAGACCTTGTCGCCTGTTTTCATGGCCTTGAGATTGTTTCGGGCCTGGAAGTTACGTACGCCGGTCCAGTCAGTTTTGCCGTCTTTCACGAAATCGTCCCAGGAGTAAGAATCGGGTTCCTGTTTTACCATCCAGTAGTTCATAAATAGGTGTGAGTTATAAGTTGTGAGCTGTGAGTTCAGACCCTGCTCGCTTTAGTTTTACTGTTTTGATCGAAGCTGTCAGCATTCGTTGAAGTTCCTCGCAATCTGACAATAGCGATGCACCTAGTTTTTCGTTCACATATCCGCTAGCGGATAGAAGCCTTAACCAATAATTCGTCTCAGCCGCTTCTTTTTGAGCGATAGACAGCTTATGAATAAAATCGAGGGCCGATTGCCCATGCCTTGCCTCTTCAAGGTTCGCGCCGATCGAGGTGCCGGATCTTAACACCTGTTTTGCCAAAACAAACTCTTTATGTTCGTCAACCAAAAGCCGATTCAGCTTGATAATGCGTAACGCGAAGGAGAACGCTTTATCCCGAAGTATACTTTCACTCATCTCTCATAACTCACAGCTCGTCACTTCTTCGCTTCCGCCGCTTTTTTATTCAGCCACTTTGCCCAGCGTTCCAGGGCCGGGCGGAAGGGTTTGAAAAGCTTGGCGCGAACACTGCCTTGCGACTGTTTCTCGCTCCAGGCCTTGAGGTTCTTTTCTGCATATTGGCGGATCTGCGGCTCCAGACTTCCCCGCTTTACCGAGTGTCTGAGTGTAAGGTAGTAATGCTGTCCCGCGAGGGAGAAGAGCAGGCCGGCGAGGTTTCCCTTAAATGAGCTTTTAGCCATGAACTTCTTCATAAATCCCTCGGTCGGCTGCAGCAAGGCCCCCATCGACATTTCCATCCACGGTGCCTGACTTCCCGCCCGCGGGTGATAAAGTCCGGGAAGATCACCCTTAACGGGAACATCCATATTCTTAAGGCGCGGGTCATTGATATAGTCGACGAGTTTAATCCGCTCAACGCCGCGGATCTGCTCGACCGGAAGGAAATCAAGTATCTTGTGGATATTCGCTTCGGTGTCCCCAGGCAATGGAAATGTTGCCTGGTTCTCTATCCTGATCTTTGTTACCTTGGCGGCCTTCTGACCTGCCGTCTGGATCGCCATATTTGAATAAAATTGTAATCGGTAATTAGCCAATAGTAAATTCTGCCACTGGTTTGTAGCGGTTGTGCCACAAGAGAGGTTTATGCGCGGCACCGATCCGTGAAAATCACAGTGATTTAAGCCGTTTTTACCTGGCACGGTGATTGATATAGCGCGAGGGAGAACGATGAAACAAACCACTTTGGCAAAAGCAGTCGCCATGACGGGCGTCGGTCTTCATACCGGCGTTGAGGTAAATTTGAGGCTGTTATCGGCGCCGGAGAATACTGGCTACATATTCGTGCGAACGGATCTCGATAATTTTGAGATACCGGCGTCCGTCGAGTACATATCTCACTGTTCGTACGCGACAACCCTTATGCGACGGGGCGTTGTGCTTTCGACGTGCGAGCATCTGTTGTCTGCTCTTCGGGGATCGGGAGTGGATAATTGCTTTATTGAACTCGATAACATTGAGATCCCGATAATGGACGGCTCAAGTGAGAATTTCGTCGACCTGATAGAACAGGCGGGACGAGCTGAACAGACCGCGTCCCAACGTGTATTCAGAGTGATGGAGAAGGTAGAGTTTTCGCAGGGGGACCGACTGATGTCGATAGAGCCGTCCGACAACTATGAGATCGAATGCACGATCGATTTTCCGCATCCGTTCATCAACCGGCAATCATTACACTTTATTTTCGAGAACGGATCATTTGGCAAGTACATAGGATCGGCGCGTACGTTTGGTTTTACGACCGAGATCGACATGCTTAGAAAGGCCAATCTGGCTTTGGGTGGATCGCTCGACAACGCGATAGTACTAACAAACGATGGCATGTTAAATGATAGTCCGCTTAGGTTTACCGACGAGTTTGTGCGGCACAAAATACTGGATATTATCGGTGATTTTGCCCTTCTCGGAATGCCGCTCCAAGGTAAGATAACGGCGGAGAAGACCGGACACTCTGTACATGCCTCACTAATGAGCAAGTTGTTGAACACAGAAAGCGCGTGGGAGATCGTCGAATCGTTGAATTAAACAGGACAGCACCGGCAGCGATCAGTCGGAATGTTCTAAATGTTCTTTCAAGTCTGCAAGCCTCAGGCCCCAGAACTGCTTCATTTCACTAGCCATCTTTGAATCGGGGATCTTGAGATGCTGTACGACGATCTGTGACTTCAGATCACCTTTGGGATAAAAATCAACACTTAGGCTTGTCGAGTTGTCCGGCCATGTCACTCGCGCAGACTTGTTTTCTGTAGATTTTCTAATCGCGATCTCGTGGGCGAGCCATTTTTTGCGGATCTTATCGTCGACAAATGCTCGGTAGAGTACCTCGATCGGCACATTAACGGTCTTGCTAACACTGATCTCGAAGCCTCCCGGCTTTTCGCCGCGTTCCTTAAGGCCGCGGTCCCACTCGTAGGTCGTGGTCAGCAGGTTTTGGTTCCATTGACCGAGCGGCGAGAGGCCCTCGATACCGGAAATAAGATCAAAGATCTCGTTGTGTTTCATGGAGCGGGCACCAAGCTCGTCGAGATGGCGGAACCATTCTTCCATTGAGTTGCCGGTCTTAGCTAGAACGAGCTTGTCAGTAATGACCGATCTTTGGGACGCAGATGCCATATTTTCTCGCGTATTTCTTACACTTTAATGTTTGTCCCAGTCGGACGTATGAAAAGTCCCCTCCATATCGGTGCGCTGATAGGTGTGAGCTCCGAAGAAATCGCGTTGGGCCTGCAGCAAATTGGCGGGGAGCCTTTCGGATCGAAAAGCGTCAAAATAAGCTACAGCAGACGATAAACACATTGTCGGTAGGCCGTTCTGGACAAACGACGACAAAGCCTTTCGAGCGGATGAAACGCTGTTATCCAACACAGCCGCATGACTGCCATCAAGCATCAAAGTCTGTAAGGCAGGATCGGATACGTAGGCAGCTCTAATGTTTTCCAGAAGAGCCGCACGGATGATGCACCCTCCCCGCCAGATCTTGGCGATCTCAGCGACGTTCAGATCATAGTTTTTCTCTCCAGATGCAGCGCTCAGGAGCGTAAGGCCCTGTGCATAAGTCACAATAAACGAAAAGATCAGGGCCTTCTTCAGATCATCAACGCCCACGTCTGACCGAATGCCGGTTTCTGATTCGTATCTGGCCGAAACCAAACCTCGCAATGTCTTACGCGACGAGATCTGACGCATCGTGACCGCCGAGTCGATTGTTGGTATTGGTACTCCAAAGTCCATCGCACTCTGCGATGTCCACTTACCGGTTCCTTTCTGTCCGGCGGTGTCGAGAATCATTTCCACGAGTGGATTTCCTGTGTGCTCATCCTTTTTGACAATCACCGCCGCAGTTATCTCGATCAGGAACGAATTCAGTTCGGCGCCGTTCCATTCGGCAAAGACCATGCCAGCTTCGTAAGCAGTGGATCCCATAACCCGTCGCATGTAGTCATAGGTTTCCGAGATCAGCTGCATCAGTCCATACTCAATCCCGTTGTGCAC
>JBHENG010000079.1:8281-8842 GCA_046262195.1 Pyrinomonadaceae bacterium | reverse complement strand
AAGACACGCAGCGCCACGGACCAATAGTGTGTACGGCCGCTCGACACGCCTCCGGTCGTCTCTGCCACGCCGATGCCGCGGAGCAGCGACTCAGTTCCACCGAGGTATAGGACGAGACCCAGCATCACTGCTACCAAGGCGACGACACCCGAAGCGATGGCGATCTTACGCTGCAGGCCGCCCGGAGACTCGGACCGCTTTCTAGCTGACTTACCTACCAGATAATTAAAAATAAGGACCGTCGTGATCACTGAGGCAAATGCCAGCAGGCCGCCGCGTGAGCCGGTCAACACGATCGCGGCACCCATTACCACAACTGCGGTCGCCAGCAGGATCCTGCGGTCACGCGGAGTGTCCTTTCCAAACAAAAATCCGAGCGTAATTCCGCTCGCCACATTCATAAA
Source organism: Pyrinomonadaceae bacterium (assembly GCA_046262195.1). Lineage (GTDB taxonomy): Bacteria > Acidobacteriota > Blastocatellia > Pyrinomonadales > Pyrinomonadaceae > OLB17. The sequence goes on along the minus strand of JBHENG010000079.1, from coordinate 8,438 downwards.
CGCGGCGAAATGGTGCTGGTTCACGAACGGACCCATGGAGATCGCCTGTGGTGTCTGGCGGATGCCGTATATTCCGTCCGGTCGGGCCAGCCGTTGCAGGATGGCGAAAAAGGCCATCGCCGCGCCGAATATGATCAGCATCACGACGACCTTGCCG
>JBHENG010000079.1:0-8150 GCA_046262195.1 Pyrinomonadaceae bacterium | reverse complement strand
AAGCAGAACACCGCCGGCCCGCCATGCCTCGACGACCCATAACAGGACCATCGAAACCCACAGGATCGAAACGATCACCCAAGTCGTATTATCCACACCACCGAACAAAACGGTGGTGAATATAGGTATAAAGCAGAGAATAAAGAATATCGACGAACTTATCCGCGACGTTTGGGTGCCGATGGTGATGTCTTCGACGGAGATCATTTGGTCGTGTTCCAATCGCGGTTCGCCCATGCGCTATAGCTGTCGGAGTGACAGATCGTCAAATGAAAGCCTGCCGGTCATCGGACAGGATGTTGGGGAACAGCCCTCACGAACCAGCCGAATGACGATGCCATCGGTGTCGGCGGGTACTTTGAACACTGTCTTTAATGTCGTCCAGTCGCCTGCCAAGCCGAGCGGTTCCGTTGCGGCCAGCGGAGCAAGCGTGGATGCAGCAGCGACCTCCCATCTGAGTTTAGCCGCGGATTTTATTTCGGAACGATAAAAGCCTGTAAATTCATAGGATCCACCGGGGTTCACCGCAATCGTTTGAGAAAGCGTACGGAAACCCGCGGCCTCAGACGAGTTGAACATCATCCAAAAGCTATATTTCCCTGTCCGTTTTTGCCCGTCCGTCAAACCGACCTGGGGGAAAGACCCGTCGGATATTTGCCAGTCGAACAGCTGCGCATCACGAAGCTTTACCGGGCTTTCAAAGCTGCCGTTGCCAATCTGTCCTACGGCCGGCTTGGCACCTTGCCACAGGTCGCCGGCCACGCGCGCGGCCAGTCTAAACTGTTTCGCCTGTATCAATTGAGTTCTGAGGGTCTCGCCAAGTTTTTTCAGATCGCCGTCCTTTTCAGCCTCGTCAAGACGGCTCCATGCGGCAATCGCGTCCTCAAACTTACCCTGACCCGCCAGAGATGCGGCCAGTGCGGCGTTACTTACGCTGGAATTGCCAAGTGCCTGCAGCACAGCTATCGTGTCGCCATCAAAGATCTGTAGTGCCATGGTAACGGCCGCCCTCGAATAATCGGGGTTAGCCGCGGCAGCCCGGGCCAGAAGCGAAAAACCCTCATCGGTTCTTCCCTGCCGCACGAGAAAATTGCCGTACGCCCAGTGGACGACGGCATAATTCGGAGCGAGCTCGAGCGCCCGGCGATAAGCGGCATCCGCACCGTCTATTTCGCCGTTCAGGCCGCGCGAGCGTGCCAGATTTAGCCACATCAGGTAATTGTGCGGCGCGGCGGCGGCCGCTGCCTCGTGTTCCTGGAGCGCTAGCTGCAGATCGTCGGGATCGAACGTCTTTTCGAAGATCGATGCGGCCGCGAAGTGTGTTACCGGGTCCTGCGGCGATACATCTGACAGCCAATCGGCCACTAATCTCGATTCAGGCAGCCTGGGATCGATCCGCCATGCAATCGTATTTGCCACATACCATCTGATAAAAAACCATCCCGCCGTAATACACAGCAATGCGATGACGATAAGTACAGCACGCGCTATCCGGGGATCAAGTTTTATGATCTTTAATGACAAAATCGGCTGTTATACAAAATCGACGGGTTCTATTTTGATCTGGGCACGTTTTAGGACGACGTTAGTGTCGCGGCAGATCTCTTTGATCCGCTTAAGCTGGTCGGGCGACATATTTCGCACGGATATGAGTATTTCCGAGACGTCCTTTTGAACGCAAATATCGCTGAGTTTTCCGTTACCGTCGAAAACTTTTAGACCGTGTATGACCTTGTCCTTTTTGAAAGGGTCGTCGTCGATGAAGCCGATCGGATGGTAGTTCCACTCGGGGTTGTTATGGAGCTCTCGCAGGACCATCTCGCCCCCGTCACCGGCTCCGTAGATAAGCACCCTGCGGCCATCGCCAGAGATCGGGAGCGGCAATACCTGTCGAATCACCCTAAACGCCATCCGGCTGCCTACGACTGCGAGCAGCAGAAGCATGCCGTCAAGAATGAAAACGGTCCGTGAGAACCCCTGAAAACGATAGAGCAGCAGAACCGCCAGGACACTCAACGCTGAGCCGAGCAGGACCCCCTTTGTAAACGTTATGAAATCGCCGATGCTCGTGTACCGCCACAACCCTCGATAGACACCGACAACGAGAAAGCTCCCCAGCTTTATCAGGATCAACAGCGGCAGCGTCTTAAGGAACAGGTCCCAGTTGGTTGAGCTTTCAAATGACTCGAAAAGAATGGCAAACGCCGAGTAATAGGCGAGCGTGATCAAAAAGGCGTCGAGAAAGACCTCAAAGATGCGCCGCTTATGCGAAACATTAACGAGAAAGGCGAACATCGCGTTGCCTTTGACGGCCTGCTCTTCATCTGTGCCCTCGTAAACACGGACCTTTGACAGATAGACGCCGAGTATTACGAGCACAACAGTAAAAAAGCCTATCAATGCAAAACTCTTCACGGCGCCTATCTGGCCTACAAGCAGCGCCAGGGCGCCGGCCGTCACGGCAAAACCGTAAAGCATGAGCACGGCCGACCTTTCAGAAAGGCCGAGGGCGACCAGCCTATGCGACGTGTGATCACGGCCGCCTTGTGACGCCTTGCGGCCCCAAAGTTTGCGCAATACCGTTACAAACGTCGTGTCAAAGATCGGGACGAACAGGATGAGCACGGGGACGGCGAGAATGGCGAAAACCCCACGTGAACGGCCGCCGATCTGGTTGAGCAGCACTGACCCGGCGAGCAGAAACCCGATAAACATCGTTCCGCAATCGCCCATGAAGATAGAAGCAGGGTTAAAGTTGAAAACAAGAAAGCCGACCAGCGCCCCCGTAAGAGCCGATATCAGCAGGAGCTCGTTCGTGAGGCCGTTCGACGCAAAATTGAGCGCCAGCGAAATGGACGCGATCGCCGAAATCCCAGCGGCCAGCCCGTCCATATTGTCGAGCAGGTTTATCGCGTTGGTAATACCGATAACCCAAAAGACGGTTATCCAGATATCGAGGACCTCAAAGCCTGTAAGCGGCAGCTTCAATCCTGACAGGACAAGGATGCCCGCGCCGATCAACTGTCCGATGAGTTTCTGGTAAGGCCGTATGGTGTAAAGATCGTCGACGAGTCCGACAACAAAGAGAAAAGTGCTTGCGCCCATGACGACCATAGACTCTCTTGTCCACGGCACGAGTCCCGCATAGATTAGCGCCGTAGCGAGAAATATGGCCACTCCGCCTAACATCGCTGTTGGCCGCTTGTGCCATCGGTCAGACTTTGGCTTTGCCACAAAGTTCCTGCGGGTCGCGAGCCCGCGGACGGCGAGAGTACAGATCACCGAAAGCAACGCGGCGAGCGAGCCCACAAAGAAGGGGTTTGAAACAAATCCCGGCATAATAGCAGCAAATTAAAGCCAATTATGGCAGAAAGCAAAGCTTTGTTTAAATAGTCCGTAATCAGCACATCATATATCCGGTTGTCGCTGCAGATGAAATGTCCGCTTTTACGGTGATGCAGAGTCCGCGCCGCAGAGTAACGGCGCAGATTCCATCGCGGACGTCTTTGCGTCTGCCAGTCTACTAACCCGAGCGCAAAAAGAGGCCGCCCTTTTCAGACAGCCTCTTTTCAAGTCCTACGAGAACGGACGATCATTCGATCCCAACAAAATCGACATCAGACAAGCTATCGGACACCTGAATTGTACGAGATTGGAACCGGTAACGTTTCGCCGAGGCACCGATCACATAATTTTCTCCCGATTCGATGTCATCAAACATGTAAAAACCGAAAGAGTTGGTGCTGACACTTCGGCTAACGCCCCGGGCGTCAGTAATGGTCACCTTGGCGCCTCGGATAGCGCGCCCGTCGGGGCCGAGAACACGGCCGGTAATGGTGACGCCGGCAGCTGTTGGGGTCGGTGCTGGCGTAGGCGTTGGTGTTGCCGTTGGTGTGGGCGTCGGCGTAGGAGTTGGTGTTGCCGTCGGTGTGGGCGTCGGTGTTGCGAAATCATCATTAATGATGGTGATCGTGCCAGTCGACGGTGTGCCCAGCGTCGCTCCATTTGTTGGATTGGATAAGGTCACGTTTATGGTTTCGTTCTGCTCGACCAGCAGATCGCCGCATATTGTGACATTAAACGTCTGGCTCACCTGCCCGTCCGCAAAACTGATGGTTCCCGGAGTGTTCACGTAATCGATACCCGCACCGCAAGAAGCACCTCCGGTTGCGCTCCCATTCGTCAGAGCATAATTGAGAGTTACCGGACCACTGGTCCCGCCAACACGGTTGACGGTCACAGTTTGTGTACTCGTTCCGGCATTTCCCTCGGTGATGTTGTAATTTGCAGCGCTCAGCTGAAATTGACCGGCCGCCGGCGTGTCGACGAAGCTGCCACCTCTGATAAAAACAGCTGAGTCCAAAACGAGGTCGCTTACGTCAGCAATAGCGAGCTTGATGTGATTGGTCTGATTAGGTATGACGTTTGCCTGGACATTAAGGACAACGGTCAAGCCATCCATTTCGGTATTTATAGAGCCTCCGCCATCGTCAAGATCATTGTTTCGGAAAAACTGCGGATTCTTAGCATCCGTTCCAAAAGGATTGCCCCCATTGACTGTATTGATCGAAACAGCCGTGGTAGTGCCGGGGAGCAAGGCCACGTTAGTGCCGTTGAGGAAAAAACCGAAGACATCGTTGAACTGAGTGTTGGCAAATTCATTATATTCGTCGGACGCGAAAACATATTGGAATGAAATAGTATTCGTCGACGGGACAAAATCAAACTCCAACACGGCCGCGTCCATCGTGGCGGCGCCCTCCGGGATGATCGCATTTAAGCTGGTGTCACCAGCGGTCCCGTTGACGCCAGTTTTGCCATCGTCAATGTTGGGACCGACGACGTTCCGAACGTCACCCGATGTAAGTAGAATGCCCTGTTCAAAACCGATGATCCCCGTCCCCCCGGTGAACGATCCGGACGCCACCGGAGCACCTCGGTAGGTCACGTTTGAAAATGGAACATTATTGCCTACGATCTTTTGCACCAGACTCGCAGGAGTCTGCGTGCTCATGTCAGTAACCACTAATCCGGCCGCAGCGTCGCGGATGGTCATCGAGCTCCATCCTAGATCCTTCATCTCTGCGGGCGTGCGCCATATGACGGCGGAGGCCAGTACAGACAGTGCGGTAATGGACACAACGAGCCCTCGGCTCATCAGTTTGCGAGCGGAAAGATTTGTATACATTTTCATCCAAGTCCTCCTCTTATGTACGGATCACGTGCTAGATGTATAGTCTGGCCGCGAGAGCAACAGCCATTTATCTCAAAACGCTGACGACCACTGCAGAAACGAGCCCACCGGCGGCTTTATGAACGCCAAATCGCTGAAAAATGGCGGTTGAGTCGGTCTGTAAATGTGCCTCTCCCAGAGACCATGTTAACTATGGAATCGCACAAAAAGCCAAATAAAAACTGAACGTTTGGGGATTATAGACCCTGATCGCGGCCCCGTCAAGGATTTTCATTGCGAGTGTAGTTAGCACATCATATGTCCGGTTGTAGTAGCAGATGATATGTCCGATTCGGCGGTCGAGGGTAAATGGAGATAACTTCTAAGGATGGAAGTTATGGGAGTGTACCCATCGATCGCATGGGGAAGGCGATAACAAGACAGGAGATAGTGTTGAAGGCGTATGCGAAGGAGTGGATGCGCTAACAAAAACCGACATCTTGATTTGCTATCAAAAGCTTTGATTAAACAGTCCCAACCTTTCGGTCAAAGGCAGCCACGCGGTCGGCGTGTTTGTTGAGCAGCATCTTGTAGACATCAGCGATATCGGCAACCATTTTTTCCGTGCGGAAATTAGGATCGACGTGCTTTCGGCCATTTTCACCAAGCTGCTTTCGCAGCGGCTCGTCCTCGAGCAAGTGTGCTATGCGATCAGCCAGCCCCTCTGAATCGAACGGGGCTACGAGGTAGCCCGTAAGATCGTCGATGACGACCTCCGGTGCCCCGTCGATGTCGAATGAAACGCATGGCTTTCCCATCGCCAGGGACTGGGGCAACACACGCGCCAATCCCTCGCGGAGGGATGTGTGGACGACAACGTCCATGGCCGAGATCATCTCCGGGATACGCGTTCGGTCGACGAGGCCCGCAAACACAAAGTTGTCGAGTATGCCTGCCTTTCGTGCCCGTTCCTGGAGATGTTCGAGCAATATGCCGTCGCCGATCAGAAAAAAGCGCACGTCGGGCACTCGTTTCACGATGGCCGCGGCTGCGTCCATTAGCTGATCGTGACCCTTGAGCGGAAAAAGGCGTGCGATCTTGCCCACGACCGGTGCGTCAGGCGGAATGCCAAACTCGCGCCTGACTGCCGCGGCGTCAAACTCGGTATTAAGAAACCAGTCCAGCTCCATGCCGCTGTAGATCGTCCGAAATTTCTCCGGTTTATCGATGCCGGCGGCTATTGCCTTTTGCGATATCACCTCGGACACGCTGATAAAGAGATCCGTCACAGGAGCGCATGCTTTTTTGGTGAGCCACCACGCCCGGTTGACGAACCAGGGCTGATAATCGTGGAAAACAAGGCTATGGAGCGTGTGAACGATAAGCGGTGTTCCGGCAAGCCATGCCGCGAGCCGGCCGAGGACTCCTGCTTTCGACGAGTGCGTATGGACAATGTGATATTTTCCGGCTTTGATGAGCCGATATAACTTCCAGAAAGCGGCCAGGTCTGAAAACGGATTGATGCTGCGGCCCATTTCCGGCAGAACCATGAGGTTCGTGGTCTCTCGGGCTTGCGATAACAGCTCACCCTCGCGGCCCTTGTCGACGCCGCTAAGCAGCGTCACATCGTACTCGGGCATGGCGTCGAGGCCGACGACCGACAGCAGTGTATTCTCCTGCGCACCGCCGACGATCATTCGCGTGATGATGTGCAGCACGCGAATGGGCGCGCTCCGCTGCTCGCTATTGTTGTCCGTGTGCGCGGGGTCCATTGGGATGGAATGGCCGATCAAACGTCGGCGACAACAAGGTAGTCGCGGTCCAGGTGGATCATCTCGTAATTCGTTACGCCGGCACGGGCGAGAATGTCGCGTGTTTGTCCCTCACGATAGAGAAAAAGCGGCGTCCCCTTTAGCCAGAAACGTACTCGTCTGATCGGCACGCGCCACTCGATAGCTTTTGGAAAACTTAGGACAAGCTTCCCTTTTGTCAGCTCGCGCATGCGGGTAATGATCGGTACAGGCTCCTCGACATAATCGAAAAAGCCGTTGCCGGTACAAGCGTCGAATGGACCCTCGTCCTCAGCGATAACGTCAGGAAAAGCTCCCACGCGAAACTCGCATTGCTTTTCAACGCCCGCTTTCACGGCCAGCTTCTCCGCGATCTCGATCATTGCCGGGGCAAAGTCGACGCCGATCACCTTTTTTGCTCCGTTCTGAGCAAATGCGATGCAAAATCGTCCCGATCCGCAGCCGACGTCAAGGATCGTTTTGCCGTCGAACGGTGCTAGCTTTTCAACGTTGAGCTCGAGCCTTTTCCGCACGACGCCCCGCCAATAGTTGTCTATGAAACGAGCTATCGCTCCCTTTTTCTCGTCGTAAATAGCGTCGAAGCGTTCGGCGTCATCATGAAAATGATCGCGAACCTTTTCTTCGACAGTGCTTGATACCTGATCGGCCATAAAACTAATTGATCTGTAAAACGTCCTTCATGGGCGCCATCTTAAAATCTTTGAGCAGCTTTCGCAGCCGCCGCTCTGTGGCACCGAGATTAAAATAATGGGTCAGCGCGATCCGCCGCGGCACGTCTATTCGGGGGTGGTCGGGGTCCAGTTCCCACGGATGCAGATAAAACGTGACTGGCTGGCCCGAGCGGTTGATGGACCTTATAGCCTGCTTTGTCACCTGGTACGGATAGATCCTGAAATAGGCGCCTCCCGATATCGGCATCGTAAACCCCGGCAATTTGAGTGTCGAGATCGGAAACTCCATGAACTCAAAATTTTCGCTCTTTATCTTGTAGGGGAATCGCGGCGCATCCGCGATGCCGTATCGGTAATTCAGTACCGGGAATATACTCGAGTCATACCTGATTCCCAGTTCGCCAAGAATGTCGAGCGCCCAGAGCGATTCCTTAGTTATGGAAAAGAACGGTGCCCGGTGTCCAAGCACCTTTTTTCCGGTGAGGTCCTCAAGGT
>JBHENG010000078.1:0-8859 GCA_046262195.1 Pyrinomonadaceae bacterium | reverse complement strand
ATGGCTGTCATACAGCTCGGCACGCTAGCGGCCGTGTTCGTGTATTTCGCGGCCGATATATGGGGGATTACATCTGCATTCGTACGCGATCATTTTGCACTGCTGACGGGGAAGCGCGGCATGCGGTTTTCGGGTACCGACGGTGTAAGGCCGATCTGGTTGTCGGAAGAAGCGTGGCTTGGCTGGCTGGTGATCCTCGGGTCGATCCCGATCGGGGTTGCGGGGCTGCTTTTCAAAGATTTTATCGAGGGGCCGGGAACCAAAAACCTTTGGTTCATTTCCGTAATGCTGATCGGCATCGCAGTGCTCCTCGGTGTCGCTGAATTTGTCGGCAGCCAGCGCAAGGACCTGAGGCATCTCGGCCTCACCGATGCCATAGTTGTCGGTTTTGCACAGGTCCTTGCCTTAATGCCGGGTGCCAGCCGTTCCGGCTCGACAATAATGGGCGGTCTTCTAGCGGGCGAAAAACGAGAGACGGCCGCCAGGTTCTCATTCTTGCTGTCGATCCCCGCGATCACAGCCAGCGGCCTTTTGGAATTGCGGCAGGCGCTTCACATTTTGCCCGCCCAGAGTTTCGTCCCGCTTATTGCGGCAACGGTGATAGCAGGGATCGTCGGATATCTCTCGATCTGGTTCCTGCTGGCATTTCTGAAGCGAAACTCCACTGCAATTTTCATAATCTACCGCCTCATTCTCGGTACCGTGATACTTATTCTTTTGTGGCGCGGGGTCATTAGCCCCATTGTGTGATCGCCTCCCGGAAAATGAAAAGATGGACACTGCGCAAACACAACGCTGATGCGGTTAACAGGTTGGCGGCTGAGCTGAATGTCACGCCCCTGGTCGCCGCTCTGCTCATCTGTCGTGGACACGAAACGCCTGAAAAGGCATTACAGTTCCTTAATCCATGCCCTGACCACCTTCACGAGCCACTTCTGCTTAAAGGTATGCGCGAAGCGGTCGGCCGCATTCAAAAAGCTGTCGACGCCCGCGAAAAGATCCTTGTCTGGGGCGATTATGATGTCGATGGCACCACGGGAGCGGTACTGCTTAGACGGATGCTCACGCTTCTCGGTGCGGCGGATACGGTATTTCATGTCCCCAACCGCTTCACAGAGGGATACGGCATCAACATCCCTGCGCTCGATCAGGCGCAGAAAGATGGCGTTTCGCTGGTGATAAGCGTGGACTGCGGCATTCGGAGCTTTGCGCCCCTGGAATGGGCCCGCGACCATAACCTGGACGTGATCGTTACCGACCACCATTTGTCTGACGAGGTCCGTGGAAATCCGCCTGCCGTTGCCGTTGTAAATCCAAACCAGCCCGGCTGTCCATACCCTGACAAACACCTTGCCGGCGTGGGAGTGGCGTTCAAGCTTGCTCACGCTCTGCTGCGCGAGCGGGGTCTGGAGTACGAGGTCCCGGCCTTTCTAAAGATCGCCGCGATAGGCACGGTGGCTGACGTAATGGACCTTACCGGCGAGAATCGGGCCATCGTGGCGATGGGTCTGCTGGACCTGCCAAAGACTGACAACTGGGGACTGAAAGCCCTTATGGAGGTCTCTGATTGCCGGTCCGACATGACCAGCTACCATATCGGCTTTCGCATCGGCCCGCGCATCAACGCCGCGGGCCGGATGGACGTCGCACGACACGTTATCGAGCTGTTCGAAGCCGGCGACTTTGCCAAGGCCCGACAGCTTGCGGGGCTGCTGGACAGCCGCAATCGGGAGCGCCAACATGTGCAGGAACAAATAACGCAGCTGGCTCTCTCTGAAACGCAAAATATCGCCTGTAATCACTTCATAGTCGTTGCGGGCGAAGGCTGGCACCAAGGCGTCATTGGGCTCGCCGCATCGCGCATCGCAGAAAAGCTCCACCGCCCGACCATCGTCATATCCATAAAGGATGGCGTCGGCCACGGCAGCGCACGCAGCATCCCCAATTTTCATCTTCTGAACGCGCTGGGCTGCTGCGAGGAGCTTTTCGAGCAGTATGGCGGTCACGCCGCTGCCGCCGGGATGAAGATAAAAGCCGAGAATATCCCGACGATGCAGAAAAAGCTCAACGAATACGCCGCTAGGACGCTTTCTCCGGACGACCTGATCCCCGAGCTCAAGATCGACGCGCTGGTCACCAGTCACTCGCTGTGTTTGGATCTGGTTGGTCAATTGGGCGTCTTTGAGCCTTTTGGTGCCGGCAATCCGAAACCGGTTTTTGTCACCCGCAACCTCGTCCTGCGTGACGAACCCTACGTGATGAAGGACAAACACCTGAAATTCAGGCTATGGGGCGAGGACAATAAGCAGTTTGATGCCGTCTGGTGGGATGGGGTCGAACGGTCAAAGGGGCAAACTCTCAAACCTAATTCCCGCATCGAATTAGCTTACGTGCCCGAGGCCAATGTATGGCAGGGAAATAGCCGCCTGCAACTTGTTGTCGAAGACCTAAGAGCAGATAATTAACCGGTGTCAGACCTCGTCCAAAACCCAAGACCGTACCGCGTGCGCGCCCGTTTGCCGCAGGTGTTTCGGTTTGCCGCGCTCGGCCTCCTGGCTGTAAGCATAGTGGTGGTGGTCGTGGGGTTTTATCGCGAACGGTCGAAATCCACTTTTCGCCTCAAGAGCGAGCATGCTCAGCTTTCAACCGACGTTATCGCCGAGGTGACGGGCTACGAAAGGCTCGAGTCCGAGGGCGGGGTGGCAAAGTATTACATTAAGGCCGATCACGCCCGCACTTTTTCGGACAAACACCAGGAACTCCAGAACATGTACCTGGAGGTCTACGGCGATGACGGCGCGGCCGTAGACAAGATGTCGGCCGAGTCGGCCCTTTACATCCCCGAAGAAGAAAAGAATTTCACGGCGTATCTCAAGGGCCACGTCCAGATCGAGACGCGCGACGCCTTAAAGGTAAAGACGAACCAGATAACGTACACCAAGCGCAGTCAGCTTGCAGAGGCTGACGAGCTGGTCGAATTTGAGCGTGAGAATGTTCGCGGCAAGTCATTTGGTGCGAACGTTAAAATAGCTGAAAAGCGTATTGAGCTGCTGCGGGACGTTGAGATCGAAACATTCGAATCGCCGGAGCTCCTGAGGTCCAACATTCGTTACGCAAAGATCAATGCCGCAAGCGCCTCATTTGACCAGATCGCGAACAGGATCGAGGCAACCGAAAACGTCGCCATCAATCTGATCTCAAAGTCGAGGTCGACTGGTCAGCCACAAACCACCGACGTTCACGCTAACCGGGCAGTGGTGCATTTTACCGGGACCGATGCTAAAACTCCGAAGCTTAAGAAGTTTGAGCTCTTCGACAACGTCCGCATCGCGACCCTCGAGCAGGGATCGTCGCCGACCAATATCGAGGCGGGTTACGCTCTATATGACAAGGATGCAGACCGCTTTGAGCTAAAGAACGGAGCACATATCGTTACCAACGCCGACGGCAAGCCCACGGACATTCGTGCAAATGATGTGATATTTGAGCAGTCCACGCGCAAGGCAGCGTTAACCGGTGGTGCCGAGATCTCCCAGGGCGCCGACGCGATCAAAGGCGACACCATCAATGCAAATCTCCACACCAACAACAAGTTGAAAGACGCCATCGTCCGTGGTCACGCTTCGGCCAGGCAGACAACTGCCGACCGCACGGCGTCGATCGCCGCACCGGAGCTTAACGCTGCGTTCGCTGAAACTGGCGACATGCGCGATGCGAATGCCATCGGCCAGAGCACTGTCGAGGTCGTGCCGACGGTGGCAAACGAGTATTCGCGGGTTAATGTTGTAGCTGCACGCGGCATTGGAATGCTCTTCAAGGGCGCCGGGCTTATCGACAGCCTCCGCACGGATGGCCGGACGACGATCCAGCTCAACGCCCCGTCGGGACCGCCCGACGCAGCCAACAAAAGGGTAACGGCCGATGCAGTCAAAACGGTCTTCCAGGCGAATGGCAAGGATATACGCAGGGCCGAGGCGGTCGGGAATGCCGAGCTTTATGTGGAGCCGCTCCAGCCGGGAAAAGATAGTTACCGCACCACGATAAACGCACCTCGCTTTGAATGTGAGTTTTTCCCAACCGGGAATAACGCAAAAAGCTGCATGGGCGCGCATAAGGCAAAGGTGGTCAGAGTGCCCACCGTTCAGATCCAGGGTCGCGGTGACCAAACCCTAAGCGCGGACAAGCTGACAGCACAGTTCAACCAGCGTTCCCATGACATAGAGCTTTTTGACGCCAGCGGTAGTGCCCGTTTTACCGAGCTTGACCGCAACGCAATTGCCGGCCAAATCAGCTTCACTCAGGCCGATCAGGTCGTTCGGCTGCGTGGCGGTGAGCCAACTGTGTGGGATTCGCAGGCCCGAGCGAAAGCACGCGAGATCGACTGGGATACAAAGAACAATCGCTCAAACCTTGGCGGCGGCGTCAGCACGACGTATTACAGCCGAAAGCAGATGAAGGACTCGGCGCCTTTCGCGACCTCTGATAAACCGGTTTTCATGACGGCCGAGACCGCGAGTTTCGACCATGCTGCCGAAAGGGGCGTCTATCGCGGCAATGCGCGAGGCTGGCAGGACAATAACTACGTCCGCGGCGATATGATCGCGGTCGACCAGATCGCCGGCCGCTTCGTGGCCGAGGGCAACGTCCAGAGTGTTCTGTACGACGCAAAAATAAAGAAGGGCGGCAAAGAGAGTACCGTGCCGACGTCTGCAGCGGCACAGTCGATGACCTTCGATCGCGGCCAGCGGATCCTGCAGTACCGAAACTCAGTTGACATTCGGCAGGGCACCGACCGCATCATCGCGGGCTCGGCAGATGTTTTCCTTAACGAGAATAACGAGGTCGCGAGGACGGTGGCGGAAACTGGCGTGGTGATCACCCAGCCCGGACGACGTGCGGCCGGCGACTGGGCGCAATATACGGCAGCCGACGAGATAGCAATACTCAGGGGCAATCCCGCAACGCTCAGCGATCCCGAGAGAGGGACCTCGCAGAGCGCCGAGCTGACATTTCACATGCGCGAAAACAGGGTCACGAGCGAGGCCAAAACAAAACAGAACACCACCGGTCGAACAAGGTCCGTTTATAAGATCAACACCAAACCGTAAGAGATGGCGAACAACAACGGAAACTCAGCCTCCGCCGATTCCGACGGGCAGTTCGCCTCCGATTCACTCGCGGCCCATCACGTTCAAAAAACGTACAGCCGTCGGCGCGTCGTTGATGATGTGAGCCTGAGCGTCAGTCCGAGTGAGGTCGTCGGCCTGCTCGGCGCGAACGGTGCGGGCAAAACGACGACGTTCTACATGCTCGTCGGTCTGGAAGATACCGAGAAGGGAAGCATCGTACTCAACGGCCGCGACGTCACAAAACTTCCAATGTATCTTCGCGCCCGCCTCGGGCTCGGATATCTGCCCCAGGAACCCTCCGTATTTCGCAAGATGTCGGCCGAGCAAAATATACTCGCCGTGCTCGAAACGATGAAAATGAGTCGCGCCGAGCGGTTCGCGAGGACGGACGAGCTGCTCGAGGAATTTGGTATCTCTCACGTAAGAAAGGTCCGGGGTGACGCTCTCTCGGGCGGGGAACGTAGGCGCGTGGAGATCGCACGTTGCCTGGCTACCGAACCGCGCTTCATTCTTTTAGACGAGCCTTTCGCGGGCATTGATCCGCTCGCGATAGACGATATCCGCGAGATCATCTTGTATCTCAAAAAGCAGAGCATCGGGATTCTTATCACCGATCATAATGTGCGTGAAACGCTCGACATCACGGACCGTGCTTACATTCTTTCCGAAGGGCGAATACTGCGTTCGGGCAGCCCTACAGAGCTGATCAACGACGCCGAGGTCCGGCGTTTGTACCTGGGTGAAAGGTTTACTCTTTAGCGCTCACTCCCTCCAAAACTTTTCCATTTTCGCAGCAATGTCGGTATAATTCCGTTTAGGAACAGTTTTTGCGTAGCGTCGTCTGAAACTTCGCTGTTTACTTGCCGCCGGGCGGAAATATGTCTTCTCTCAGACTATCAACTCAGCTCCAGCAAAAGATGATACTGACGCCGCAACTGCGTCAGCGTATCGAGATGCTGCAGATGAACTCGATCGAGCTCAATGAGCTCATCGAGCAGGAATTGGTAGCAAATCCGGTGCTTGAAGAGGTCCAACCGGGTGAGGAGACGCAGGAGATCGGCGAAAGCATTCTTGACCAGCTTTCCGATGGTCAGGACCGCGGTCTGGACGACGCACCGGATACAATTCCCGATGTCGCCGCCGACATCGAGGCCGTAACGCCGGAGGGGGTCACCCTCAATGGACATGACGAGAAACGGGAGTACGAGGCGGGTGACGAAGAGCCGGCCGGCGAAGCCTCAGATTCGTTTGACGAGATCGACTACGGACGGGAGTTTCAGGATTACCTCGACCCGGGGTACCGCACCCAGGAGATCGAATACAAGGACGACGCACCCAGTTTTGAACAGTTTCTGACCCATGCTCCGTCACTCGGCGAGCATCTCGAGTGGCAGCTCCATCTCCTGGACCTGAACCCCCGTTTGGAACAGGCCGCCATTGAGGTGATCGGCAATCTCGATGACGACGGCAGACTGACTGCATCGGTCGAGGAGATCGCCGAATCATGCAGGTGCTCCGTCGAGGATGTTCAGGAAGCTCGAAGGGCCGTTATGACGCTCGACCCGGTGGGGTGCGGGGCGTATGACGTCAATGAGTGCCTGCTCGTTCAGCTTGAGGCGGAGGGCGAAAGCGACAGCCTTGCTTGCAGGCTGGTCACAGATCATCTGCCCGACCTGCAGCCCCACCGGCTGCAGCATTTATCCAAGGCCACGGGCGTCGATCTTCAGACACTGGACGCCGAGATCGAAAAGATACGACAACTTGATCCGTATCCCGGTCGCCGTTACACGTCCGAGGACGCGACCTTTGTCTCGCCCGAGGTCTACATCGAAAAACTCGACGACGATTACGTTATATTTTTTGCCGACGATGGCAGTCCGCGGCTCCGCATCAGCTCGACGTACAACAGCATGCTGAGCCAGGCTGACACCACAAAGGAAACAAAAGATTTTATCAAGGAGAAGGTACGCTCCGCTGTCGACCTGCTGCGTAATATCGAGCACCGCCGACAGACGATCTACAGGGTCGTCGAGTGTATAGTCTCTCGCCAGCGCGAGTTCCTCGATAAGGGCGTTGAGTATATCAAGCCGATGATGCTCAAGGACGTTGCCGAGGACATCGGCATGCACCTGTCCACCATCTCTCGCGTTGTCAATCGTAAATATGCGCACACTCCCCAAGGTGTAATAGAGTTGAGGCGTTTCTTTAGCGAAGGTATGCTAAATGAAGAAGGTGAAGAAGTTTCGACACGCATCCTCAAGCTTAGGATCAAGAAAATGGTCGAGGAAGAAGACACAAAATCGCCCCTCACCGACGATCAGATCGCAAGAGTGTTGAGTAAGGAAGGAGTCAAATTATCAAGGCGGACGGTTGCAAAATATCGCGACCAAATGAACATACCCGGTTCACGGGAACGAAAAACTGTTATATGAACTTTGAATTCACTGGACGACATATGGAGGTCACTGAGGCACTTCGTGCCCACCTGGAAGAACATTTCGCACGTATCGAAAATGTTTTCAACGGCAAGCCGGCTTCTGCCCATGTCATTATCGAGGTCGAAAGGGGCCGTCACCGGTCCGAGATCATCATCAATTGGCGTAACGAAACGCTCACGGCTGAGTCGACAAACTCGGATATGTACCTGTCGCTGACACAGTCGATCAATAAGATCGAAAAACAGGCCCGCAAGCTAAAAGATAAAGTGATCGATAAGTCGCATCGTGCCATCAAGGCAGCGGCGGTCATTTCCTCCCCGGCCGACCAGACGGATATCCCGGTTCAGGCACCTAGGGTCATCGAGATGGACGGGGTCGAGACGAAGCCGATGACGGTTGACGAGGCGGTACTCGAATTAGACGATGGTGATCAGCAGTTTCATGTTTTTCGTAATTCCGAGGGCGGTAAGGTTGCTGTGATCTTTCGGCGAAAGGACGGCAATTATGGACTCGTCCAGCCATAGACCGTCGACGAACAAAGGGACTGACACAGTTCACGGGGTCCTGATAGATGTTGCCGGCGTCGGGGTGCTGATCACAGGCGAGGCGGGAACTGGCAAGTCCGAGTGTGCTTTAGGTCTGCTTGCGCGCAGGCATCGGCTGGTCGCGGATGACGTGGTCGAGGTCCGCCGCCGGGGCGAGGATCTTCTCGGCAGCGCTCCGGCTCGGTTCGCCGGGGTCCTCGAAGTCAGAGATCTGGGCATTGTCGATGTCCGCGAACTTTTTGGACCGTCCTCGTTTGTGCTGCGGCACAAGATAGACGTTTGCATACACTTGAACCGAAACGAAGAGGGCGATGAGGGTGAACGCTTCCCCGGCATGACAGGTGAGCTCAACATATTGGGGATCAATATCCGCCGGTTTTCGATATCGTCCTGCATGAGCCGCGACGTTTGTCTGCTCGTTGAGACAGCGTCGAAAATGGTTCAAAATAGCAGCATTGATGTCACCTCTGATCTTGTCAGAGAGCACGACCGGCAAGTCCGGGCTGCTTCCGCCCGATAGCCGGAACCCGACCAGTTCTATATGCCCCCAAAGAAAAGGCGTCCAAACCGTGACCTGCCGGATTTCGTGATCATTACCGGCCTCAGTGGTTCCGGCATGAGCTCGGCGACGGATTCGCTCGAGGACCTGGGCTATTTCTGTGTAGACAATCTGCCGCTGGCGATGCTCTCGACCTTTGGCCGGCTGCTGGGACCGATGGACCGGCGCAATCCGACCATACAAAAGGC
>JBHENG010000077.1:0-9231 GCA_046262195.1 Pyrinomonadaceae bacterium | reverse complement strand
GACCGCAACGGCGCCCATATTATGTGCCTGTTCAATGGTGCCGAACAGGACTTGGTCAAACTGGTTGGGATAAGTAAGGAGCTCGTTGTGATTGATCTTCACGACGAACGGTATCTTGTGTGCGTATTTGCGCGCAACCATTCCGAGCACTCCGAAGGTCGAGGCTACAGCGTTGCAGCCACCCTCGATCGCGAGCTTAACTATATTCTCGGGGTCGAAATACATCGGGTTCGGAGCAAAGCTCGCCCCGGCTGAGTGCTCGATGCCCTGGTCTACCGGCAATATGGACAGGTAGCCGGTGTTCGTAAGCCTGCCGTTCTCGAACAGCGTCTGTAAACTCCTCAGCACGCGAGGGCTACGGTCCGAGTTCGCGACCACGCGATCGACGAAATCCGGCCCCGGCAGATTGATCGTTTCTTTGGGTACCGTTCGCGAAACGTGGCCTAGCAGGGTCTCGGCCTGGCCCCCGAGCAATTCCTGTATTTTGCTATACCCAACCTTCATTTGTGTACCGACGGTCATTCGCGGCCCCTCCTCAAAACTGCTTGTAGATAGTTATCTCTAATATACAACTTCTTCCAAAGAACGGGCGAACGTGTAGACCCCGTGGCGATGCCATTCCCAGACAGTTTCACCGTGTCTCAACAGACTGATATCAGTTAAAGTTGCGAATGAGAATAGCTTCGTGTTTTTTTGAATAGCGTGAGCAAACCAATCGGTTATCTTCTGACCAATCGAAGTTGAATATTGTCTCGGAAGTGAATTGTGTAATTTGTTTAGGCTGTCCGCCCTCGACCGATTGAGTCCAAATATTCGAAACGTCGTCTGCCGTCGTCTTGATGTAAGAAAACCCCTTACCGTCCGGAGTCCAACGAACCGGCGTTCCTGATTGGACAGAAAAAAGCTTTAGCGGCTGACCGCCCTCGATCGAAAAGATCGCCACTTGCCACGGGGTTCGTTCATCTGGTTTGTACCAACAGAGCACGAACTTCCCGTCCGGCGACACATCGGGTAAATAAGAGGGCATATCTATAAACGGTGTTGGCTCGCCCCCATCGATGGAGACCTTCCATACCCTCTTCTTTTCTGCCGGCTCTTCCGTCAGTCCGGAGGTGTAAAAAATCCATCTCCCATCGGGTGTTGTGTCGGGTTGGGTCTCCTCTGAACCATGAGTGAGCTGAAGTGGCGCATTGCCGTCAATGTCAGTTCGCCATAAATGGAAAGCAGAGGAACCGCCTCTTGTGGATCCAAAGACCAGATACTGCCCATCGTTAGTAGCGACGGGCATTACGTTGGCCGAAGCGTCTCCGGTTATTGATCTCTCGGACCCGCCGTCGGCGTTAATTGTCCAGATGTCCCGGATCTGACCGGCGCTGGACCCGAAGAGCAGCCGCCCGTCGGCCATCCAGCGCGCCCAGCGAAAATTATGATGCCCGGCTGCGGGTATCGGCTTCGCGCCAGCCGGGTTGTCGCCGGGAATGATCCACAACGAATGAACGTCCGTAAACTGATCGGCCAGCAGCGTCTGACCATCTGACGTAATGCCGGAGATACCATAATTGTGAAGGTCGTTAGTGATCTTTCTAGCTGAACCCGTCGGAACTGGCACATGCCAGATGTGCGTGGGCGAACCCCCGAGCTCGTATAGAGCTGCAGCCAGTCCACTATTGTTGGGCAGCCACTGAAGCCCGTCGTCCCCGGACCAGTTTTGTTCAGTGATCGGATGTTCAGCTCCGGTATCGACGTCAACACCAATTATCTGTAAGCTGCGCGGAACGCGAGACCTTCCGGCTGCAATAGCTATCGTTTTACCGTCGGGGGACCAGGCGATCGAATAGCCGCTAAAGTAGTCTGGTGATTCTCTCCTGGCGACTACCCGCTCACCTGTGCCGTCTGAGTTGGCGATCATGATCACCGAAGATTTGTCCGGCGGTTTGCGAACAAAACAGAACCTGTCGCCGTCGGGCGAAAAACTCAAATTGTTCGAAATATTGTCGAGGATCCTGGTCGCGGAGGTCCCGAGGAGCGGCATTCTGAATAGCGAAGTACCCCCATCCACCGCTTCTTTAACGAAATAGAGGAAACTGCTGTCTTTCGAAAAAGCCATTCCCAGAAAGTGTGCCGGGTCCGCAGGCAGCATTTGGCTGCTGCTACCGCTTTTCAGATGTTCCAGCATCAGTGTCCGCATTCCTGCATCCGAGATGGCGTGCGCAATGTATTCGCCATTTGGTGATATCACCTTTGACGAACTCTGATCCATCCCATTGAGTCTCAGCAACGTGGGCTGCGGAGGCGGGGCCTGAACGAACCATCGCCACACCGCTAAGATCGACAATAGTAGAAGTGCTCCACCGATTAGCACAGGCCAAAGCCACTTACGGCTCGAGACTGCAGCGCGCCTCTCGGGCACGGGCTCTACCAGGACCTCGGGTTCCGCGCTAACTGGGGCCGTGGGTCTAACCTCTGCCGAAAGGCGGTACCCCTTTTTTGGGAATGTTTCAATTCGAGCTGAGGCGTCACCGCCGGTTGTCAGAATCTTGCGCAGTGTTGAGACATGGACGCTAAGGTTTACGTCCTCAACGAAAGAGTTTTGCCATATCTCCTGCATCAGAACTTCTTTATTGATCACCTGATTTGGATGCTCAACAAAATAGGTCAATAGTTCGAGGGCCTTCGCCGGCAGGCGGACCACCTCGCCCTCACGAAACAGCATTCGCTGGGACACGTCCAGGTGAAAAACCCCGAAATCATAGCTGCGGCCGTTGTCGTTCGTCATGGAGTGAAAATGATTCTTAGGAATTAATTAGGATAAAAATTGCGATTTATTAAAGACTTTTCCGCGGATACAGGTCTATAACTACCTCTCGATCAAACGCACATATCGACGTTCGGTTCTACGATTTCGCCAAAGTATACAGCGAAAACTCAAAAGTACAAGCAGGGTTTTTGGTTTGGGTTAGCACACATCACATTGACTAATCATTTCCAGAACTCTGCGCAAGGAGAAAAATGAACAAATTCAGACACTTAATCGTCGCCGTGATGGTACTAGCTGCATGCATAACGGGCGCGGCACAAAAACCAAAGGCGGATCAGGAACTGCCCGCGACGACGACAATTCACTCAACAGACGACGTTGGCACTTTTTTTCGTTTTCAGAGCGATGGGCTCGGGACTTACGCCAATGGCGTAAATTCCGTGAAATCACTTATTCAGCCGATCGGTGACTGGGAGATGGACGCGACACTTTCAACGATCCGAAAGGTTTATATCGATTTTGGCGACCCCGTGGTTGCCGGCGATACGACCGCCCCGTTCGCATCCGCTATTCTGCCCGCCCGTTTCATTTCAAAATGCTCGGACCGGGGCTATAAGATGCGGGACCTGGCTCTGGGCCAAGTCGTCACCTGCCCACTCGCCGTGCGATTTGACTACGGCGGCAAGACCTACCGGATCAACATGAACCCGGTGAATAACGCGACAACAAATTACATGCAATGGACCTGTACCGCCGTCGCCAATCTCCGCTGCACAGCCTGGACCGGCACGCCGAGCGCTACACAGGCCACCGGCGAACTCAAAAACCGTGCGCGCCTCATCCGCGTCGGCACGAGTAGGAAAGACCCGGACCAGCTTCTCGGCGAGTTCTATTTTAGTTTTAAGCTCGGTGTCACGACGCCGTAGAGACACAAAAACCCACGGGGCGTCACAGTTACGCTGTTCAAGCGGGCAGGGTCAGATCTCGGCCGAGAGCAGCTTCATCAAAGCTAACTCTTCCGGCTCATATTCGGCTTCACGCCGCTGGATACGGCGTTGCTTTTTCGGTCTGAAATTATCGATGGTCATGCCCTTTTGGTAGGCGGTGATCACGGCCGGGTGAATATATGAGCTGCGGCACACGGCAACTGTATTACCAAGGTCCTCGGCGACGCCCTTGATGGCTCGCACAAGGTTCTTTTTCGTATGTCGCTCGTCCTCTACACAACCGATCTCAGCCAATCTGATCGCTGCCAATAGCGTGCCGCCCCACGTCCTAAAGTCCTTCGATGAGTACTCAGGGGCCGTTACCTCTTTGAGATAGCAGTTTATGTCATGGGGCTTAATGGGACGCGGCGTGCCGTCCTCATCGAGATAGTGAAACAGCTTGCCTGCACGACCAAGCTGCTTTATCTCCAGCATCACTGCGGCAAGCTCTTCGTCCACGAGGATCTTACGATGCTGTACGTGACTCTTGCCCACAAAATCGAACACCAGTTCGCAGCCTCGCTCGACTCGAAAATGCTTATTTTGCAGGGTCGTTATGCCGTAAGTGCGGTAATGTCGCGCGCTCTTTTCGGTACCGACCCTGAAATACAGGGAGTTGATGAGCCTGATCATCACGGCCAGGACCTTTTCTCGAGGAAAGCCCGGCAGCATGATGTGCTCGTTGGTTATCTGGCGAAGTCGCGGCAGGTGCTTTCCAAACTCCTCTATGCGGGCGAATTTTTGTTTTTGTCGTCGCGCCGTAAATGTCGGATGGTACTTATACTGCACCCGCCCGGTGGTGTCCATCCCGACCGCCTGCAGCCGACTGCCTGCGCTGGGGGCCACGTACACGTGTTTCCAGGCAGGCGGCAGCACAAGGCTTTTGATACGTTCGAGGTGCTGTTCATCCGTGACGCGGCTTCCGTTCGGATCAACGTAGTAGAATCCGCGGTTCTTTGAGCCCATGCGCCGCCACCATTTTGCTCGGCGGCCCTTGGCGATCATCGACCTCGCCTTGTCGACGTCAAAGATCGGCTGTGTCTCGGTGGTAATTCCCCCTTGTGCTTTTTCCATACAGTGCTATCGCTGCTCTACACATTATGAGACAGCAATTAGGCGTTGAAAGTCACACTAAATACAAAAAAGGGGCAAAGCCTCGATCGCTTTGCCCTATATCTCCGGATAGAACAACGTCAGATATCAGTCAAGGACGATCGTGAAGAAGAGAATCGGGAAATTATGTAAAGAATAAAGAGCGTGATCGTGGTAAGTGCCGACAGCAGGCAAAACTGGCAGAAGGCGCCGATCAAAGCCGCCTGGACATAGACGAGCCACAGCGAAAAAGCCGTCATCAGCGTTGCTTGTACACCAAAGAGGGCCCACATTCGGCGATCACCAAATGCCGCAAGAAGCGCAAGGGAAAAGGCGACAAAATAGGCAGCGGCCCCAAAACCCGCCAGGGGTATACCGGCCATCTCGGCATAGGCGCTCGTTAGGACCTGTTCGCACCCCTCGATGATGCTGCAGGGTACGGGTTCGGCCGTATAATGGTGAACCGTCAGATAGATCGAATCGGCAAGGCCCACTAAAGCAACGATCGCCGCGGCCGCTGGGAGCCGGGCGATCGAGCGGGTACGTTCTTCGCTTATCGGTTCCTCGTCGATCACTTATTCTCGGTGTTCGCCGGCGGATTTGCCGGCGCCGGGGCACTGGCCGAGGCGGCTTTTTGCAGCTCACCGTCGATAATGCTCTTTATTGACTGGACCTTCATTTCCGTAAACGGGAGAGCCATGCCGTTGATGTAGAGCGTGGGCGTGGAGCTGACCCCTAGGGCCTTGCCTCGTGCCACGTCCGAATCGACCCGGGACCTGGCCGCAATGCCGGCCATATCCGTTTCCCATTTTGCGATATCCAGCCCGATCTTAGAGGCATATTCCTTCCACGTCCCTTTATAAGAGGGGCTTGCCGTCCACGTTTGCTGGTTAGTGAAAAGCAGGTTCTGCATGTCCCAGAACTTGCCCTGCATTCCGGCAGCTTCGGCAGCGACGGCAGCATCATACGCCTTGTCGTGAGCGGGTATGGAGAGCGGATAATTGCGGAACACAAATCTGATACGGCTGCCGTACGATGATTTGATCTCGTTCATGATCGGGTGCGCTGCCGCACATGAACCGCATTGAAAATCGGCAAATTCCTCGAGTGTGACCGACGCGGTCGGTGAACCCGCGGAATTCGGCGGCTGTGCTCCAGCCGGCGCATTTGGCGGGATCTGCGACGTTTTGGCAGCATTTGCCGCATTTGCCGCCCGATTTGTGTTCGCCGGCCGGGCAGTTCCCTTGGATGAGCTGTAAAACCACCATCCGCCAAGTGCAGCCAGAACAAGCACGCCGCCTATTATCAGCAGGGGAGT
This sequence comes from Pyrinomonadaceae bacterium, assembly GCA_046262195.1. GTDB lineage: Bacteria > Acidobacteriota > Blastocatellia > Pyrinomonadales > Pyrinomonadaceae > OLB17. The sequence continues at coordinate 3,077 of JBHENG010000077.1, read as the reverse complement.
GTTGCTTCTGGGTTCTACTGCTTTTGTCTTTTGATTTCCTTTAGCCATGATTCAAATATTTGAAGATTCTAACTTACTGCTTTTATTCGATTATTATTAACACGTTTTTTGTTCATCTGCCCAAGCGTCTCTATCACCTTTGAGCTGATCCCATCAGAATTGAGCCCATATTCGCTCAGTAGGATCTTGGGGTCGCCGTGAGTAACTATAGTGTCCGGCACGCCCATGCGAACGACCGTGATCTTGTCTGCCGATCCGTGTCTTTCTAGTGTCTCCAGAACTGCCGAGCCCACGCCGCCCGCAAGGTAGGCATCCTCGACGGACACGAGCAAACGGTGTGTCCCCGCAATTCCGACCAACAGATCCTCGTCAATTGGTTTTACAAAACGCGCGTTTATGACCGTCGCACTAATGCCTTGTTTTTCGAGCTTGGCGGCTGCTTTCATTGCCGGATACACCATCGAACCGTATGCCAAGATTGCCGCATCGCCGCCCGCACGCAGTACCTCGGCCCTCCCGATGTCCATCTTTTTCGGCGGAGCACTGATATCGACGCCAAACCCGTTGCCCCTGGGGTATCGTATCGCCGCGGGCCCGGGGTGCTCAATAGCCGTCAGCATCATGTCACGCATTTCCGCTTCGTCTTTCGGAGCCATCAGAATAATGTTGGGATAACCCCGCAGATACGCGATATCCAGCAGGCCGTGATGGGTTGGCCCGTCTGCACCGACGATGCCTGCCCGGTCCATGGCGATCGTCACATTCAAGTTCTGTAGGCACACGTCATGTATGACCTGATCGAACGCGCGCTGCAGGAAAGTCGAGTAGATCGCCGCCACAGGCTTTAATCCTTCACACGCCATCCCTGCACAGAACGTGATCGCGTGCTGCTCGGCAATGCCGACGTCATATGCCCGGTCAGGAAATTTCTCCAGTACCTTGTCGACGCCCGTCCCGTCCGGCATTGCTGCGGTCAACGCAACGATCTTTTCGTCCGCGGCCATCAGCTCACACATTGTGTCGCCAAAAACCTGGGTATATGTCGGTGCGGCAGCCTTGCCGGCTTTGTACGGAAGTCCTGTCTTGGGGTCAAATGGCCCGGTCGCGTGATACGCGTAGTAGTTCTTTTCGGGGTTCGGAAATCCTTTGCCCTTGGTCGTCAACGCATGGACTATAACGGGACCGTCATCAACCTTTTTCGCCTCTTCGAGTGCGCGGACCAGGCTCGCGACATTATGCCCATCGATATACCCGATATATTTGAAACCAAGCTCGTTGACCAGTGCTCCGGGCAGCACAGCCGCCGCGATCGCGTCCTTGACCGACTTTGCGGCCCGCCGCAGCCGCTCTCCGATACCCGGAACGCTCTCAAGTGCGTCGCCTATCTCTTCTTTTAAGTGCTGATAGCTCTGGGCCTCTTTGATCCGGTTGAGGTAACCGCTGAGGGCACCTACCGCGGGTGCAATAGACATTTCGTTGTCATTTAAGAGCACGATAAGCCGCGATTTCAAATGGCCGGCCTGATTTATGGCTTCCATCGCCATACCGCCAGCGAGCGAAGAGTCGCCGATCATCGCGCACACGTGAAAATCTTCTTTCTTGGTATCGCGCGCCACCGCCATTCCGAGGGCAGCCGAAAGCGATGTCGAGGCATGCCCGGCACCGAACGTGTCATATTCCGACTCGTCCCGTCGAAGGAACCCCGAAAGGCCGCCGTATGTCTTGATCGTATGAAGCTGGTCCCGACGCCCGGTCAATATCTTATGCGCGTACGCCTGATGGCCCACGTCCCAGATGAGCCTGTCCCGCGGCGTGTCGAATACGTAATGCATTGCCACCGCCAGTTCCACGGCCCCCAGGCTTGCACCCGTGTGCCCGCCAACGCGTGAACACGTATCTATGATGAATTGACGAACTTCGTCCGCCACTTCCTGCAGGTGCTCAACACGCAGTTGACGCAGGTCCGCCGGCGAATTTATCTCGGAAAGAAATCTCATTTTAAACAAACTGGATAACCATTATCAAAGGTTGCATTTTAGCTTGCGGCGAGGCAAATGTTAAATCTCAAACCCCCGCGCGGCCCGACCCGTCAGAGGGCGGCTCTTACATTTCTTTACACCCAAAATAAAAAAACGATAGACCAAACCCACTTGTTCCGCGTCAAAAGATACGAAAGCCAAAAGGTAAATTTACAAGAGGTACAAACATGTCATTAAAAACAAGATTCATTTCCATTACCACCATGGCGGTCTCCCTCGTCGTGTTTTCAACCTTCGCAATGGCCCAGGATACCAAGGGCACAACCCCAAAAACACAGGACGGCGTAACCAAGCCTGATAAGGGCGACCGTAAAGCTCGCAGGCTTGCGGGTGGTAAACACGGCGACATGCGCGGCGCTCGTTTGGGTCGTATGGGCGGATTCGGCCGCGGATTCGGCAGCCTTCGCGGAATAACGCTCACCGATGCTCAAAAAGCTCGGATCAAGTCCATCCACGAGGCAAACAAGCCCGACGGAGCGATCATGGACCAGATGAAGGCCCTCAAGGCGGCTCGTAAAGCGGGAACGCCGATCACCGACGAGCAAAAAGCGGCGTTTAAGTCACTTCGTAAGCAGTCACAGGTAAAGGCCAAATCGGTCCATGAACAGGTCCTCGCCGTTTTGACCGCAGAACAGCGTGCCCAGCTCGAGCAGCGCACGAACGAGATAAAGCAGCGCCGCGACGAGTTTCGCCAGCAGCGCCAGGAGCTCCGCAAAAATCGCCCGAACCGCGGCCCTGCAACAGCGGCTCCGGTGAAAAAGACCGTTACCGACTAACCTAAGTCGGTTTCAGCCGGTAATACAAGAAAAGCGTGGCAGAGCATTCCACGCTTTTTTTGCGCCTGGCCCCCAGGCTAAAACACTTGACTAATGACTTGACGTATGCTTGACTTATCGAATGAGCTATGTGCCGCAGTTCACAATTACCGCACGACTTCTCGCGCTCAGCGAAGAGGTCGCGGTCTTGCGCGAACGCATTCAGGCCGCAGCGGTTGAGCTCTCATGGATACCGGCGCTCCAGAAAGATACGCGTTCCCGC
>JBHENG010000076.1:0-9481 GCA_046262195.1 Pyrinomonadaceae bacterium | reverse complement strand
GCTAAAGGGACAGGAAAGATCGTGCGGTATCCATGAATAACGTCGAATCCGAAAAGGATCGGGATCTTCAGTCGCGACTGGAGCGCGGCCCGCTGCAGCTCATTAGTATGTTTCGCGCCGCGGACGTTGAGCGTCGATCCCAACAACCCCTTCCGCGCCATTTCGAACTGCTCCGGCCGTGCAGATCCCTGATAATCCCCGTCAAGCTGCTGCAGCTGCCCCAACTTCTCAGCCAGCGTCATTTTGGCCAGGAGCGTCTCGATCCGGCGTTCGATAATTTGGTTCTTTTGTGCGGTTGCGGAATTTGTAAATGCAAAAAGAAAAATGACGATGATCTCAATGCTGAGATATCGCCACGGTTTCTTTTTGCACATTTGTTTTGCGAGCAACGTAGTTATCGAGGGATCTGTGGCTTAGGCCAATAAACCTAACCCTGATCTTGTTCGCCGTGAAAAAGGGGACATCGCACGTATAGCAATGAGATGTCCCTTTGTCGAGCGCTAAAAGCTGAACCTTACCTGAAACTCGCCCGTTCGGCCCGCGAGAGCACCCGTTGCCGTACCAAATTGTATCAATTGCACACGGGTCGGATCAGTATTCGAATTGAAAGGAGCCAAGTTCAAAGTATTGAGAATGTTAAAGAAATTAAACCGCAGATCGAGCTTTGCATTCTCGCCCAACACTCCGAGACTCGGCAGGCCAAACTCTTTAATGAATGACATATCGAGGTCCGAATACTTTGGTCCACGGAAAACATTACGACCGATACCCGGACGAATGACAAAGGGGCTGCCGTTTTCTGGTATCGAGGTGCTGAAATAAGCAGCCCCACCTCCCGGGAAAATACCTCCAGGTTTTAAGAAATTTTCGTTTGTATTGCTAAGCGGTTGTCCGCCAAAATACCGTGTCGGACGGGGATCACAGAAACGAGCAGTTGTTGTACCGAGAGGACACCCAAAAAGCTTTGGCGTCCACGGAAAGCCGGTGTGATGCGTCGCGATCGCGTTGATCTGCCATCCGCCGAGTAATTTTCCGGTCCAGCTACTCCTGTTCGTGAAAATCGGCAGGTCCCATAATACCGACGCCGTAATGAAATGTTTGACATCGTAATCCGAGGGCCCCCGCTCCTCTCTTTGATCGACCGGAAAGCTCTGGTTTGTTAATCCCGTTGGACCTTCGAAAGAAACCGTGTCGATGCTCTTGCTGAAGCGGTAATTTACGTCAAACTGCAGCTGCCTTACAAATCGTCCCTGCAGGCGGGCGATCATGGCGTTGTAATTCATATTGACGTCGGGGCTGGCGTAATACGCCGCAAAAATAGCGGGATTGGTTGACGGCCCTGTGATTTGCAGCGGCAGGATCCTTACAAATTTATGGCCGACGCTTCCCTGATAACCGAGTGTGCCGATCATATTTGTGGGAAGCTGATATTGAGCCTCGAGCGAATAGCGATAAACGTATGCCGTCGGCAAATGACGGGGCGCCGCGTATATCTCGATCGAACCGCTATTCGGCAGACCATTCGCGGGATTCCTTCCGCCACCCAGAACCGGATTGGCGGGATAGCCGAAGATGGTCCCGTCCGTGCTTGCGACATATGTTATGCGTCCACCTGCAAAAGGCGAACCAAAGTCAGTCGCGGCCGTTCCGCAACAAATTTCAAACTTAAATCCATTTGGCGGATTACGGCGGGCGTTTGCAAGCAATGCGTTTGGCAGACGGTCATAGCCAATTCCGCCTCCGCCGCGAACTACAAGTCTGTTTTCACCGAGCCAATTCGGACTCCATGCAAAACCTATCTGCGGTCCAAAATTATTGAGATCTTTGTCGTAAAACGTTTTGTCCGTGGAGATCTTCGCTCCCGCCAATCCGCCATTTGCATCCGGGATCAGATTTCCCAAAATGCCATCCGAAGCCCTGATGGGAGAGTAGTATGACCATCGCAATCCGAGATTCAAGGTCAAATTGGGACGGAATTTCCAGTCATCCTGTACAAAAAAAGCTAATTCACTCGTTGTAAACTTTGTATTATTCGCTGACGGCTTGCCGTTTTGATCAGCCGTGATCACCTCAAATATCGGGGTACCGTTGGCGAAATTCCAAAGTCGATTAAATATGTAAAAGGGTCGTGCTCCGCCGGGTTCACCGTTGCTATTCAGATCCTTGCGATACTCAGCGCCAAATTTGAGAACTTGATTGCCCCAAATTTTTGTAAGATTGTCCCTAAAATCATACTGTTGCTCGGTGATAATTCCCGGCGTGTTCTCCGCACGCGGGGCACCCCAGCGCAACCGGTCATTAGTCACGGATTCGATTTCAATGCGAGGCAGCCCGTAGTTGGCATTAGGATTCGATTTGGTTTCATCAAAACCCCACCGTGTTATGTTAAAACGTGCCTCATTTATGAGGGTCGAAGATATAGTTCGCGAATATATAAACCCTAAGGCGTAGCTTAGACGGGTCGAATTGATGTCCGCCATCGGACGACTCTGAGCCCCGGTATCTGAGTTAAATGCCCGGGTAGGGACGATATATGATGAGACAGTCAGCTTATCCCTTTTCGTAGCTTCGTAATCGATACGAGTGAAGTATTGATTGCCGGTGAAAGTTCTGGGGTTCGAGAGCTGAGCGTACTGAAGATCAGCGATGCCGTCGAGGCCCCCACCTGATTGCTGTCCTAGGGGCACATAAGTACCATACGTGCCGGTGATCGATCCAACATCAAATCCATTCCCGACGGCCTGACATGGGCCATTGATTCCGGCGGTAGCACAGGTTGCGCTCAGAATTTGAACAACTCGAGGCTCGACGCCGGCCGAAGACAGGACCCTTGAGGTCACGGTATTTGGCCGAGCAGCAATGATACCTTGACGAAAAGACGCCGTATCGATGACCGCGTTGTATGTGTTCGACGTGTTTTCTTTTACCCCTTCGTATGAGAAAAAGAAAAACAGCTTGTCCTTTCCGGACCAGTGTGCAGGGACGCCCTCTCCGAAATTTAAGAAATGCACTGGTCCCCCGAAGCTTCCGCCGTATGTTTTGTACTTTCGCTCAACTCTTGTAGGCACCGCAGTTACGACACCGGGAACGCCGTGAAATTTATTAAATGCATTAAATTTCGGATCCGCTATTTTGTAAAAAGCGCTGCCGTGCCAGTCATTTGTTCCATTTTGCGAAACTACCCGGATCTGGGCTCCGCTGTTGCGTCCGTCTTCCGCCGAATACGTGCTGGAGGTCACCTGAACTTCCTTTACACTTTCCTGGCTTGGCGTAATGACCGCCGCCCCGCCCCAGGTCTGACTGTTTACGCTCGTACCGTCGATCTGGTAATTGTTTGCAGAAACACGCTGACCATTTGCTGATATCGGTTGTGCGTTTTCGGTCTGAAAGATCGAATTGTTGGACCCGCCCGGACCACTGGTGTTTGGCAAACGTACGGAATCCCCGCCGGCGCTCCGAGCTCCGGCTCCAAAGACACCCGGTGCCAGCCTGGCTAGCTCGTACGGGTCTCTTCCGGCCTGCGGGAGACGCAAGACCTCATCCGTCGAGATAGTTTTCCTTATGTTTGCATCCTCGGTCTGAAGGACCGGCCCCTCGGCTTCGGCATTGACCGTTACCGTTTCACTAATAGCCCCTGTTTCAAGCGCGACGTCCTGACCTCTGACCGACTCGGCGTCGACTTTTACGTCATCGACCACGCGTTTTTTGAAACCTTGTTGTTCGACGGCTACCGAATACAGTCCGGGTGCCAGGCCGGCGAACCGATAAAAGCCGCCATCGCTGGTCGTTGTTGTCTGTATCTGATTGGTTTCTTTACTGGTGAGCGTGACTGTTGCACCGGCGACCGTGCCGCCGGCCGCGTCGATGACGGTCCCCTGGATGCCGCCTCGGAATTGCGCATGTCCCGCGACCGCAGAGATGAAAATTACCAGCAGTGCGATCAAAAGATTTGTTGAGTTGAATTTACTTCGCAGCATAGCTCCTCCAAAATCTGGCTACAGGAATCGATCAAGAAAATCTAGGACGGATGAAAAGTGAAGGCCGATCGGGGTTATGCACGCCCGATAAATTGTTTTACCAAAACGTTTTGGAATTCTGATTTAACACGCTATTAAATTTGGTGTCAAGTTTTTTGGCTGTAGATGCCAGCGCTAGTAAGTTTTAAAGGCCCAGGATAAGCCAGTAAGCTATATAACGGTGAACGAGATAGAATGGAGCCGCCCATCGGAGTCGAACCGACGACCTTTCGATTACGAATCGAATGCTCTACCAACTGAGCTAGGGCGGCTAATGGCACCAGGTCTAATGAGTCGACCGTGTAGTGGACTAGCGGATCCACCGGTGTTTGCAGGCAAAAGCCAAGGTTCAGAATATACTTTTCCATCCGCCGCGCTGTCAAGCAAACGGGCCTGGAACGCCATTAAATTCGCTGCTACGAGAGCATTTTGATTCTCTTGAAATTGGTAGTACATTTGGTGTGAACGGCAAAACACGCGTTTCACCAAATTTATGAACCAGGAATTCATACAGCGGCTTCACACGGCGTTTGACCATGCTTCGATGGCAGAGGTCGCCCGCCGGTTGAAGATCCCGCACGCGACGGTGCGAAATTACTATCGAGGCCGACTGCCGGCCCCCGAAGTTCTGATAAAAATAGCCGAGGAAACCGGTATTTCTCTCAACTGGCTGCTGATGGGAAAGGGCGAGATCTATGCCAGCGACACGCCGCCCATCGGACTCGGGAAATTCATTGAAGACAAGATCGGCGACATTGTTGAGCAAAAGCTTGCCGCCAGATGGCGCAGCGATGTGCAGGAGCTCGGAAGTGTTGATGACGCTTCTTTCGATCTCGAGTCGGCTATCATGCGGTCCGACGACCCGGCTTTCATCATGAACGAGTGGCTGACGCACGAAGGCCGAGATCACCCGAGCGATTATGGAGTGATCTTCTTTCAGGGCTGGGAAAGCTTTTCAACGGATGAGAAAGTGGCGGCGCTCCGTGACGCAAAGCGCGTTTTGGACAGGTCGTTAAAGAAATGAATAACCGAAACAAGCCGCCGCGTCACTTCGATTTGAAAACAAGTGATGAGGCTGCTCGAATCTTGACCCTGACGCCTCGCATCTGATACATTGTTGCATAGACGCACGACACGCGTTCTCCCGCCGCCATGCAGTTTTTGATCGACAGAATATCCGCCACCGGCATTCCGTGGAACAGGCGCCCCCTTGCCGAAACCGATTTCTACGCCGTCTGCAAACGCCATAAGATAGCGGTCCAGGAAATGCCGCTAAGTATCGGGGGCTTTTACTACCGGGTGGCGGGGCGCGATTTCATCGCGATAGACAGCAAGCTCACCGGGCCCGAGAGGCTTCTCGTCATGTTTCATGAGCTGGGCCATTGCCTGTTTCATACGCCGGATACCGGGGCCACCGCGAGCTTTCATCGCGTCGGACGGCGAACGCGAAAGGAGTGCGAGGCAGACGTCTTTGCCCTATGCTCACTCATCCCCAGGGCGTGGCTCGAAAGCCGTTCGCGGCACGAGCTTTTGGACCACGAGGGTTTACCCGCCGGCATAGTAAATGATCGTCTTTCGATCTATCAGCGGCACGCCATTTAACCGACTCGACATGTAATTCTTAGTTTGGTGCTTGTGATATAATTCGCGAGCCTAAATCTATACATCCGCACGGAGATCAGCCATGCATTTTCGAAAACTCGTTATCTTAGCGTCTGTAGTCTCATTGCTTACCTCGCTTGCTTTGTCTCAGGCCCAGCCATCGGAAACGGACGCCGATAAGGCGAAGAAGAAAAAGGAGCTTGAGGAGCGCGTCGTTCAGATGCTCGACCAGGCGGTCGACGACGCGAATGCCATTCGGCTGCCGCAGAACCGAGCGATCATCTACGGCATTTCAGGCGATCTCTATTGGAAGTACGACCAAAAGCGTGCCCGCGAGCTGTTTAGGTCCGCGGCTAACGAGATCAATAACTATAATTTTGAAGCGGAAAAAGATCGCCGAGAAAGCACAGATCAGAACCCCATGGAGTTCATGGATCCGATGGACCCGCGGATGGACGTATTGAATTTGATCGCTAAACACGACGCGGAACTTGCACTTGAGGTACTGGTAGCGACCCGCCCGGCCCGAATAGCCGAGGCAATGGCACGTTCGACGACAATTGACTCTTTTTCGGTAGATCCAGACAGGATACGCGCAAGCCAGGAGATATCACTTGAACAAAGATTTGCGACGATGGCAGCGGATCAGGACCCGGACAAGGCAATAAAAATGATAAAGGAAAGCCTGAATCGCGGCGTGTCACCCGGTGTCGTGCAGATGCTCGCGAAACTTCATACGCTTGACGAGAAAAAAGCGGGAGAGCTGGGCAGCGATGTCATGCGGAGAGTGATCGATGCCGACCTGTCAAAGAATCAGGACGAGATGCGTGCGGCTCTTAGCTTTTTGCAATTCGGAGCTCGTCCGGCTCCGACGGCTGCCAACACTCCAAAATTCTTTACCTTTTCGGATGTGCAATTGAAGGAGCTCGCAAACAAGCTGGCGACGACATTTCTTCAACCGTCAAGGTCGATGAACATGGGAATGAACCTTACGTCGGTTTTGCCTGTATTGGAAAAGTTCGTTCCGGAAAAAGCTCTGCTGTTGAAACAGCGTGAGGCTGAGAACCGGAAAAACCTGCCTACAGAAATGCGGGCGTCGCAGGACCGCAACCGCCTGTTCAGCTCTAATGCCACCCCGGAAGAGATCCTGGCTGAGATATCGAAAATGAATGCCGCCGAGCGAACTCCGTATTATCAAAATCTGACCCAAAAGATCAGTCAGATCCAGGACGAGGCCCGGGCAAAAAGGTTGATCGACTCCATTCCCGATGCGGTGGCGCGCAACAATGCCAACGATCAGTACCAGGCTAATCGTATAAATCTAGTGGCTGCGCGGGGAGCTTTTGAGGAAGCCAGGCGGTTGATCGGCACTCTTTCTTCGAAAAAGATGCAAGTACAGCGGCTGGTCGCTCTCGCGACACAGGTCCACAGAAAGGGCGGCGAAAAGGATCTGGAGAACGCAAAAAGTCTGATGGCCGATGCCAGGGCTTTGATAAAAGACTATGCCGAAGACGAGGACGAGCTGGCGGACCTGATGGAGGTTGTAAAAGGCTACGCCATGGTCGACTCAGATGTTGCCTTACGCCTGTTTGAGCCCGTCATAGATCAATTTAACGAGATCATTCAGGCGCACGCCGTTCTCAGCAAGTACGACAAGCGAAATCGTGCCTTCAAAAAGGGCGAACTCGTAATGCGGGCGAATACGAATATGGGGTCGGGTGTTCTGGTTTTCAGATATATACCACAAATGCAGCTTCTCGGAAAGGCGGACCTTGACCGAATGAGCGTGTTGACAGATAGGTTTAGCCGAAGCGATACACGCTCTATCGTCAGGCTCTTCGTTTTGCAGGGTTTTCTGACAGAGGAAAGAAAGCCTGCACCGCCGGCCGCCGCACCTGCTAGTCCTGCTGCACCTGTAATAAAGAAACCATAGTATGGCCGATAACGAAACTTTTGACTGGCGTCGTTCTGACCGACGGCTTTTTGCGACCGCAGCGATAATCTTTCCAGCCGTTGTGCTCATCGGTTTTGCCCGGACCTACTATCTAAAATTTGCGTTTGATACACCGCCATTGCCTTCGCTGCTCGTACACTTGCATGGGCTGCTGATGACTTTGTGGGTGGGCTTTTTCATTTCTCAGGTTTGGCTGATCCGGTCAAAAAGCCACCGGATCCATATGAATCTCGGGAGGCTTGGCATAGCTCTGGCCGCGGCCATGATCCTGGTTGGGTTCTTTACCGCCGTTGCGGCCGCTAAATATGGGTCCCCATCCACACCGCCTGGTATTTCCCCATTGTCGTTTCTGATCGTCCCGCTGGTGGACATGTTGCTGTTCGGGATGTTTTTTGGAGCAGCGGTCTATTATCGGAAAAATGCCGCCAATCACAAGAGGATGATGCTGCTTACCGTCCTCAACTTTCTGCCGCCGGCCGTCGCACGCTTCCCCGTCGCATCGCTGCAGGCCGTCGGACCACTCCTGTTTTTTGGCCTCCCAACTATTTTGGCTGTGGGGCTGCTCGTTTACGACACGTGGCGTAACCGCAAGCTTAACGTGCCATTTCTCGTCGGAGCAATAGTGTTGGTAGCGTCATACCCGCTGCGTATGATAATTGCGGAGACGGATATGTGGCTGGGGTTCGCGGCGTGGCTTACAACATGGGGAGCATGATGCGGTTCTACCGGACGACGAAGCTGCGGGTGTGTTCACCTGTGGTGGTAGTTTTGATCCCGTTCCGCACCGTGCTGCCGTATGTCTCACGACCCGGCCTATACTCGATCGTGACCGTTCCCCCGTCCTGTTTCGTAATAACGCCCGCGTGAACGGCTGCTGTACAGATCGACGAATAGTCCGTGTAGACATCGCTTCCAAATACGATTTGAGGTGTGCCGTCCGGGGGACATTCAAATGTATACGTCTTTCCGGGTTCACCCTTGAATCCACCCGCCGTCGTGTCCCACCCGATCGGTGTGACTTCGTCTGGATCGTTATTATCGATTGGGGTTTTAGCGTTGGCATTCTTTGACGGGTCATCCGCTGCGGGATTTGTAGCGATGGGCGATAGTGTGCGACGGGGAGTGGCCGTTGGCCTGGGCGTGTTGACCGCGATGTTCAGATGGGCACTGTCGCCATTCTTTACGTACAGGTAGATGAGAATAGCGCCTATCACCGCTCCCATGAGCAGCATAATCAGGGCAAGCGGAACGATCCAGAGTGCGGGCCGGTTCTTTCGCTGGGTCTGGGCTGTCACGGTCGGGCGCTCCATTACGACCGTAGATGCGTCCGTCTCATCGGTGAGCTCGGTACCATCGGTCAAACAATAATTCAGAGTGTCGTCGACGTAAGTCTGATCACATTTTGAGCACCGTTTCATAGCCGCGTCGCGTCTCGCGAATCTTTCCTACTCTAGCATAACGGCGTGCGGCCGCTGTAGACCGGTGTAAAATAAGAAGATGCGGTTTTGGAAAGCGATATTTACGATCGTGGTTGTCGTTCAGGCAGGGGTTTTGACGATGGCTCAGCCGCCCGTCGATCGGATCGCTGAGATGGACGAGGACCAAGTAAAGGCCGTCGCACGAACGTTCTCCGACAGGATGATCAGAACGCGGGACATCGCTCGACTGCTAAATGAGTTCTTTGTAAACGATTTTTTGCGTCGTTCCTTGCTCTCCGGGCAGCCTGAGTGGGCACTCGTGGTCAACCATAGACTGGCCGCGAATCTTACCGAGGCTGAACGCCGACGGTTTTTTATCGCGATCAATAATTGGACATTTCTCTCAGTCCTCTACAGCAACAGTACGGGATCCTTTTCGGGTAGTGCGGGGCCAAAGTCGATCGATGTCTTTCCGCCGGACATCCGGCGCG